>DALYSR010000058.1:0-19856 GCA_031991825.1 Paracoccaceae bacterium
AAGACGGCCGCATGGTCGTGATCGAGATGAACCCGCGCGTGTCGCGGTCCTCGGCCTTGGCATCGAAAGCGACTGGCTTCCCGATCGCGAAGATCGCCGCCAAGCTGGCCATCGGCTATACCTTGGACGAGCTGGACAACGACATCACCAAAGTCACGCCGGCCTCCTTCGAGCCCTCGATCGACTATGTGGTCACCAAAATCCCGCGCTTCGCGTTTGAGAAATTCCCGGGTTCGGAACCGCATCTGACCACCGCGATGAAATCGGTTGGCGAAGTGATGGCCATCGGCCGCACCATCCACGAATCGCTGCAAAAGGCGCTGGCCTCGCTGGAAACCGGCCTGACCGGCTTCGACGAGATCGAAATCGTCGGCGCGCCGGACAAGGCCGCGATTTCCAAGGCTCTGTCGCAGCAGACCCCCGACCGTATCCGCGTGATCGCGCAATCGATGCGCGAAGGCTTCAGCAATGACGAAATCAACGCGATCACCTCCTTCGATCCGTGGTTCTTGGACCGCATCCGCGAAATCATCGACGCCGAAGCGGTGATCCGCGCAGAGGGCCTGCCGGAAACCGCCGAAGGCCTGCGCCGCCTGAAGATGCTGGGCTTCACCGATGCGCGTCTGGCGATCCTGACCGGTCGTGACGAAGCGCTGGTGCGCCGTGCGCGCCGCAATCTGGGCGTCACCGCTGTCTTCAAGCGGATCGACACCTGCGCGGCGGAATTCGAAGCGCAAACGCCTTACATGTATTCGACCTATGAGACGCCGGTCATGGGCGATGTCGAATGCGAAGCGCGTCCGTCGGATGCCAAGAAAGTCGTCATTCTGGGCGGTGGCCCGAACCGTATCGGCCAAGGCATCGAATTCGACTATTGCTGCTGCCACGCCTGCTATGCGCTGACGGCGGCTGGTTATGAAACCATCATGATCAACTGCAATCCGGAAACCGTGTCGACCGACTATGACACGTCGGATCGCCTGTATTTTGAACCGCTGACCTTGGAGCACGTGCTGGAAATCCTGCGCGTCGAGCAAGAAAACGGCACTCTGCATGGCGTGATCGTCCAATTCGGCGGCCAGACGCCGCTGAAACTGGCGAATGCTTTGCACGAAGAAGGCATCCCGATCCTTGGCACCACGCCGGATGCGATCGATCTGGCCGAAGACCGCGAGCGTTTCCAGCAATTGCTGCAACAGCTTGGCCTGCGCCAGCCGCATAACGGCACCGCGCGGTCGCGCGACGAAGCTTTCGCGGTGGCGAAAGAAGTCGGCTATCCGCTGGTGATCCGCCCCTCCTTCGTGCTGGGTGGCCGTGCGATGGAAATCATCCGCGACGACGCTCAACTGGAGCGTTACATCCGTGAAGCGGTGCAGGTCTCGGGCAACAACCCCGTCCTGCTGGACAGCTATCTGTCGGGCGCGATCGAAGTCGACGTTGACGCGCTTTCGGATGGCAAGACCGTCCATGTCGCTGGCATCATGGAGCATATCGAAGAAGCAGGCGTCCATTCGGGCGACTCGGCTTGCTGCTTGCCGCCGCATTCGCTCTCGGCTGAGATCATCGAAGAGCTGAAGCGTCAGAGCGTTGAAATGGCGCTGGCCCTGAATGTCGTCGGTCTGATGAACGTGCAATTCGCGGTCAAAGACGGCGTGATCTTCGTGCTGGAAGTCAACCCGCGCGCCTCGCGTACCGTGCCTTTCGTCGCCAAAGCCACCGATAGCGCGATTGCCACCATCGCCGCCCGCCTGATGGCTGGCGAGCCGATGTCGAATTTCCCGCTGCGCGCGCCTTACGAGGCAGGCGTGGGTCCGGATACCGATCTGCCGCTGGCCGATCCGACCACTTTGGCCGATCCGATCACCCCGTGGTATTCGGTCAAAGAAGCGGTGCTGCCCTTTGCCCGCTTCCCCGGTGTCGACCCGCTGCTCGGGCCGGAAATGCGCTCGACCGGTGAAGTCATGGGCTGGGACCGCAGCTTTGCTCTCGCCTTCCTGAAGGCGCAGATGGGCGCTGGCACCCAACTTCCGACCGAAGGCCGCGTCTTCGTCTCGGTCAAGGATGCCGACAAGTCGGAAGCTTTCGCGCAAGCGGCAGCCGATCTGGTGGCCTTGGGCTTCGAATTGGTGGCAACCAAAGGCACCGGCGCTTGGCTGGAAGGCAAAGGCATTGCGACCACCTCGGTCAACAAAGCCTATGAGCGTCGCCCGAACATCGTCGACTCGCTGAAGAACGAAGAGATCGCTTTGGTCTTCAACACCACCGAAGGCACGCAATCGATCGCCGACAGCCGTGACATCCGTCGCGTGGCGCTGATGGACAAGATCCCCTACTTCACCACCGCAGCCGGTTCCATCGCGGCAGTGGCAGCGATGAAGGCGCGTTCGGAAGGCTACGGCGTGCGCACCCTGCAGGGCTGATCGCGTCCGATCTAAACTGAATTTGGCAGGCGTCGGTCATCCGGCGCCTGTTTTCTTTTGTCCGCCGCATGTTATGGCGGGAAACTGCCAAAAGCCCATCGGGCCTTCGGCCATTTCCTGCGCGGCTTTATGCACACTCTTGAACCGTCAGATGGCTTCAGGCGTTAGTGGCGCAAAGGAGAGAGTCATGAAATTCTTTCGACTGATCCCAGTTGTCGGCCTGATCTTGGCCACTTCCATCGCCGCGCCCGCGATGGCAGATCACGACCACCATCGCGGCAAAAAAGCCGACCGGCATCACCATGCGCAAAAGCATTGTCCCCCCAGTTTGGCCAAAAAGGGCCATGGCTGCCAGCCGCCCGGCCATGCCAAAAAGCATGATCGCAGCGCGGATGCCTATCGTGACGGTTACCGCGCCGGACAGCGCGACGCGCGTTACGGTCGCCGTGTGGGGGATCGCTTGCGGGTCAATAACTACGACCTGATCCGCGATCCCAGCCGCTATGACCTGCCCGACCGCGGCAATTGGCGCTATTATCAGGATGGCGGCAACATCTATCGCGTGGATACCGAAACCCAACAAATCCTTGCAGTTCTGAACCTTGTCGGCGCGCTTTTTAACTAATTCCGCCGCGTTTTGGGCCATTCCGTCAAGGGCGCGTCCTCCTGCGCCCTTGACTCTATGCGCCGTAAGGCCCACATCCTAGCCTACCGAAGCCTGTGCCGCGTGAGCACCATTTAGGCCCGGTAAAAGGTTCCCACCATCACGCAGGGGTGCCATCGGTGGCACGGGTTCATGGGGTTCCTCATGGATCGAGGGCTGCCTGACCCGTGTTGATTGGAATGAACCCATGACGACTTTCGCAGATCTGGGCCTTTCGCCCCGTATTATCGAGGCTTTGGCAAAGACCAAGCTGGAAACCCCGACCCCGATCCAAGCCCAAGCGATCCCGCATATCATGAAGGGCCGCGACCTGATGGGTCTGGCGCAGACCGGCACCGGTAAGACCGCTGCATTCGGCCTGCCGCTGTTGCACCGTATTCTGGACCTTGGCCATCCGCCGGGTCCGCGCAATGTGCGCGCGCTGATCTTGGCGCCCACCCGCGAACTGACCACCCAAATCAAGGAAAACCTTGAAGTTTTCACCAAAGGCACCGCGGTCAAAGTGACCATGGTTGTGGGCGGCGCATCGCTGTTCAAACAAGCCCAAGCCCTGTCCAAAGGGACGGATGTGCTGGTGGCAACGCCCGGCCGTCTGATCGACCTGCTGGAACGCGGCGATGTCAGCCTGGAAAAATGCGGCTATCTGGTGCTGGACGAAGCCGACCACATGCTGGACATGGGCTTCATCCATTCGCTGCGCCAGATCGCAAAGCATATCCCGCTGAAGCGCCAGACGCTGCTGTTCTCGGCCACCATGCCGAAGGATATCGAGGAAATCGCGGATACCTATCTGCGTGACCCGATCCGCGTGCAAGTGGCCTCGCCCGGCAAGCCGGTTGAACGCATCAGCCAAGGTGTCCACTTCCTGCCCAATGGCGACAAAGCCCGTATGCTGGAAGACTACCTGAAAAAGCACCCCGAAGAGCAGGCGATCGTCTTCTCGCGCACCAAGCATGGTGCCGACAAGCTGGCGAAAGTGCTGGAACAATGGGGCTTCAAAGTTGGCGCCATCCACGGCAACCGTAGCCAGAACCAACGTGACCGCATGTTGTCGGACTTCAAAGCGGGCGAGATGAAGGTCTTGGTTGCAACCGATGTCGCGGCGCGTGGCATCGACATCCCGACCGTGCGTCACGTCTATAACTACGACATGCCGAACGTGCCGGAAAACTATGTCCACCGTATCGGCCGTACCGCACGTGCGGGTGCCGAAGGCTCTTCGGTCAGCTTCTGCTCGCCGGCGGAAATGGTTGAACTGCAAGCAGTTGAAAAGCTGCTGAAGAAGCCGCTGCCGATCTTGGGTGGTGCCCCTTGGGCTGCGGATATCGTGGCGGCCTCGCCGCGTCCGGGCCAAGGCCGCAACCGTCCGGGTTCGCGCCCCTTCGGTCAGCAGAACGGTTCCAACAAACCGGGAAGCCGTGGCGGTGCCGTCAAGGCCGCTGGTGGCCCGTCGGGCAAACCGGCCGGTGGCCGTCCGCAAGGCGCGGGCAAGCCCAAGCCGATGGGTGGCGGCACCTCGCCGCGCCGTCCGGCAACCGGTGGCGCAGGCGCATCCAAGCCGCGCGCGCGCTAAGACATTCGGGAAAGGGTCGGCTTGTCCGGCCCTTTTTTCTTATCTGCCGTTGCGCGCCCAGATCCGCGACGTGACACTTGCCTGAACGCATCACAAGCAGTACCCCCTGCGCCATGGCAAAGCTGTATTTCCACTATTCGACGATGAACGCGGGCAAATCGACCCTGCTGTTGCAAGCTGCATATAACTACCGCGAGCGGGGGATGCAGAGCTATCTGATCACCGCCCAGCTGGACAATCGCGCCGGAGAAGGCCGGATCGCCAGCCGTATCGGCATTGGCGAACCCGCCGATACCTTCGCCCCCGATGAAGACCTGTTCGCCAAAATCACCGCGCGGCTGGAACAAGAGCCGCTGCATTGCATCTTCATTGACGAAGCGCAGTTCCTATCCGCACCACAGGTCTGGCAATTGGCCCGCGTGGTGGATGATCTGGGGCTGCCGGTGATGTGCTATGGCTTGCGGGTTGATTTCCAAGGCAATCTCTTCCCCGGATCAAGCGCTTTACTGGCTTGGGCCGATGAAATGCGCGAGGTGCGCACCATCTGCCATTGCGGCAAGAAGGCCACCATGGTCGTGCGCAAGGGTGCGGATGGGCGGGCCGTGCAGGACGGGGATCAGGTGGTGATCGGCGGCAATGAAACCTATGTCAGCCTGTGTCGCCGCCATTGGCGCGAGGCGATGGAGCGGTCTTGACCCAAGGCCCCGCCCTTCGCCCCGCATTTCAAGGCAGAAAGCCCGAAACCAAGCGCTGCGGGTAATTGTAGCCCAGCCCGCCATCCGCTATCGTCGCGCCAAATGACAGGCAAGATCACCCGCGGCAACACCGCCCTTTTGCAATATGCACGGCTGGAAAGCCCCGGACTTTGGCGCGAATCCCCTGCGTCCCAAAGGCGCGAGGTCGTGGTCTCGTTCCGCGAAGCATCGGTGGTGCTGCTTGATCCCAAAAGCGACATTCCGCTGACGCATTGGTCGCTTCCGGCGCTGCATCGCACCAATCCGGGCGAATTGCCGGCAATCTATACGCCGGGCGAAGATGCGATCGAGACCTTGGAACTGGAAGAGCCCGACATGATCGCGGCGATCGAAAAGATCCGCACCGTGGTCACCGCGAAGAAGCCCAAAGCGGGGCGGTTGCGCGGGCTGTTTCTGGGCGGCGGCACCGCCTTGGTGGGCCTGTGCCTGTTGTTCTGGCTGCCAGGCACCTTGCGCGAACATACCGCATCGGTGCTGCCCGCAGCCACCCGCGCGGCGATCGGCCAATATGCCATCGCCGATATGAACCGCCTGATCGGCAGCAAATGCGAAACGCCCTTGGGCACCTATGCGCTGACCGCGCTGAGCGACAAGCTGATCGGCCCGCATAAGGCGCAGATCATGATCGTGCGCGAAGGCGTGGAAACCGCGGCCCATATTCCGGGTGGCGTGATCATGGTCAACCGCCGCGTCGTCGAAGAACAGGACGGGCCGGAACTGCTGGCGGGTCTGGTGCTGGCCGAACGGCTGCGCGCCGAAACCAGCGATCCGATCAAATCGGCATTGAACCACAGCGGCATGATTTCGACCCTGCGGTTGCTGACCACCGGCGTCTTGGACCCGTCCAGCCTGCGCGGCTATGGCGAGCGGATGCTGAACCAGAAGCCGGTCTATATCTCGGATGAAGCGCTGCTGGAGAAATTCACCAAGGCGCAGGTCAGCGCGGCCCCCTATGCGCGTTTCATCGACCCGACGGGCGCAGATCACCAAGCGCTGCTAGAGGGCGATCCGATGAAGGGCCGCACCTCTGATCCTTTGATGAGCGATGGTGATTGGGTCGCGCTGCAAGATATCTGCAGCGCTTCCGGTTAAAGGCTTGCTTTAACGGACATAGGCATCGCTGAACCCTGCTCCGCGCGCGGCGCGCAGGGCTTGCTGGGCTTGTGCGGATGATGCGAAGGGCCCAGCCAGCACCACCTGCAATTGCCGCCCCCCGCTGCGCAGGGGCGATTTCGCCACCGGCAGGCCAAGCGCTTGCAATTGACGGATAGCGCGCCCCGCATTGTCGGCTTGGGCGTAGCTGCCCACCTGCACATAGCGCCCCTGCCCCGTAGCCTTGGGCTTTGTGGCCTTGGGCTTTGCAGCTTTGGGCGTTGCTGGCTGCGCTTTGACGGTGGCACGCGGTGCTGCCGCGTGTCGCGCGGGCATCTCTTGCACCACAGCCGCATTGCGGCGCGGCGCATCGACCAGTCGCGCAGGGGTTTCCCGCGTCCAGATCTGATCCTGCGCTTGCCAGCCCTGCGCGCCGCCCACCCCACTTAAGGTGTTCATCCGGCCACCCGGATCGACACGACGATAGCCCGGCGGCAGCGCCTCAGGCGGGACCTGCGATGCGTTCTGATCGGGGCGCGGCACCACCACCTTGGGCTTGGCGGCGGCCGCTTTGGGCGGCACGGGTTTCACGGCAACAGGCTTCACCGCGACAGGTTTGGGCGGGGCGCTTGTCACGACGGGCGGCGCGATCTGCACCGATATCGGTCGCGTGGCGCTGGGCGCATCTGCGGGCGACGGCTTGGCCGACAGAACGGTCGGCGCCGGAGCCGGAGCCTGAGCCGGTGGTCTGGCCGCGATCTGCGGTTTGGCGTCGGGAATGCCTTTGGGCGGCAGCGGGCCGTCATCCACCTTGACCTGATTGGCGCCGAAGGTCGGCAGTTGACCGCAGAGCTGCTTGCGGTCCCGACTGATGCGGGCGACCCAATTGACCTGCCCGCCCAGACCTGCACGCATGAAGACACAGCCGCGACTATCGACGAATTGCTGCCCCTTGAAGGAAGGGGGCGGCAGTTCTTTCGGGCCGGTCAGGTTGCGCGATTGCGCCAAGCCATCGGTCGCGCTGCCGATCGACAGCGCCAAAACCGCAGGAACCAACCATTTATGCATCATCAACCCCCAAGCCGCGCATCCCCAAGCGGGTGTCACGAGCATGGGATAAGACGCCAAATCAGTAAAGGCCTCGCGGTCGAAAACCGGAGGCCTTGGCTAACAGAAGCTTAACGCTGTCTGATATAGCGCTTACTTGGTGCCGAACATACGGTCGCCCGCATCGCCCAGACCCGGCATGATATAGCCTTGCTCGTTCAGGTGGCTATCCAAGGAGGCGGTGACGATCGGCACATCCGGATGCGCCGCTTTCATGGTTGCCACACCTTCCGGAGTCGCCAGCAGGCACAGGAAGCGAATATTGTTCGCGCCCTTGTCTTTCAGCAGCTGGATCGCCGCCACGGCCGAGTTGCCGGTTGCCAACATCGGATCGACCACGATGGTCAGACGCTCTTCCAGTTCGGCCGGAACCTTGAAGTAATATTGCACCGGCTGCAGGGTGTCATGGTCACGATACAGACCCACAAAGCCCACACGCGCTGCAGGGATCAGCTCAAGGATGCCGTCCAGCAGGCCATTGCCCGCACGCAACAGCGAGATCAGCGCAAGCTTCTTGCCCTCGATCACCGGCGCGTCCATTTCGGTCATCGGGGTCTCGATGCGCTTTTGCGTCATCGGCAGACCACGGGTGATCTCATAGGCGAGCAGCAGGCTGATCTCGCGGAGCAGCTGGCGGAAGCTGGCGGTGGAAGTATCCTTCTCGCGCATCAGCGTCAGCTTATGCTGGACCAAGGGATGGGTAACGACGGTCAAATGATCCAACATTTCAACTCTCCAACTTCTTCACGATCATTGCTTTGGTATCCTCGTGGCAGAAAGCGGCGTCAAGTGCAGTGCGGTTGAGTGACGCAAAAACACCTTCGTCCCAATCGAATGCCTGATGCAACATTTCGTATTCCCGCGGCAAAGTGGTGCGGAAAAACGGCGGGTCATCGGTCGAAACGGTCACTTTCACCTCGCGGTGATAGAGCTGCCCGATAGGATGGGCGCGATAGTCCTTATACAGACCTAGCGCGATATTCGATCCCGGACAGATTTCAAGCACGACGCCACGTTCGGCAAGCTCATCCACCAATGCGAGGTCTTCGATCGCACGGACGCCATGGCCGATCCGCGCAACGCCCAGATCGCGCAAGGTGTCACGAATGGCATCGGGGCCTGCGAATTCACCCGCATGGGCGGTCAGGTGCAGCCCTGCCTCGCGGGCGCAATCAAAGGACCAGCGGTAATCTTTCGGCGCCAGCACGGTTTCATCGCCCGCCATGCCGAAGCCCACAAGGAAATCGCCTGCCGATTCCGCCGCACAAAGCGCCGCGCGCTTGGCCTTTTCGGGGCCGAAATGGCGGATGCAGGTGGCGATGGCGCGCAGCGTGACATCGCATTTGCGTTGACCTTCGTCTGCCGCTTCCTGAATGGCGGCAAGGAAATCATGCCAGCCCGCCACATCGCCACCGCCGCAGAAATCGGGCGACAGGAAGGTTTCGGCATAGACCACGCCGCTTTCGGCCAGTTGTTCGATCACCGCCAAGGTCAGACGGTGATAATCCATCGGGGTCTTCAACGCAGAGGTTGCCGCCTCATAGACCTTCAGGAAATGCGGAAAGTCGGTGAAGCTATATTGGCCGCGCTCATCGAAAATGCCCGAGATATCCAGCCATTTTTCCTTAGCCAGACCACGGATGAAGGCGGGCGGGGCCGCGCCTTCCAGATGAATATGCAGCTCGATTTTCGCGTTATTCATCATGCCTCACAAGAAACTGCGGCCAGGGCCTTGGGCGGGCACGCCCAGATGGTGGGCCAATGATGCCGCCACATCGACAAAAGCGCAGTGCCCGATGGCTTTCGCGCCCTTGCCCCAACCTAGGACCGGCACCCGTTCGCGGGTATGTTCGGTGCCCTTATAGGTCGGATCATTGCCGTGGTCCGCCGTAATGATCGCCAGATCGCCGTCACGCAGGGTCGCCAAGAAGCGCGGCAAAGCGGCGTCAAAAGCTTCCAAGGAACGGGCATAGCCCGATACATCGCGGGGATGGCCGTAAAGGCTGTCGAATTCGACGAAATTGGCGAAGGTGAGCGATCCGTCTTCGGCATCCCCGCCCAGCGCCACCAGATGTTCGAATAGATCAGCGTCGCTTTTGCCCTTCCACAGCTTGCCGATGCCTTTCATGGAAAAGATATCGCCGATCTTGCCAATGGCATGGGTCTGGCGGCCTGCATCCTGCACCCAATCCAGCAGCGTCGGCGCAGGCGGATCAATCGCAAAATCGCGCCGATTCGGGGTGCGTTTGAAATTGCCGCATACGCCGGTGAAGGGGCGCGCGATCACACGACCCACTTTGCGGGCATGCAAGAAAGGGGCGAGATCGGCACACAGCTTGTGCAACCGCTCCAACCCGAAGCGTTCTTCATGGGCCGCAATCTGGAACACCGAATCCGCGGAAGTGTAGCAGATCGGCCAGCCGGTCCGCAGATGTTCTTCGCAATGGGCATTGATGATCGGCACGCCGGAACTGTGGCAATTGCCCAAGATGCCGTCGGTGCCCGCCAAGCGGCAGACTTCGGCCACCACATCATCGGGGAAAGCGGGCCGCGTATCGGGGAAATAACTCCAGTCCCATGGCACCGGCACCCCCGCCAATTCCCAATGACCCGACGGCGTGTCCTTGCCGCGCGACACTTCCTGCGCCGCCCCCCACAGCCCCTGCGGCTTGGCCCCCAGATTGGGCGCATCCATACCCGATGCCAATGTGATCGCCGCGCCCAGACCCATGGCGTCCAGATTGGGCAAGCGCAGGGGACCGGAACGGCCCTCTTCGGCGCGGCCTTCGGCACAAGCCAAAGCGATATGGCCCAAGGTATTGGCCCCCAGATCATCGAAATCGGCGGCATCGGGGGCGCCACCGCAGCCCACGGAATCCATCACGATCAAAAATGCGCGCGCCATGACGCTACCCTCTCAGGAAATCCTGTCCATAATCAGCGGCAGATCATCCGAAGGCGATGTGCCGATACGATAGGCGGCCTGCACCCAAGCCGCCGCTGCTTGGGCGGCTTCTTGGCTGTTTGCATGGACCATGGCAAGAGTGCTGCCGCGCGACACCCGCAGCCCCAGCGGCACCAGATCGCTTAGCCCCACCGCCGGATTGATCCGATCCCCTGCCCGCAGCCGCCCGCCGCCCAAGCGCACCACGATTTCGCCCAAGGCCGTGGTGTCGATAAAGCTGACAAAGCCGTCATCCAGCGAAGGCACTTCCATCATGATCGGCGCCGCTGGCAACCGGTCCGGCCACCGTTCCACGAAATCGGCAGGCCCGCCCTGCGCCACGACCATCTGGCCGAACACTTCCGCGGCGGCGCCATGTTCCAAGGCCTGCGCGATCCGCGCTTCGCCGTCGCGCGCATCATCAGCCAAGCCGCCCAGCGCCAAAGCCTCGCCCCCCAAGGCACAGGTCACTTCCCAGAGCGCGCTATTGACCGACGTGCCGGTCAGGGTCTGCATCACCTCGATGATTTCCAAGGCGTTTCCGGCAGCGGATGCCAAGGGCTGGCTCATATCGGTGATCAGGGCGGTGGTCATGCAGCCCGCCCCCTGCGCGGTCTTGACCAAGGCCTGCGCCAAGGCGCGCGCCTCGTCCAAGGACTTCATGAAGGCCCCCGCGCCGCATTTGACATCCAGCACCAAGCCTTCCAGCCCCGCCGCCAGCTTCTTCGACAGGATCGATGCGGTGATCAAATCGATGCTATCGACCGTGCCGGTCTCGTCGCGCAGCGCATAAAGGCGGCGGTCGGCGGGGGCCAGATCTTCGGTCGCGGCGACGATCGCGCAACGGATCTTGGCCATCTGACGGCTTAGCTGCGGCGCGCTCAGGTCCACCTTGAAGCCGGGGATCGCTTCCAGCTTATCCAAAGTGCCGCCGGTATGGCCCAGACCGCGGCCCGATATCATCGGCACATAAGCCCCACAGGCCGCCATCGCAGGGGCAAGCAGCAAGGAGACGCAATCCCCCACGCCCCCCGTCGAATGCTTGTCGATGACCGGCCCCGGCAAATCCCATTGCAGACGGCTACCGGAATCGCGCATCCCGCGAGTCAGGGCGATGCGGCCTTCCTCGCCCAATCCCTTCAGCACCACGGCCATCGCGAAAGCCCCCGCCTGCGCATCGCTGACACGGCCATTCGCCAATCCCAGCGCGAATTCCTGCACCTCTGTCGGATCAAGCGCCAGGCCTGCGCGGATACGCGCGATCAGGCGGCGCGGATCGGGGCGGGCTGCCATCAGATGCGATCCATATGCGCCGCACTAAACTGCCCCGGCAGCAATTCGCCCACCGTCATCGAGCGACGCGCGCCATCGGTGGTGCACATGGTCACCGTCACTTCGGGCGGCGCGAATTCGGCGATCTTCTGGCGGCAACCGCCACAGGGGGGCACGGGTTCGGCGCTATCGGCGATCACAAGGATTTCGGCGATTTCCAGATCTCCGCCTGCCACCATGGCGGCAATGGCGCCAGCCTCGGCACAGGTGCCTTCGGGATAGGCCACGTTTTCCACATTGCAGCCAGCATAGACCTTGCCGCTGGACGATCGAAGAGCCGCACCCACCTTGAAACGCGAATAGGGCACATAGGCCCGCAAGCGAACATCGGTAGCCGCATCCAACAGGGTATCGCTCAAGTCTGTTCCTCCGATGAACCAAGTGCTGCGTCATGACCACGCCAATCGCGATTTTGACAGCAAGAGGCCCCCCTGCCGCAAGGAAAAAGGCGCGCGCCCCCCCACGGCACGCGAAAGTGAGCCAGTATCTTGCCCTATGGATACGCCAACCTTGCCAAATATAAAAAGTAGTTTAAGGCTAAATCATCTTGAATTGGAGGCAGCAGGCATGGACGAGGCACGTCAGGATAAAACGCGGCAAGCCGCTTTGGACTATCACGAGTTCCCGCGTCCGGGCAAACTCGAGATCCGCGCCACCAAGCCGCTCGCCAATGGCCGCGACCTGTCCCGCGCCTATTCACCCGGCGTGGCGGAAGCCTGCCTTGAGATCAAGGCCGACCCCGCAACCGCCAGCCGTTACACATCGCGTGGCAATCTGGTCGCGGTCGTGTCCAACGGCACCGCAGTGCTGGGCTTGGGCAATATCGGCGCGCTGGCGTCGAAGCCGGTGATGGAAGGCAAGGCCGTCCTGTTCAAGAAATTCGCCAATATCGATTGCTTCGATATCGAGCTGAACGAACCCGATCCGTTGAGCTTGGCCAAGATCGTCTGCGCGATGGAGCCGACCTTCGGCGCGATCAACCTTGAAGACATCAAGGCCCCCGATTGCTTCGTGGTCGAAGAATATTGCCGCAAGCATATGAATATCCCCGTCTTCCATGACGATCAGCACGGCACCGCCATCGTGGTGGGGGCCGCCGCGACCAATGCGATGCTGGTATCGGGCAAGACATTCGAAGACATCAAGCTGGTCTCGACCGGCGGTGGCGCGGCGGGCATCGCTTGCCTTGAGATGCTGGTGAAGCTGGGCGTCAAACGCGAGAACATCTGGCTCTGCGATCTGGAAGGTCTGGTCTATCACGGCCGCGAAGCCCAGATGACGCCGCAAAAGGCCGCTTTCGCGCAAGGCACCAGCCCCGCCAGCTTGGCCGATGTGATCAAGGGCGCGGATATGTTCTTGGGCCTGTCCGGTCCGGGCGTGCTGACGCAAGACATGGTGGCCAGCATGGCCGCCAAGCCGATCATCTTCGCGCTTGCCAATCCGACGCCGGAAATCCTGCCGGAACTGGTGCGCGAAGTGGCGCCCGAAGCAATCATGGCGACGGGGCGGTCGGATTATCCGAACCAAGTCAACAACGTGCTGTGTTTCCCCTTCATCTTCCGTGGTGCGCTGGATGTGGGGGCCACCACCATCAATGACGAGATGAAGATCGCCTGCATCGAAGGCATCGCCGCGCTTGCGCGCACGACCACCTCTGCCGAAGCGGCTGCGGCCTATAGCGGTGAAAAGCTGCATTTCGGTGCCGAATACCTGATCCCCAAACCGTTCGACCCGCGTCTGGTGGGTGTTGTGGCATCGGCCGTGGCGAAAGCCGCGATGGAAACCGGCGTGGCCACCCGTCCGATTGCCGATCTGGATCACTACAAGGCGCAGTTGAACGGGTCGGTCTTCAAATCGGCGCTGATCATGAAGCCGGTCTTCGAGGCATCGAAAACCGCCAACCGCCGGATCGTCTTTGCCGAAGGCGAAGATGAACGCGTGCTGCGGGCGGCCAATGCGATGCTGGAAGAAACCAATGACGTGCCGATCCTGATCGGTCGTCCCGAAGTGGTCGAGGCGCGCTGCGAACGCGCAGGTCTGCCGATCCGTCCGGGTCGCGATTTCAATCTGGTGAACCCCGAACACGATCCGCGCTACCGCGATTATTGGGGCACCTATTTCGATCTGATGGGCCGTCGAGGGGTCTCGCCCGATCTGGCGCGCTCGATCATGCGCACCAATACCACCGCGATTGCCGCCGTCATGGTGCATCGTGGCGAAGCCGATAGCATGATCTGCGGCACCTATGGCCAATACCAGTGGCACCTGAAATACATCCGCCAAATCTTGGCCCGTGACGGCCTGCACCCCGTGGGGGCGCTGTCGCTGATGATCTTGGAAGACGGCCCGCTGTTCATTGCCGATACCCATGTGCATGACCAACCCTCGCCGCAGCAGATCATGGAAACCGTGATCGGGGCCGCGCGCCATGTGCGCCGCTTCGGCGTCGACCCCAAAATCGCGCTCTGCACCCATAGCCAGTTCGGCAATATGGAAAGCGACAAGGCCAGCCGGATGCGCGAAGCGTTGGAACTGCTGGACGCGCGTGCACCGGACTTCGTTTACGAAGGCGAAATGAACGTCGATTCGGCCTTGGATCAGGAGCTGCGCGATCGCCTGTTCCCCAATGGTCGTCTGCAAGGCGCGGCCAATGTGCTGATCTTCCCCAGCGTCGATACCGCATCGGGCGTGCGCAACATTCTGAAGATGAAGGCAGGCGGCTTGGAAGTCGGCCCCATCCTGATGGGCATGGGCAACAAGGCCCATGTGGTGACGCCCTCGATCACCTCGCGCGGATTGCTGAACGTCTCGGCGATCGCGGGGACACCGGTGGCGCATTACAGCTAAGCCGGAGCGCCATGGATTTTCTGCAAAGCCCCGCCGCATGGTGGGGCTTTTGCTTTAATATTGCCTGCGCCCATTGCCCTCGCTTAGGATTGCCCTAACCGAGACCAGGCAAGGAGCGGATGATGCAGGCTGGACCGGACCCGATACGCGTGCCTCCGATGGCTTGTCGGGTTGATCCCCATGCCTTCATGCAGTTGCTAGACATCGCCGGACAGGAACTCGCCCCAAGCCTGATGCGCCAGATGCGGGACGATCTGTGGCAGATCGCCCGCCGGATCGTGCTGGCGCTTGAACCGGTCGATTGCGACGGGATGCGCCGCCAGACCCATATCCTTACGGCGATTGCCGGATCGGCGGGGGCACAGGATTTGCAGGAAGCGGCGCAGGATCTGGGCCGAAGCGCCCAGACCGATCTGCCAGACCCCGCCCTGTTGCAACAACAGGCCTTCAAGGTCTTAGAAGGGCTGTTCGGCCTGATCCGCTATACCGAAGACGCGATATCCCAGCCCCGCTCCCCCGCCTGACGCCCCGCCAGCCCCCTTTCCAGAACCGGACCCGCGCCCCATGTCGCTGTCGTTAAACCATCCCGTCTTGCTGATCGAGGACACGCCATCGCTGCAGATGGTGTATCGAGCCGTATTGCAAGGCGCGGGCTTCAGCGTGCTCTCGGCCAGCACGGCCACGGAAGGGATGCGCGCCTTTCAGGCATCGGGTGCGAAAGTCGTGCTGCTGGATCTGATGCTGCCCGATCGCGACGGTCTGGAACTGGTCCGCGAGATCTGCACCCAGAATCCCGAAGCGCAGGTCTTGGTGATCACCGCCAATGCATCGATCAACAAGGCGGTGGAATCGATGCAGGCCGGCGCCTGTGATTTCCTGATCAAGCCCTTTGACGAAACCCGTTTCATCAATGCCGTGCGCAAGGCCTATGGGCTTAGCTTGCTCCCGCCGCTGCCGCGTGGCGGCGGCAATGCGCGCCTGCCCAGCGGATCGCAACATGCGCCGCGCGTCTCCCCCGCAGATGGCACAAGCACGATCCGGATCAGGACCGAACCGCCCGCCCCGCCCAAGGTGCAGATGATCGGCCAATCCCCCGCGATGCAGAAGCTGTCGCAACAGATCGCGGCGGTGGCAAAATCCAAAGCCACCGTTTTCATCACCGGCGAAAGCGGCACTGGCAAGGAACTTTGCGCTTTGGCTATTCACGACCAAAGCCCCCGTGCCAGCGGCCCCTTCATCGCGCTCAATTGCGGCGCCATCCCGCAAGATCTGCTGGAATCCGAAGTCTTCGGCCATCTGAAAGGCAGCTTCACCGGCGCGATTTCCGACCGCCCCGGCGCCGCCGTCACCGCCGATGGCGGCACGCTGTTCCTAGATGAAATCTGCGAAATGGCCCCCGCTTTGCAAACCAAGATGCTGCGGTTTCTGGAAACCTCCAGCGTGCAACCGGTGGGCGCAATCCGCCCGCGCAAGGTCGACATCCGCATCGTTTGCGCGTCGAACCGCGACCCTATAGCTGCCGTCAAAGCGGGCCAGTTCCGCCAAGACCTGTATTATCGCTTGTTTGTGGTGGGCGTGCATCTGCCGCCGCTGCGCGAACGCGGCAGCGATGTGATCGCCATTGCACAAGATGCCTTGCTCCGCTTTGCCACCGAAGAGGGGCGCGCTTTCCGCAGCCTCTCGCCCGATATCTGCAATCTGTTCCGGCATTTGCCATGGCCGGGCAATATCCGCCAATTGCTGAACGTAATCCGCAATGTGGTGGTGTTTCACGATGGCCCCGAAGTCACGCCGGACATGCTTCCGGACGAATTATTGCGTGACTTTGGCAAGATCGACAGCCCGCCTCCCCCAGATCGTCTCAGCCCCCTCAGGATGCATGATCTGCTTGGCCAGCCGCTGGCCAAGATCGAGCGGTTGGTGATCGAGGAAACCCTGACCCGCGAAGAGGGATCGGTGCCACGTGCGGCGCGGGTGTTGGACGTTTCGCCATCCACGCTTTATCGCAAGCTGGAAAGCTGGGGGCCGCTGCGCCCGATGGACCAAGCGGCCGAATAAAGCTTAGGCGAATTGTTCGGCCAAAAGGCGTTCTTCCAGCCCATGACCCGGATCGAACAACAAACGATGCGCGATGCTGGGTTCGGATCGGATTTCAACCGCAACGACATTCGACACCTGACGGCTGTCGGCATCGGCCATCACGGGGCGCTTATCGGCGTCCAAGACTTCCAACCGCACCACGGAAGTGCGCGGCACCAAGGCCCCCCGCCACCGGCGCGGGCGAAACGCCGCTACCGCCGTCAAAGCCAGCACATCCGACGAAATCGGCAGGATCGGCCCATGGGCGGAATAGTTGTAAGCCGTTGATCCGGCAGGCGTGCAAACCAAAGCGCCATCACAGACCAGCTCTTCGAGCCGCAACTTGCCATCGACATGAATGGCCAGCTTCGCTGCTTGCGGACCCGCACGCAGGATCGACACCTCGTTGATCGCCAAAGCCTCGACCACGCCGCCTTCGGCCGTTTCCGCCCGCATATGCAGTGGATTGATCAGGGTTTCTTCAGCCGCCGCCAGCCGATGGTCTAGCCCTTCGACTTCATAGGTATTCATCATGAAGCCGACGGTGCCGCAATTCATCCCATAGACCGGCAGGCCGGTCGCATGTTGTTCATGCAGCGTCTGCAGCATGAAACCGTCACCGCCAAGCGCCACGATCACCTCTGCATCACTGATGTCGCACTGACCATAACGCGCCGTCAACGCCGCCAGAGCCGCTTGGGCAGCTGGCGCGGAACTCGCGAGGAAAACTACGGATTTGGACGCCACGGTTGATCTCCTTGGCCATCAGTCTTGACCTTTGCGCGGGCCGAACTCAAGCCCTGCGAAGGCCATCTTACCCTGCGGCAGGGGAAAATAGCACCGTTGGGACAGATTGCCCGATATAGACCCTTCCCCACTGGCCTCCCTTGGCGTAAACGAGCCTCAACCCAAACCGGACTGGCAGGAGACGCCCATGAGCGCCGCAGCAAGCGACAACGGCTTTTTCACCGAAACTCTTTCCTCGCGCGATCCCGAGCTTTTTGGCGCAGTGACCGCCGAGCTTGGCCGTCAGCGCGATGAAATCGAACTGATCGCCTCGGAAAACATTGTCTCGCTGGCGGTGCTTCAGGCACAGGGCTCGGTGCTGACCAACAAATATGCCGAAGGCTATCCGGGCAAGCGCTATTACGGCGGCTGCCAATTCGTCGACATCGCCGAGACCTTGGCGATCGAACGCGCGAAAGAGCTGTTCGGCTGCAACTATGCCAACGTTCAGCCGAATTCCGGCAGCCAGATGAACCAAGCGGTGTTCTTGGCGCTGCTGCAACCGGGCGACACCTTCATGGGGCTGGACCTGAACTCGGGCGGTCACCTGACCCATGGTTCGCCGGTCAATATGTCGGGCAAATGGTTCAACGTGGTGTCTTACGGTGTGCGTCAACAAGACCAACTGCTGGACATGGAAGAAATCCGCGCCAAGGCGCTGGAATGCAAGCCGAAGCTGATCTTGGCAGGCGGCACCGCCTATTCGCGCGAATGGGATTGGGCGGCCTTCCGTGCGATCGCTGACGAAGTCGGCGCTTACCTGCATGTCGACATGGCCCATATCGCGGGCCTGGTTGCAGGCGGCGTGCATGCCTCGCCCATCCCGCATGCGCATGTGGTCACCACCACCACCCACAAATCGCTGCGCGGCCCGCGCGGCGGCATGATCCTGACCAATGACGAAGTCATCGCGAAGAAGATCAACTCGGCCGTCTTCCCCGGTCTGCAAGGCGGCCCGCTGATGCATGTGATCGCGGCCAAAGCGGTTGCTTTCGGTGAAGCTTTGCGTCCCGAGTTCAAAGAATATGCAGCGCAAGTCAAAGCCAACGCAGCCGCAATGGCTGACGAGCTGATGAAGGGCGGCATCGATATCGTATCGGGCGGCACCGACAACCACCTCTGCCTCGCCGACCTGCGTCCGAAGAAAGTCACCGGCAAAGCGGCGGAAGCGGCTTTGGGTCGTGCGCATATCACCTGCAACAAGAACGGCGTGCCGTTCGATCCGGAAAAGCCCTTCGTCACCTCGGGCATCCGTCTGGGGGCGCCTGCTGGCACCACCCGCGGTTTCAAGGAAGCAGAATTCCGCCAAATCTCGCGTTGGATCGTTGAAGTGGTCGACGGTCTGGCGGCGAATGGCGAAGAAGGCAACGCGGAGGTCGAGGCCAAGGTGAAAGCCGAAGTCGCGGCCCTTTGCGCCCAATTCCCGATGTATCCGACCTTGTAATCCCGTCAGGGTCGACGCAAGGTCAGGGGGCGCGGCGCAAGCTGCGCCCCTTTTCCGTTCGTTGAAAGGCCCCGCGATGACCGACCCGAAAGCAGAAAACCACGCCAGCCAAACCTTTGGCAAATATGCACAAGTCTATGATGCCGACCGCCGCCCGCTGATCCCCTTCTTCGACGCGTTCTATGGTGAAGGTCTGCGTCTGGTGGCCGATGAGGCGGCGGGCCGCAGCTTGCGCGTGCTGGATCTGGGCGCGGGCACGGGGCTGTTCGGATCGATGGCGCTGGAAGCTTTGAACGTGTCGGAACTGAAGCTGATCGACGGATCGGCCGATATGCTGGAGCGCGCGAAGCTGCGGTTCGGCGATGATCCCCGTATCAGCTATGAATTGGCGGATATGACGCAAGCCGATCTGGGCGAAGGCTGGGATCTGGTGCTGTCATCGCTGGCGATCCACCACCTGAGCCATGACGATAAGCGCGGCCTTTATGCACGGATCTATCGCGCGCTTTCCCCGAACGGGCGGTTTATCAATGCCGAACAGGTGCTTGGCCCGACCCCCGAACAGGAACGCCGCTATCGGGCCTTCTGGGAACAAGATGTGCGCGCGGCGGGCGTCGATGATGCAGGAATTGCCGCATCCTTGGACCGCCAACGCCATGACATCGGGGCGACCAGCACGGATCAATTGATCTGGTTGCGCGATGCGGGCTTTACCGAAGTCGATTGTGTCTTCAAATACTGGTGCTTCGCCGTCCTGACCGGACGCGCCTAATCGCCCCAAAACCGGACCCGCCATGCTTGCCACCATCCACC
>DALYSR010000059.1:0-19739 GCA_031991825.1 Paracoccaceae bacterium
ACGGTCCACCGCGCGCGCGGCGAAGCGGATCTTGCCCTGCGCGCCGGTCCAATAGGACATCCGCAGGGTTTCACCGGGGTAAAGCGGGCCAGAGAAGCGGGCGGTAAAGCGGCTCATGCGCGCCGGATCGCCACCGGCAAAACGGGTCAACAGATCGAAACAGGCGATGCCGAAGGTATTGGCCCCATGCATGATCGGCCGCTCGAAGCCCATCTTCTGCGCCACCTCGGGCAGGATATGCAACGGGTTCAGATCGCCCAGCAGGCGGAACAGCAGCGGGCTATCGGCACGGGTCGCCAGATCATGGCTTTGATCGGCAGGGCTGTCGGGCAGCCGTTCCATCGCGAAAGCCTCGCCCTGCGAGCCGCCGAAGCCGCCGCCGCCCATGATGAAGAAATTGGAATAGGATCTGAAGATCAGCGCGTCATCTTGCCAGATATCGCTGATCTGCAAGGCGAGTGCGGCTTTACCCTCGCCCTTGTCGACCAGACCGCCGATGCGGGTCTTTACCGTGACCGCAGCCTCTGGGTCGAAGGGGCGATGCATCCGCAGGTCCAATCCGCCATGCACCACCCTGTCCAGATCGATGCCGCAGAGCGCCATCCAGTCGTCATTGAAGCACAGGTTCTGCCCGAAGCTTGGCACGACCTTCAGGCCGTCTTCATGCACGAAGGTAAAATCGCCCGCATGCGCCGCCTGATCGGCCCCGCAGCATAGGGCATAAAGCATCGGATCACGCGCGGCATAGCGAAGGTCGCGGTCGGCGATTTGCGTTCCAAAGAGACGCGAAGGATCAAGAACCATGACGGATTTCCAGCTGTTACTGAGAAAGACTTGCATTGTTCAAAATAAATTGCAACACGAGTTCAAATAGTGAAACGTTTTTAATGCGCGCCTGATTAAATTCCGATCAGGTCTGCGCAACGCGTCAGAAGGAAGATCAGATGTCCGCCGCGCTGCCCCAAGCCGTTATCGTCAGCACCGCCCGCACGCCCGTCGGCAAGGCCTATCGCGGCGCCTTGAACGATACCTCGCCGCAGCAATTGGCAGGCCATGCGATCCGCGAGGCCTTGGCGCGGGCGGGTGGTCTGGATGCCTTGGGCGCACAGGTTGATGACGTGATCTTGGGATGCGCGCTGCAGCAAGGCGCCAGCCAGTTCAACATCGGCCGTCAAGGCGCATTGGCGGCGGGGCTTCCGGTCAGCGTGCCCGGGATGGCGGTGGATCGGCAATGTTCCTCGGGCCTGATGGCTTTGGCCTTGGCCAGTCAGCAGATCCGCCTTGAAGGCAAGAAGATCGTGGTGGCGGGCGGCGTTGAAAGCTGTTCCGTCGTGCAGAACCAGCAGATGAACATGTATCGCAGTCAGGATGCCGACCTGCTGGAGCAAGTGCCCGCGTTGTACATGAGCATGATTGAGACCGCCGAAATCGTGGCGGCGCGCTATGGCATTTCCCGCGCGGCGCAAGACGCTTTCGCCTTACGATCGCAGCAACGTATGTCAGCGGCGCAGGCGGCGGGATATTTCGATACGGAAATCGCGCCGATCCACGTCACGCAAAAGCTGCTGGATCGCGCAACCGGCGCGGAAAGCTTCCGCGATGTGACTTTGGCGCAGGATGAATGCAACCGTCCTTCCACGGTTTTGGCCGATCTTGAGGGGCTGAAGCCGGTGTTGAAGGGTGGCCAGCAATTGTCGGAAGGTAGCTGTGTCACCGCAGGCAATGCCAGCCAAGTGTCGGATGGTGCCAGCGCTTTGGTGGTGATGGCGGCGGATGAGGCAGCCGCGCGGGGCCTTGCGCCTATGGGCGCGCTGCGTGGCATTGAAGTTGCAGGCTGCGCGCCGGAGGAAATGGGGATCGGTCCGGTCTTCGCGGTGCCGCGTCTGCTGCAACGCTTTGGGCTAAGCGCGGCGGATATCGATCTGTGGGAAATCAACGAGGCCTTCGCGTCACAAGCGCTCTATTGTGCCGAACGCCTTGAAGTCTCGATGGAAAAGCTGAACGTCAATGGCGGCGCGATTGCCATGGGTCATCCCTATGGTATGTCGGGCGCGCGGATGGCGGGCCATATCCTGATCGAAGGCCAGCGTCGCGGCGCCACATGGGGCGTGGTCAGCATGTGCATCGGCGGCGGCATGGGCGCGGCCGGCCTCATTGAAATCTTCTAAGCGGGGGCATCATGGAAACCATCTTTCTTTCAGAGGCCGTTCGGGGCGAAATCGCGCAAGGCATCCTGACCATCATTTCAGCCCATCCGCCGGTGAATGTGCTGTCACCCGATCTGCGCAAGGGGCTGGCGGCGGGCTTCGACCTGCTGGAGGCGCGGCCCGATCTGACGGCAGCCGTGCTGATCTGCGAGGGCAAAAGCTTCTTCGCGGGATCGGATATGACCGAATTCGGCGGTGAAATCGCCAAGCCCGATCTGCCCTCCTTGATCCGTCAGATGGCGGCCCTTCGTAAACCGGTGATTGCCGCGATGCATGGCACCGCTTTGGGCGGCGGCTTCGAGCTGGCTTTGGCCGCGCGGGCGCGTGTGGCGCTGGCTTCGGCCAAGATGGGCCTGCCGGAGGTCACCTTAGGGCTGTTGCCTGCCTGTCGCGGTGTCGAGGTCGTGACCCGCTTGGCGGGCGTCGATGCGGCGCTGGATCTGGCGATATCGGGCCGCACGATCAGCGGGGCCGAGGCGGCAAAGCTGGGTCTGGTGGATCATGTGGTTGAAGACGAGTTGCGCGCAGCCGCCTTCGCCATGGCCCTGAACCCGCCGTCTTTGTGCGCGGCACAAGCCGACCCCCGAGCGGCGGAAAAGATCGCCGCTTTCAAGGCCGATCAAGGGGCCAAGCTTGCCGGTCAGGACGCAGCGGCGGAAATCCTGAAACTGATCGCATTGACGGCTGCCGATCCGGCGCGGGATCTGTCGACCTTTGCGCAACAGGCCTTCTTCCGCCTTGAAGCGGGCGAACAGTCGAAAGCCCTGCGCCATATCTTTGCCGCTGAACGCAAGCTAAAGGATCTGCCCTTCCTGCCCGCCGACACTGTCGTTTTGCCGATCACGCAGGCAGGCGTTGTGGGGGCGGGCACCATGGGCAGCGGGATCGCCACGGTTTTGCTGAGCGCGGGGCTGCAAGTGACGCTCTGCGACAGTGCCGAGGCAGGCCTGTCGCGCGGCGCAGACCTGATCGCCGCCAATCTGGCCGGTGCGGTCAAGCGCGGCAAAATGACCGAACCCGCACGCGAAGCGGCCTTGGCGCGGCTGATCACATCGACCGATCTGGGGGCCTTGTCGCAAGCCGATCTGGTGATCGAGGCTGTTTTCGAGCGGCTGGATATCAAGCAAGACGTCTTCGCCCGCCTTGACGGCATCTGTAAGCCCGCAGCAATTCTGGCCACCAATACATCCTTCTTGGATATCGACCAGATCGCCGCTGCCACGCGTCGCCCCGAACGGGTGCTGGGGATGCATTTCTTCAGCCCCGCCCATGTGATGCGGCTGCTGGAAGTGGTGCGCGGCGCGTATTCGGCTCCCGAGGTGATCAAGACCGCGTTGGATTTGGGGCGTCGCTTGGGCAAAGTGGCGGTCTGTGTTGGCAATTGCCACGGCTTTGTCGGCAATCGGATTTTGCTGGCGCGCCAGACGGCAGCGATGGAGCTGCTGCTGGCAGGGGTGTCGCCCTATGAGATCGACCGCGCGATGCTTGATTTCGGCATTCCGATGGGACCGTTCCAGATGGCCGATCTTGCGGGGCTTGATGTGGGCTGGGACCGAGACGGTTCGGCAGGCCGCACGATGGAAGAAGTCCTGTGCGAGGCAGGGCGCTTGGGCATGAAGAACGCGCGCGGCTATTACGATTACGACGAAAAGGGACGGGCATCGCCCTCGACCGAGGCGATGGAATTGATCGACGCCTTCCGCACCCGCCATCCCGACAAGCGCCAAGACATCGCGCCAGAGGCGATTTTGGACTGCCTGCTGCACCCGATGATGGTAGAGGTTGATGCCATTATCGCCGAAGGCATCGCCTTGCGTCCGTCGGATATCGATGTGGTCTGGGTGCATGGCTACGGCTGGCCGCGTTGGCGCGGTGGGCCTGCATGGTATCACGGGCATCGCTAAGGCGTCGCGCGGCAGAACAATTCGCCGAAATTATAAGCGCCCGAACCAAGGACCGGTTCGGGCGCTTATTTTTGTCACGGGCCCGTCAAAGCCTTAGGCGGTCAGCCGCTGTTCCACTTCCGCCGCGCAGAGCTGCGGCCCCCTGCGCAATCTGCGATCAGACGATGCCACCACCACCGCCCGCCACCTTGGGCCGTTGCGATGCCACCTTGGCGCGGTAGCCGCTTGCACGGAAGGCTGTGACCGGATCAATCGCCGCGCCTTTGCGCAAACGTGCCATGGCCAAGATCGGCTCGACATCGCTTTGGAAGGCGCGGCGCAGGCAGGCTGATGCCATCAGCGCATCGTTTTCCGCCTGATAGCCGTCCAGCGCCTGACGGTCGACCAGACTCGCCGCCACATAGGCGCGCTGGATTTCCGCAGCTGATACCAGCAGGCTTTCGATCGGATCGGTCACGTTGTGGCTTTGGTCGATCATATGCGCCAGATCAAGGCCTTGGGTGTTTTCCAGCTCGACCAGCTCGTTCCAGACAAGGAACAGGCGATAGGGTTCGATGGTGCCCGCATCCAGATCGTCATCGCCATATTTGCTGTCGTTGAAATGGAAGCCGCCCAGCTTGCCCGCGCGGATCAGACGCGCGACGATCATCTCGATATTCACATTCGGCGCATGGTGGCCCAGATCGACCAGACATTGCGCCTTATCGCCCAATTCCTGCGCGATCATCAGGCTGCTGCCCCAATCCTGCACCACTGTCGAATAGAAGGCGGGTTCATAGATCTTGTGTTCCGAGAAAATCCGCCAATCCGCAGGCAGCGCCTTATAGATTTCCTGCATCGATCCCAGATAACGGTCGAACTGTTTGGACAGGCTGGTCTGGCCGGGGAAGTTCGACCCGTCGCCGATCCAGACGGTCAGCGCCTTCGATCCCAGCTTCGCGCCGATCTCTATCGTCTCGATATTATGCGCGATGGCCTGATCGCGGGTCGCCGCATTGACATGCGACAGCGAGCCGTATTTGAAGCTATGCGCCATATCGGCATGATCTTGGAAGGTATTGGAATTCATCGCATCAAAGCCAAGGTTTTCCGCGGCTGCCTTGGCCAAAAGATCAGCCGGATCGGTCTTGTCCCACGGAATATGCAAAGACACTTTCGGCGTCGCGCCGCCAAGCGCATGGATCACGCCGCAATCTTCCAGCTTGTCGAAGATATGGCGCGGTTCGCCTTCACCGGGGAAGCGGGCAAAGCGGGTGCCACCGGTGCCGGTCCCCCAGCTGGGAACCGCCACGCCGAAATCCATGGCGCGGCGGGTAAGGGCTTCGATATCCACGCCCCCCCGCGCAAGCCTATGGCCAAGCGCGTCGTAATCTTCATGCAGCGCTTGGCTGCGCGCCGCGTTATGTTGCTCGATCAGGGATTTATCCAACATGATGCTCACCGTGTGAAAGCTTGGACATTGCCCGCATCGACATTGAGGATATTCCCTGTCGATTTCGCGGACAGATCAGAGGCGAAGAAATAGATGCCTTCGGCGATATCCTCGGGCAGCACCGACAGCTTCAGCATGGATCGGTTGCGATACATCTCTTCCAGCCCCTCCTTGTCGGTCCGATAGGTCAAGGCGCGCTGATCCAGCCATTCGCCCGACCAGATCTTCGATCCGCGCAGCACCGCATCGGGATTGACCACATTGACGCGGATGCCCGCTTCCGCGCCTTCCAGCGCCAAGCAACGCGCCAGATGGATTTCGGCGGCTTTGGCGGTGCAATAGGCGCTGGCATTGGGGCTGGCGGCAAGGCCGTTCTTGGAGGCCACAAAGACCACATTGCCGCCGATGCCTTGGGCGCGGAAGGTTTTGAAGGCCGCGCGCGAGACAAGGAAATATCCCGT
This sequence comes from Paracoccaceae bacterium, assembly GCA_031991825.1. Taxonomy (GTDB): domain Bacteria; phylum Pseudomonadota; class Alphaproteobacteria; order Rhodobacterales; family Rhodobacteraceae; genus Pseudotabrizicola. The sequence continues at coordinate 6,005 of DALYSR010000059.1, forward strand.
CGACAGGATGTCCATATTCTTGTTCCACAGCGCAAGGCTGGTCTCTTCGATGGGGGCCGATGAGGCGATACCGGCGTTGGACACCAGAATATCCAAGCCGCCGAATTCTACATGGGCCGCTTTGAAGGCTGCATCGACATCGGCTTCAGATGTCACGTTCATCGCCACCGCGCGCACGACATCGGCGCCGAAGACCTTGGCCATGCCTGCGGCGACATCCGTGGCGGCTGCGCCATCGATATCAGCCAGCATGACGCTTGCGCCTTCGCGCAGCAACCGCTCGGCCGTGGCCGATCCGATGCCGCCCGCGCCGCCCGTGACCAAAGCCACGCGGCCTGCCAAGGCTTTCGGTTTGGGCATGCGCTGCAATTTGGCTTCTTCGAGCAGCCAATATTCGATATCGAAGGCCTCTTGTTCGGGCAGGCCCTGATAGGTGCTGACCAAGGATGCGCCGCGCATCACATTGATCGCATTGACATAGAACTCGCCCGATATGCGTGCGGTGGCCTTATCCTGCGCGAAGGTGATCATGCCGACGCCGGGGATCAGCCAGACCACCGCATTGGGATCGCGCAGCTTGGGCGAATTGTCCTTTTTGCAGCGGTTGTAATAGGCGGTGTAATCCTGCCGATAGGCTTCGGCAGCAGCGGGAAGGCTGGCGAGCGTCGCATCCAGATCAGGGGCGGCAGGGTCGAAATCGACCACCAAGGGTCTGATCTTGGTGCGCAGGAAGTGGTCGGGACAGGATGTGCCAAGTGGTGCCAATACCGCCAGATCCTGCGAGCCCACGAATTCCAGCACCGCGTGCTGATCGTCGAAATGGCCCAGCTTGTGGCGGTCCTTGGAAATCAATCCACGGATCACCGGCATCAGCTTGGCCGCGATGTCGCGCCGCGCTTCCGGGGCCAAGGGCGGGAATTTCTGCCCGCCGAAGGCAGGCTTGCCAGCGGAACGCGCGTCCAGCCAAGCCGCGGCCTTGTTGATGATGTCCAGCGTGGTCAGATAGCAGTCTTTCGCATCATCCGCCCAAGTGAACAGGCCGTGGCTTTCCAAGACTGCACCGCGCATCTGCGGATTGTCGCGCGCTAGCTGTTCCAGCCACATGCCCAGTTCATAGCCGGGCTTCTTCCACGGCAGCCAGCCGATATCCGGCCCGAAGATTTCCGCGGTCAGCGCCTTGGAATTGACCGAAGCCGCAATCGCGATGATCGCGTCGGAATGGACGTGATCGACATGCTTTTTGGGCACATAGGCATGCAAAGGCGTGTCGATGGATGCCGCGCGCGGATTAAGGTTGAAGGTGCAATGGGGCAGGTAGCCCACCATTTCATCCTCAAATTCCACGCCGCGATATTTGCTTTTCAACGCGGTCAGCTTCTCCATGTACAGGGTGGAAAATCCGTCCATCCCCATCGACCCGATATCGCCGCCGGAGCCTTTGACCCACAAAACTTCGACCAAATCGCCGGTCAGGGGATCGGTTTCCATCACTTTGGCGCTGGTATTGCCGCCGCCGTAATTGGTCACGCGCTTGTCCGAGCCCAGCAGATTCGAGCGGTAAAGCAGCTTTTCGGCCTCGCTTATGGACTGCGCCTTGGCGTCATCCCACAGATTTACAAGCCGATTATCGGCGGAGTTGGTCATCTGGATATCCTCCCCTTACGTGCAGCATGGCTTCACGCCTCCATTCCCGTGACCAGCTTGAAGGGATGCGGTGAAAAGTCAATCATTTCCAATCATGGTCAATCAAGTTATGATTGAAATGGCCGGAATGACGATTGAAAATGATTGACACACCGGCAAAACCGATCAAGACTTGCATCAAGTGGGAGGCTGCTATGCATGAAACGGAACGCCACAGGCTGATCCTATCCGCCGTGCAGGAGCGGCCGGTGATCACCGTGGCCGATCTTTGCGCCATGACGGGGGTCTCCGAGGCGACCGTGCGGCGCGATATCGCGACCTTGCATAAGCAAAAGCGGCTCAAGCGGGTGCGCGGCGGGGCCGAGGCGATCACGCCGCCCAGCTATATCGGCATCAATGCACGGCCCTTTTCCCTGCAGGAAAGCCTTTACACCGCGGAAAAGCGCGCGATTGCCAAGGCAGCGGTCGATCTGTGCGATGATGGGGATGCGATCATCATCAACGGCGGCACCACGACCTTCCAGATGGTGCATCCCCTGTCGGCCAAACGCCTGCAGGTCTTTACCAATAGTTTCCCGATTGCCGAACATCTGCTGAAACATTCGAAAAACACCGTTTTGCTGCCCGCAGGTGCGATCTATCGCGAACAAAATATCATCCTGTCGCCCTTTGATGAGGATGGCAGCAAGCATTTCTACGCCAAGCGCATGTTCATGGGCTGTCGCGGTATCGGCGCCTTGGGGGTGATGGAGGGGGATCCCCTTTTGGTGCAGGCCGAACAGAAGCTGATCAATCAGGCCGACGAAGTGGTCCTGCTGGCCGATAGCTCGAAATTTTCCAGCCGTCCCAGCCTGATCCTGTGCCCGCTTGCCCGCGTGCATACGGTCATCCCCGATGCCGGAATCGATGATCGCGCGGCCAAGATGCTGGAAGATGCAGACGTGACCCTGATCGTGGCCTAAGGCCGCGTTCGGGCAAAAGGAAGGGGCGCGCGACGGAGGAATAGCGCGTCTAACCGCTCTAGGGAGGAGAACCACATGAGCATTCTGAGGAAGGCCCTGACCACTGCGGCTTTGGCAACCGCCCTGATCGCCACCGGCGCCCATGCCGAAACTAAGCGCATTGCCTTGGTGGTGAAATCGCTTGGCAACGGCTTCTTCGAGGCCGCCGCGCGCGGCGCGGAAGAAGCGGCCAAGGAACTTGGGGATGTCGAGATCATCTATACCGGCCCCACCACCACCACCGCCGAAGGCCAGATCGAGGTGATCAACACCTTGATCGCGCAAAAGGTCGATGCGATTGCCGTATCGGCCAATGATACCGATGCTTTGGTGCCTGCGCTGAAAAAGGCGATGGATCGCGGCATTACCGTGATTTCATGGGATTCCGGTGTCGCCCCCGAAGGGCGTCAGATGCATCTCAACCCCTCGTCCAATCCGCTGATCGGCAATACCATCGTCAAGCTTGCCGCCGACCATCTGCCCGAAGGCGGCAAGGTGGCCTTCCTGTCGGCCACCACCACCTCGACCAACCAGAATATCTGGATCGAAGAGGCCACCAAAGTCCTGCCGAATTACAAAGGCATTGAAGTTGTATCGACCGTCTATGGCGACGATCTGGCCGACAAATCCTATCGCGAAACCCAAGGCCTGTTGCAGACCTATCCCGATCTGCAAGCCATCATCGCGCCGACTTCGGTTGGCATTGTTGCTGCCGCCCAAGCGGTGACGGATGCGGGCAAGATCGGCCAAGTGAATGTGACCGGTCTGGGTCTGCCTTCCGAAATGGCGGGCCATGTCAAATCGGGCGCGTCGAAAAGCTTTGCGATCTGGAATCCGGTCGATCTGGGCTATGCGGCGACGATGATTGCCTATCATCTGGCCAATGGCGATGTGAAAGCGGAATCGGGTGCGGAAATCGCCATGGGTCGCATCGGCAAGCTGACCTTGGACGAAAAGACCGAAGGCGCGATGTCGGACCCCTTCACCTATGATGCGTCGAATATCGATCAATTCTCGTCGGTCTTCTAAGCCGTTATCTCTAAGCCAGTTTTAACACTGACCTCTGCGGCGGGATCGCACCCGCCGCAGCGCGGCCTCACATCCGATAGCAAAGCGATCCCTTTCGCTGCCCGTCCCCTTTGTTGATGGTAGCTTTCATGCAGAAAGATCTTTCCGTGCCGGATGGCACGGCAGTGCTGTCGCTTGATGGCATCTCCAAAAGTTTCCCCGGTGTGCGCGCGCTTGATGGTGTGCAGTTGCAGCTTTTTGCGGGTCAGGTCACCGCCTTGATCGGTGAAAACGGCGCGGGCAAATCGACCATCGTCAAGATCCTGACCGGCATCTATCAGCCCGATGCCGGTGAAATCCGGATGAATGGCGACAGCGTGCATTTCTCCACCGCGCAGGCGGCGGGCAGGGCGGGCGTCACCGCGATCCATCAGGAAACCGTGCTGTTTGACGAGATGACTGTGGCCGAGAATATCTTCATCGGCCATGCGCCGCGTGGGCGTTTTGGCTTGATCGATACCGCCAAAATGCACCAAGACGCGGCGCGCCTTTTGGCATCCATCGGGGCCGATCTTGACCCCAGCTTGCGGCTGCGCGATTTGGGTATTGCCTCGAAACATCTGGTGGCCATCGCGCGGGCCTTGTCGATTGATGCCCAAGTGGTGATCATGGACGAGCCCACCGCCGCCTTGTCGCATAAGGAAATCCATGAACTTTACGCCTTGGTCGAAACGCTAAAGGCGCAGGGCAAGGCGATCTTGTTCATCAGCCATAAGTTCGATGAAATCTTCCGCATCGCCGACCGCTGGACAGTGTTTCGCGATGGAAAATTCGTCGGCGCGGGCCGGATGGATGAGGTGAGCGAAGCCGATCTGGTGCAGATGATGGTGGGCCGCGAGGTCGATCAGATCTATCCCAAACGCCCCGCGCAGATCGGCGCGCCGGTCTTGACCGTGACCGGCTATAGCCATCCGACCGAATTCGCCGATATCGGCTTCACCCTGCATCAGGGCGAGATTTTGGGGTTTTACGGGCTGGTGGGCGCAGGGCGTTCGGAAGTGATGCAGGCGCTGTTCGGGATCACCAAACCCTCGCGCGGGGCCTGCAGGATCGCGGGATCGGTTAAAGTGCTGCGGTCCACGGCTGCGGCGGTGGAGGCGGGGATCGTCTATGTGCCGGAAGATCGCGGCAGGCAGGGCGCGGTCAAGGGCTTGCCGATCTTCCAGAATGTGACGCTGCCATCGCTGCGGCGCACCTCAAAGGCGGGGTTCTTGCGGCTGGCCGAAGAATTCAAACTGGCGCGGGACTTTACCCGCAGGCTGGATCTGCGGGCGGCAAGTCTGGATCAGGATGTCGGGCTTTTGTCGGGCGGCAATCAGCAAAAGGTGGTGATCGCCAAATGGCTTGCCACCAAGCCCCGCGTGATCATTCTGGACGAGCCGACCAAAGGCATCGATATCGGATCGAAAGCCGCAGTGCATGATTTCATGTCCGAACTGGCGGCGGAAGGCTTGGCGGTGATCATGGTCTCCTCGGAAATCCCCGAGGTCTTGGGCATGTCGGATCGAGTGATCGTCATGCGCGAAGGCCGCATCGCCGCCGAATTTTCCGGAGCCCAGATGACACCGGAAAATCTGGTCCGCGCCGCAGCCGGCATCGCCCCCGTGACCCAGACACAAGCCCCCAGACAAGAAGGATTGCGCGCATGAGGACGCGGCTGACCCAAACCTTCGCCTCGAGAGAGGTGATCCTTGCAGGGGCGATCTTGGTGCTGCTGGCCTTGGTCGCCAGCCGCTTTGCGGGCTTTGTCCGGCCCAGCAATCTGGCCAATGTGCTGACCGATACCTCGCCGCTGATCATTCTGGCCTTGGGGCAGATGGCGGTGATCCTGACCAAATGCATCGATCTGTCGCTCGCGGCCAATCTGGCATTATGCGGGATGATCGCAGGGCTGATGGATGTGGCGGGGGTGCCGCTTGCGCTGATCTTGCCGGTGGTGGTCCTGCTGGGCGCGACCTTGGGGGCGGTCAACGGGCTGTTGGTATGGCTGCTGAACATCCCGTCGATCGTCGTGACCTTGGGCACCATGACCATCTATCGCGGTAGCGTCTTCCTGCTGAGCGAAGGCAAATGGATCAATGCCCATCAGATGAGCGCCAGCTTCAAAGCCTTTCCCCGCGCGGTCTTTCTGGGGCTGCCGGTGATGGCCTGGCTGATGCTGGCCTGCGTGCTGGGCTTTTGGATCTTGGTCAATCGCACGCCACTGGGTCGTGCCTTCTATGCGGTGGGCGGCAATCCCCATGCGGCGGTCTATACCGGCATTTCGGTCGGACGCACCCAATGCGCCGCCTTCATCCTGTCGGGGGCTTTGGCAGGGCTGACGGGATATTTATGGGTCGCGCGCTATGCGGTGGCCTATGTCGATATCGCGGCGGGGTTCGAACTGGATGTCGTTGCGGCCTGCGTGATCGGCGGCGTCGCCATCGCGGGCGGCGCGGGATCGGTTGCTGGGGCCGTCATGGGCGCGATCTTCCTTGGCATCGTCAAGAATGCCTTGCCGGTGGTGGGCATTTCCCCCTTCGCGCAGATGGCCATTTCCGGCACCGCGATCCTGATCGCCATCGCTTTCAACTCGGGCAGGCGGGCCAATCGTGGCCGCATCATCCTGAAATCGGCCGAAGCGACCCGCATGGAGCCCGCCAAATGAGCGATAGTCCCATCAAGCCCCCCGCCGCGACGACCCTTGCCCCGCAGGGCCGGATGATCCCCGACCGGCTGCAGCCGCTATGGCAACGCGGTCTGAAAAGTTGGGAGGCGCTGCTGGTGCTGGTCGCGGTGGCGATCTTCATCGCCAATAGCTTCGCCTCGCCCTATTTCCTTGATCCGTGGAACCTGTCGGATGCCAGTTTCAACTTCACCGAAAAAGCGTTGATCGCTTTCGCCATGGCCCTTCTGGTCATCGCAGGCGATATTGACCTGTCGGTGGCGGCGATTGTGGCCTTGTGCTCGACGGTGATGGGGGCCGCGATGATGGCGGGGGCCTCGACCCCGCTGCTGGTGCTATTGGGATTGGGCACGGGGCTGGTCTGCGGCGCGTTCAACGGGCTGCTGGTCGCGGGCGTGGGACTGCCCTCTATTGTGGTCACCATCGGCACCATGAGCCTGTTTCGCGGCATCAGCTATATCGTGTTGGGGGATGCGGCTTTCACCGGCTATCCCGCCGATTTCGGCTGGTTCGGGCAGGGCTATGTCTGGTGGGTGATCACGGTCGAGCTGGCATTGTTTGGCGCCTTCGCGGTGGTCTTCGGCCTGCTGCTCCATGCCACCAGCTTTGGCCGCATGGTCTATGCCATCGGCAATAACGCCACCGCCGCCCGTTTCTCGGGCATCCGCGTCGACCGCGTGCGCTTCGTGCTGTTCCTGCTGACCGGACTGATGAGCGGCTTGGCCGCTGTCTGCCTGACCTCGCGGTTGGGGTCCACCCGTCCGTCGATCGCCACGGGCTTCGAGCTGGAGGTGGTCACCATGGTCGTGCTGGGCGGCGTGTCGATCCTTGGCGGGTCGGGGTCGATCCCGGGGGTGGTGATCGCGGCGCTGGTGATGGGATTGGTTACCTTCGGATTGGGACTTTTGAACGTGCCGGGCATCGTTATGTCAATCATCATCGGCATCTTGCTGATTTCAGTGATCGCTTTGCCACGGCTTTGGAACATGGTGCGGAAATGAAAGAGAAATACGCCTTCCGGATGCAACTCAACCCCGGTGCCGAAGCCGAATACCGCAAGCGCCATGATGACATCTGGCCCGAACTTGTGGCCCTGCTGCACGAGGCGGGGGTCGAGGATTATTCGATCCATCTTGATCCCGAAACCAATGCCTTGTTCGGGGTGATGTGGCGGCGACGCGATCACGCGATGGCGGCATTGCCCGAGCATCCGGTGATGCAACGCTGGTGGGCGCATATGGCCGATCTGATGCAGATCCATCCCGATAACGCGCCGGTGGCCCGCGATCTGGTGCCGCTGTTCCATCTGCCCTGATCGCGCGATGAAAGCCCAGCCCCCCGTCATATCGCGGTGCTTGATATCGGCAAGACCAATGCCAAACTGGCTTTGGTCCGCGCCGCCGACCTGACCGAGATCGCCGTCATCACCCGCCCCAATCCGGTGATCCATACCGGCCCATGGCCCAGCTTCGATCTGGAAGGGCATTGGCAGTTTTTCCTGCAAGGCCTGAGCGAATTTCAGGCCAGTCACGGCATTGATGCAATATCGATCACCACCCATGGCGCATCGGCCGTGCTGCTGGACAAGGCGGGCGATCTGGCGGCACCGATGCTGGATTACGAACATACCGGCCCCGATGATCTGGCGCCGGAATATGACCTTATCCGTCCGCCGTTCGAAGAAACCGGATCGGCCCGCTTGCCGATGGGGTTGAACCTTGGCGCGCAGCTGTTCTGGCAATTGCGCCAGATGCCGGACCTGGCGGGGCGGCTGTCTGATGTGCTGACCTATCCGCAATATTGGGCCTATCGGCTGTCGGGGGTCAGGGCGAGCGATGTCACATCTTTGGGATGTCATACCGACCTGTGGCAGCCTGAGGCGGGCAAGTTGTCGTCGCTGGTCGATACCTTGGGGTTGACGGGAAAAATCGCCCCAGCCTGTCGGTCGGATCAGGTGTTGGGGCCGATCCTGCCGGAGATTGCCTTGCGCACCGCAATGGACCCGCAAACGCCGGTCTATTGCGGCATTCATGACAGCAATGCGTCGCTTTATCCGCATCTTTTGGGGCGGCAAGGGGCGTTCAACGTGGTGTCCACCGGCACTTGGGTCATCGTGATGGCCATGGGTGCAGGGGTGCCGAAGCTGGACCCAAGCCGCGATTGCCTGATCAATGTCAATGCCTTGGGGCAAGCGGTGCCGACCGCGCGCTTCATGGGCGGGCGCGAATATGAACTGATCCGCGGGGCGATAGACCCGAATGGCTTCAACTCCGCGCAACGGGCTGATGCGCGTCAAATCGTGCTGCGCGACGCCTCTATGCTGCTGCCCGCCGTCGAGCCGCAGTCCGGCCCCTACCAAGGCTGCAAGGCCCATTGGCGCGGACCTGAACCCCAGGGCGCGGCGCGCATGGTTGCTTTAAGCTATTATCTGGCCATGATGAGCAAAAGCTGCCTTGACCTGATCGGGGCGCAAGGGCCCGCCATCATCGAAGGGCCCTTTGCGCGCAATGCCGATTACCTTGATATGCTTGCCGCGCTTTGGCCTGCGGGGATAGAGGTTGCCGCATCGGCCACCGGCACCGCTGTGGGGGCGGCGCTTGTGGCGCTGCCTGACCATAAAGGCGCAGGCACCAAGGCGGTCGGCCTGCCCGCCGATGCGGATCGCTTGCGTGGCTACGCTCACCTATGGCAGCACTATGTTGCTGCTTCTTCACCTGCCGAGGTTTCTTGATGCGCCTGCAAGACTGCCACAACTTCCATGACTTCCGCCGTCTGGCCGCGCGCCGCCTGCCGCGTCCGATCTTCGATTATATCGATGGCGGCGCGGATGACGAAGTCACGCTACGGCGCAATTCCGCTGCCTATGAACACTGCGATCTGGTGCCCAATATCCTGCGCGGGGTGGCGGATGTCGATCTGTCCACCACGGTAATGGGGCAGAAGCTGGCGCTGCCGGTCTATCTTTCGCCCACCGCTTTGCAGCGGTTGTTCCATCATCAGGGCGAACATGCCACGGCGGCTGCGGCAGCGCGGTTTGGCACGATGTTCGGCTGTTCCTCGCTTGGCACCGTATCCATGGCCGATCTGGCCAAACGCCATCCCAGCGTGCCGCAGATATATCAATTCTATTTCCACAAGGATCGCGGGTTGAACCGCGCCATGCTGCAAGCGGCCAAGGAGTCCGGCATCAAGGTGATGATGCTGACCGTCGACAGCATCACCGGCGGCAATCGCGAGCGCGATCTGCGCACTGGTTTTTCTATTCCCTTCCGGCTCAGTCTGGCGGGAATGGCGCAATTCGCGCTGAAACCGCAATGGGGCATCAACTATCTGACCCATGAGAAGTTTAGCCTGCCGCAGCTGGACGCCCATATCGATATGAAAGGCGATACCCTGACCATCGGGCGCTATTTCACCGAAATGCTTGATCCGTCGATGAATTGGGACGACGTGGCACGCTTGCGCGAAGATTGGGGCGGAGAATTCTGCCTGAAGGGCGTCATGAGCGCCGATGACGCGCGCCGCGCGGTGCAGATCGGCTGTAGCGGCATCGTGCTGTCCAACCACGGCGGGCGGCAGCTTGACGGATCGCGCACCGCTTTCGACCAATTGGCCGAGGTGATGCAGGCCGTCGGGGGCGAATTGGATGTGCTGGTCGATGGCGGCATTCAACGCGGCAGCCATGTGCTGAAGGCGCTTAGCCTTGGCGCCAAAGCGGTGGGGCTGGGGCGGTTCTATCTTTATGCGCTGGCCGCGGCGGGCCAAGCGGGGATCGAACGCGCCTTGACCCAGCTTCAGGCGGAATTGCTGCGCGATATGCGGCTGATGGGGGCAAAATCGGTGGCCGCTCTTGGCCCCGACAATCTGCGCTGGCGTTAGAATAGTCACGCCCCCCACCATGGTTTTCGGGGGGCGTAAGGCACCTTAAAGCTCGTGTCTGCCTTCTTTGACTTCTTCGATGATCTTTTGACAAAACGCATCCAGATCATCGGGATCGCGCGATGTGATCAGGCCTTTATCCGTCACCACCGCCTGATCTTCCCACAGGCCGCCCGCGTCTTCCAAATCCTTGCGGATCGATGCGAAAGAGGTGACGGCCTTGCCGCGGATAATATCGGCTTCGACCAAGAGCCAAGGGCCATGGCAGATCGCGGCGATCACCTTGCCGCTGTCATGGAAGCGTTTCACCACAGCAATCGCCGCCGCCTCAAGGCGCAACTTGTCGGGGTTGATCTGACCGCCGGGCAGCCCCAAAGCGTCATAGGCGTCGGGAGTGACCGATGACAAGGTCAGATCGCTGGCTAGGCTGTCGCCCCAGTCGCCGCCCCCCTATGCTTTAATGCGCCATCATCTCCTTGACGATTTCCTCGCCAGACAAGCCAGCGGGGTAATAGGTCGGCCAATGGGTGACTTCTGCCAGCAAAGCGGCGCGGTCATCGCCCCAATAGAGGTGGAAATGGTCCGATACCGAAGGGGCGATGCGGTGGTCGCTGAACTGGACAAAGGCGGGTGCGGCCTGATCGCCGGACACCTTCTTGAAGATAAAGCGCAGGCCGCGATTGCCTTTGGCATAGGTCAGCACCTCATGGCCGTCGCTGACATAATCGCCGCTGTAAGCGGTCGCATCGGTCTGGCGGAACGTGAACTTGCCCTCTGGCGTGATGTCGATCCGCGCCACATCGGTCTGATAGCCGGTCGTGTAATAAGCGGTATAGTCCGCCGCAGATTTATCGCCCTTTTCGGCCTTCTGGGCCATGACCGGCGCAAGCGTGCCATCTTGCAAATAGGGGTAAACCGATTGCCAAGCACCCGCCCAATCCGACAGCGGGCGCGCGGCAATCTGCGCATCTTCGAAGTGACCCTTACTGATCTTTTCGGCCGCCTCGTCATGCGCATGGGTATGCGCATGGGCGTGATGGTGATGTTTGTGATCCGCCGCAAGGGTGAAGGTCGCGGTGCCGACCAAAGTTAGCGTGCTGACTACCGAGGCGAAAAGAACGTGACGCATAAGCGGCTCCTGAGATTATCCAGAGTGATTCGTTATGTTATATCATAACTATTGCTGCCTAGCGTTAATGCTGTGGCTGGGCAAGGGGCTTTGCATAGGGCGGGGCAGGCCTTAATAATGTCGAAATCCAAAACCTATATGGTTCATATTTCAGCGCATATTATGAAGGTCCGAAAAGCGATGCGTATCGGCTATATGGTCCCTCAATTTCCCGGACAAACGCACATCTTCTTCTGGCGCGAGCTGCAGGCGCTCAAATCCTTGGGGGTAGAGCCGGTCTTGCTGTCCACCCGTCCGCCGCCGCAGGGGCTGATCGCGCATGATTGGTCGCAAGAAGCGGCAAGTGCCACGCATTATCTGGCAACGCCGAACCCGCTCGCGGCGGCGTTGGCGGCCCATGCGCTTGGCCCCAAGGAATTAAGTCTAGCCTGCGAGGGGGAGCCGAATGCATATAAGAAGGATGTCGCCCTAAGTTTGGGGGCTGCTTGGAACTTAAAGAAACTGGCTGAAAAACACGAGTTTACCCATGTTCATGTGCATTCCTGCGCGAGGTCTGCGCTGATCGCGGCATTATGCTTCCGCATGGGCGGGCCAAGCTATTCGCTGACCTTGCATAACCCGTTATATGTCTATGGTGGCGGGCAAAGCTACAAATGGCGACATGCCAAATTCGCGACCGTGGTATCTAGCCCCGTGCTTACCGAAATCCAAAGCAGCCTGAAGGATGTGCTGCCACTGCAGGTGGCGCTGCAACCCATGGGGGTGGATACCGACATGTTCCGCCGCCCCGCGCCTTGGCTAGCGCCCGATGTGAAAGGCCCGATCCGGCTGTTCAGTTGCGGCAGGCTCGCGCCGGTCAAAGGCCATCTGGATCTGCTGGCGGCGGTGATTTTGCTGGTCAAGCAAGGCTATGACATCAGATTGCGCATTGCGGGCGAAGACGATCTTGGGGGAAGCGGCTATCGCAAAGTCATTGAACGCTTCATCGCGGAAAACGGGCTGTCCGAGCGCGTGATCCTGATGGGGGCGGTCGATGAAAAAGTCATCCGCGACACGCTGATCGAAAGCGATATCTTCGCCTTGTCCAGCTTGGATGAAGGCGTGCCGGTGGCCCTTATGGAAGCGATGTCCTGTGAAGTGCCGACCATCGGCACAAGGGTCGGCGGTGTCGCCGATCTGGTGCAATCAGGCGAAAACGGTCTCTTGATCCCGTCGCAAAACCCCGAAGCCTTGGCGCAATCGATCAACCATCTGTTGCTGTCCCCTGATGAGGCGGCCTTGATGGCACAAGCGGGACGACGCTCTGTGGTGGAGCAGTTCGGCTCGCGTCGTAGTGCGGCTTGTCTGTTGCAATTGTTGGATAATGTCTGAAATGAAGCGGCGCCGACCGGTCTGGCGCCGCCCATGATGCTATGCGGCGAAGCCTGCTAAGGGCCTTCGCGAGACCCTTTTGTTCGTCCCATTTGCTTTGTGCAGGCTCCGCCAGAGGCGGGCATTAGTGAAGGATGACAATCGGCGGGATAGTAAGCGGCGTATCCACGAGCGACATTTGCCTGTCACTCTCATCATTCCGGTTCACATCGTTATCGGGACAGATATTTCGCTGGTTACTAGGCTGAGCGGATTCTTGCCAGCAGTCGTCATTGTGGGTGGGGGTGCAGGCGGCTAGGCCAGAAAAGACAGAAGCCGCCGCAAGGCAAACGGTGAAGCATCGAACGGTAGACATCGGGTTACCCTTTACAAAACTGTAAAAATATGGCTGCCTTAGCGATGTCTAGAAAGCCTGAAGTGGGTGAAGACATGTCGATCGGCGGCCGATGGAACCAACATCGCTGCCCGATGTCGCGTTCCGTCACACTTTGAAACAATGAATTGATTTTTGGATTATAGGCGCTTGTTTCTTACATGATTCCATGGGCGCGGATCCTTAGCCTGTCAGGCCATGCGCTAGATTTGGCCGGTCGAAACCGCTCACCATAGATTAGATTGATTTTGACCCTCTTCGGTCGCACCCTTCCTTCCAAGGATCATAAGGGGGGTATCCGATGACCTGTCTGACGGGATTGCTTGCACCGGTCGCAGTCACGAACCGGTCTGCCTATCTGGATTTCGCCAAGGCCGCTTGGCCCGTCTTGCAAAAGCACGGGGCGCGGGGCTGTGTGGAAGCTTGGGGGGTCGACCTGCCCCATGGCAAGATCAACGATCTATATACCTCTGTGCAGGCGCAAGAGGGCGAAGCGGTGGTTTTTTCATGGATTGAATGGGCGGATCTGGCGACGGCGCAGCGCGCGATGATAATGATGCGCGACTCGCCCGAAATGGCTGAGATGTCCGAGATGCCATATGACG
>DALYSR010000060.1:0-19733 GCA_031991825.1 Paracoccaceae bacterium
CAGATCGTCACCCATCAGGTCATGCATGATGGTCGCGGTGCACGCCAGCGGGCGGATGGTGATGTCGATCGGGCCTTTGGTTTTCAGGCCGCCCACCAGCATGTGGTGGTCGATGATGCCTTCGATCGAGGCGTCATTGATCGACGGCGGCAGTTCGGCCGGATTGTTGGTGTCCACGATCACCACTTTGCTGCCCGCTTCCACATCCGAGATGATGTCCGGCTTGGCCAGATCCCAATGGGTCAACACGAAAGCCGCTTCGGTATTCGGCTCGCCCAGCAGGACGGGCTTGGCGGCGATGCCTTTGACTTCATTCAGATACCACGCCCAGATGATCGGTGAGCCGGTGGAATCGGTATCAGGAGCCTTATGGCCGAAGACGAGAGTGGTCATGGGAAACCCTATGGTTTGATGTTTGGGCAGCTTTATAGGAGCGCGCACAGGCTTTGTCACCTTTGCGCTATGACGCGGCTTATTTTCCGGAAGGTTATGGCTGCAAAGCGGTCAGGTCCCACCCGCCTTCCGAAAGCAATTGCGCAATGCCGGTCTGGCCCGACAGGTGCAGCGCGCCAAAAGCTGCCACGACTGGACCGCGCGCGGCGGCAGCTTCGATCACGGTGATCCATGTCTGGTTGCGCTTGGTGAGCATCACTTCTTCCATCTGCGCCAGATCGGCTGCGGCCTGTTCGGGGGTCATATCAGGCTGGCCTTCGGTCAGCTTGGCGGTCAGCTCCCAGATCATCCGCGATTCGCCGTTGAAATAGCTGTCGGCCAAGGTGGCAAGGTAGTCTTCCGCCTGCGCTTCCGTCGCGAGCGAGCTGCGCACCATGGCAAGCTGTTGGTCCAGCGTCAGATTTTCGAACATCTTGAACAAGGTATCGAAGGGTTCCAGCGGTTCGATCGGCAAGCCGTTGGCCTGTGCATAAGTGATCACGCGATGGTCCAAGCCGTTTTGTGCCTGCGCCAGATTGGTCATCATGCAGGGCGGGATCGCAAGCAGCATGGTCACATACCAGGGTTGCAGCTTGGCCCCCATGATCGGCGGGATATTGCGTTTGGACAAAGCTTCGGACAGGGTTTTCCATTCCTCGGGCGTCAGGACTTCGGGAAGGGTCTGGTCTTTCAGCACGATCAGCGCCGGATTGTTCGCCAAGGCCGTTTGAAGCGCCGCTTCCTCCTGCGGACCGGCCTCGACCAGCAGGGTTTTCGCCTGCTGCAGCACCGGCGTCAGCCGCGCCATGGTCGCCTCGTGGCGCGGATCATCCAAGTGATAGGTGCCGACCAAGGTGACCGTCTGATCGCCTTTGCGCGCCTGCCAAAGATTGCCTTGCGCGAAGGGCGCGGCATCGGCCGCGGCTTGAAGTTCTTGGCGTTCGCTGGCCCCGAATTGGGTCAGCAGATTCTCGCCGGTGCAATTCGCTTTCGCCGCCATCGGCGCAAGCAGCAGGCCCAATGTCAGACAAATACGATTAAACTTTGATCCGATCATTGGCTGGTCCTTAAAAATGGTGTTCTTCGGCAAAGACTTGCCTGAAATTGACGCGGTCAGATGATCGACATCAAGCTGTTTGAAATAGGCATAAGATTTACGATTGCTAGTGTTGACAGGTGCTAAGGTGCTGCCTAAGTTTCCCTTCGTTAGCACTCGGATGTGTTGAGTGCTAAACCCAATCAAACTGAAGACCCAAGGGAGTGTTCTCAGATGGCTTTCCAACCGCTGCATGACCGTGTGCTGGTTCGTCGCGTTCAAAGCGATGAAAAAACCAAGGGCGGCCTGATCATTCCGGATAGCGCCAAAGAAAAGCCGGCAGAAGGCGAAGTCGTCTCGGTCGGTGCAGGCGCACGCAAGGATTCGGGCGAGTTGATCGCACCGGCCGTGAAAGCTGGCGACAAAGTGCTGTTCGGCAAATGGTCGGGCACCGAAGTCACCATCGACGGCGAAGAACTGCTGATCATGAAAGAAAGCGACATCCTGGGCATCATCGCTTGATGAGACAGGACGGTCCGGTTGCCTGATCAGGGACGGGGCCACGCTTACTATTCTTGAATCCACTCTGCTAAGGAGACAGCGACATGGCTGCTAAGGACGTAAAATTCACCACCGACGCACGCGACAAAATGCTCGCAGGCGTTAACACCCTCGCAAATGCTGTGAAGGTGACCCTGGGCCCGAAAGGCCGTAACGTCGTCATCGACAAGTCGTTCGGTGCACCGCGCATCACCAAAGACGGTGTTTCGGTCGCTAAAGAAATCGAACTGGCCGACAAGTTCGAAAACATGGGCGCACAGCTCGTGAAAGAAGTCGCATCGCGCACCAATGACGAAGCAGGCGACGGCACCACCACCGCGACCGTGCTGGCTCAAGCCATCATCAAAGAAGGCATGAAGTCGGTTGCAGCGGGCCTCAACCCGATGGACCTGAAGCGCGGCATCGATCTGGCGACCACCAAAGTCGTCGCAGCGATCAAAGCAGCATCGCGTCCGGTCAAAGATTCGGATGAAGTTGCTCAGGTCGGCACCATTTCGGCGAACGGCGAAGCGCAAATCGGCCGCTTCATCGCAGAAGCCATGCAGCGCGTTGGCAACGAGGGTGTGATCACCGTCGAAGAAAACAAAGGCATGGAAACCGAAGTCGAAGTCGTCGAAGGCATGCAGTTCGACCGCGGCTACCTGTCGCCTTACTTCGTCACCAATCCGGACAAAATGGTTGCCGAGCTGGAAGACGCGCTGATCCTGTTGCACGAGAAAAAACTCTCGTCGCTGCAGCCGATGGTCCCGCTGTTGGAAGCTGCGATCCAATCGCAAAAGCCGCTGATCATCATCGCGGAAGACGTCGAAGGCGAAGCGCTGGCAACTTTGGTTGTCAACAAGCTGCGCGGCGGCCTGAAAATTGCAGCTGTCAAAGCTCCGGGCTTCGGCGATCGCCGTAAAGCCATGCTGCAAGACATCGCGATCCTGACCGGTGGTCAAGTGATCTCGGAAGATCTGGGCATGAAGCTGGAAAACGTGACCCTCGACATGCTGGGCCGCGCGAAGAAAGTTTCGATCAACAAAGACAACACCACCATCGTGGACGGTGCTGGCGAGAAAGCGGAAATCGAAGCACGCGTTGCTCAGATCCGCAATCAGATCGAAGAAACCTCGTCGGATTACGACCGTGAGAAACTGCAAGAGCGCGTGGCCAAACTGGCTGGCGGTGTTGCTGTCATCCGCGTCGGCGGTGCGACCGAAGTCGAAGTCAAAGAGCGTAAAGACCGCGTTGATGACGCACTGAACGCAACCCGTGCAGCAGTCCAAGAAGGCGTGATCGTCGGCGGTGGTGTTGCTCTGGTGCAAGCGACCAAGGCTCTGGAAGGTCTGGAAGGCGCGAATGCTGACCAGAACGTCGGTATCGCGATCATCCGTCGCGCGCTAGAAGCGCCGATCCGTCAAATCGCTGAAAACTCGGGCGTTGACGGTGCGGTTGTTGCGGGCAAGATCCGTGAATCCTCGTCGCTGTCGTTCGGCTTCAACGCTCAGACCGAAGAATATGGCGACATGTTCACCTTCGGCGTGATCGATCCGGCCAAAGTGACCCGTACCGCGCTGGAAAACGCAGCATCGGTCGCATCGCTCCTGATCACCACCGAAGCAATGATCGCTGACAAGCCGGCTCCGGCAGCTGCTGCGGCGGCTCCGGGCGGCATGGGCGGCATGGGCGGCATGGACTTCTGATCCTAACCACCATCGGCTTAAGGAAGGGCGGCCCCGCGCGGGCCGCCCTTTTTCGTTGCGCGGCCCATGGTGGCGCGCGGTGGAGTGCGGTCTGGTTAACCTTGGCTGGCTAGCCCTATTGCCCGAATGCCGGCGTGTCCGGCCGCAGGGTAGGGGGATGGTCCAGATGAACAAGGCGATTACCGATGGGCTGACATTGATGCCGCCGCCGTTTTCGGCGGGTCTGGCGCTTTGGTCGCGCGAAGATGGCCTGAACGGGCACGGCTCCTATGCCGGTCAAGCCAATGCGGGCTATGTGCCGGCGGATGCCGATTTCGGCGGCGCGCTTGAGCTGCAAAAGGTGGTCTCGGTGCAAAAGCTGCGCTGCTTCCAGTCCATTCCCCTGATGCCGGGGCTCTATCTGCAATTGAAGGTGCGGATCAAATGCGTGGCGGGGGCCTTTCCGACGATACGGCTGGCCGGATGGATCGGGCGGGCCAATGGCAGCCATCTTGCATCGGCCCAGCAGGTCGGCCCGCAGGTGACATTGTCGGAATATGGCCAAGTGGTCGAATTGACAGCGATTATCGGCAGCGGAAGGCGCGGTGGCGTGGCCATGGTCACCGGCCCCGAGGCGGCTGTCGCGCATTTCGGCTTGGATCTGACCGGCCCCAATGGCGGCGTGGTGCGGATCGACGATATCGAACTGACCGATGTCACCGGCATCTATCTGCGCGATTTGCAGGATTGCGTCGATGTGCGGGATTACGGCGCAAGGGGCGACGGCGTGACCGATGACACGGCGGCTTTTGATGCGGCGGATACGGCGGCGCAGGGACGCACGCTGATCGTGCCTGCGGGCAGCTATCTGATCGCGGGCAACCTGACGATCGACAATCCGATCCGCTTCCAAGGGGTGCTGTCGCAGCCTGATGGGTCAAGGCTGGCCCTGACCCGCAATTACGATCTGGACAGCTATACCAGCGCCTTTGGCAGTGAATTGGCGGGCTTCAAGAAGGCTTTGCAGGCTTTGTTCTATTTCACCGATCATGTGGCGCTTGACCTGTCGGACCGCAGGGTCGATCTGGATGGGCCGATTGATGTGGCGGCTTTGGCGGGGCTGACCAGCTTCAGCCAGCGACGCTTCCTGACCAATGGCCAGCTGAACGCCTTGGACAGCACGGGCTGGAACGATCATGTGGTGAGCGCTTCGGGCAGCTATGATCCGGCGTTTCCCAATCGGTTAAGCAGCGTCGCCAATCTGTCGGCGATCCAGATCGGCGCTTTGGTAAGCGGCACCGGTGTTGGGCGCGAGGTTTATGTCACCGCCAAGAACCTGACCAATGGCAGTTTGACCTTGAGCCAGCCGTTGTGGGGCGGGGCGGGCACGCGCATATTCAGCTTCAGACGGTTCAAATATCTGTTGGATTTTTCCGGCTTCGAAGAGCTGACCCGCTTCGAATATGACCGGATGGATTTCAACTGCAACGGCTATGCGTCGGGGGTGATGCTGCCGAAAGTCGGTCTGACCTTGACCTTCCGAGACAGCGTGTTCAACCGCCCTAAGGACCGCGCCATCACCTCGACGGGGACGGGCTGTCAGGGGCTGATCGTCGATAGCTGCCAGTTCTGGTCGAACGAACAGGCGGCCTTGGTGCAGGACCGGCGAACCATCGCATTGAATATCAACGCCAATGACGCCAAGCTGCGGTCCAACCGTGTCGTGCGCTTTGCCCATTTCGCCGTGGCGGCGGGGGGCGGGCACCTGGTCCATGGCAACCATTTCTTCCAAGGCGATACCGCCACCGCCGGAATTCGACGCGCGGGGATGGTGATCACGCAGCCCAATGCGCGGCTGACCTTCACGGGCAATTATGTCGATAATTGCTTCATCGAATGGTCCAACGAGCATGATGCCGATCCCAGTTTCATCACCGGCTTCAGCTTCGGCAATATCAGCGTCTGCGCCAACCATTTCTTCGCCAGCGACGTGGCCGCGAGTTTCGCTTGGCTGGTCATGGCGCCGAAAGGGTCGGGGCATTTTCTGCATGGCTTCAGCGTGTCGGATAATACCTTCCGCACCATCAATGCGATGGTGGACCGCTGCGAGGTGATCGATACGACCAATGGCACGATGGATTTTGGCCGCTTCCGCAATGTCACCTTCCAAGCCAATGCGTTCAACGGGATAACGCAGGTTGTCATGAGCCCGCTGAGCATCCTGCATACCCAAAATACCGTAGCGGAGACTTGGGTGGTGGATGGGTCGAAATATATGCCCTTTGGGTCCAGAGCGCGGAATACCACCGGCTTGGTCGCCGATGGTCCCTTGACCAATAGCGCCAATCAGGCCCAATTCGTCAGCCCCTATGCGCAGAACGAACAAGGCCTTGATCGCAATCTGGTGCATCTGCGTTGGCCCTTGGCGGTGAAGGGCAAGGTGCTGGCAACCATCCGCTGTGACACTCCGATCTGAGCAGGGCGCAATACCCGTTCGGCTGATTCGCATCATGTTTCGCGACGGCGCGATTTCCACAAATGACGCGGGGCGTTTATCCGCCGTTTACTGTGATCGACCATGCGCCTATGCATTTGAAATAGTTAACAGTTTTTCAAAGGGGGCTTTCGTCCCCCTTTCGGGCATGGCCGGCAGGGGGACAGAGATGTAAAAAAAAACCCTGTAAATAAAGATATTTACGCTTCAGCACCCCTATGCCTATGATGCGCGCGGGTAGGGGCCTCTGGGCATGCGGTCGCATGTGCCAAGGGGGAGGGGCGAGGTATGTCTCGTCCTTATGAAGAGGAGGACGACAATGTCGGATCACACTGCAGCCAGCAGTATTTATCCTGCTTCGGCGGATTTCGTTGCGACAGCTCATGTGGATGCAGCGGGCTATGAAAGCGGCTATGCCGCTTCGGTCGCGGATCCTGTGTCGTTTTGGGCCAAAGAGGCCGAACGGATCGACTGGATCAAGCCTTTCACCAAGGTGAAAGACACCAATTTCGATTTGGGCAATGTGTCGATCAAATGGTATGAAGACGGCGTCTTGAACGTCAGTGCCAATTGCATCGACCGCCATATGCTGACGCGCGCCAATCAGACGGCGATCATCTGGGAACCGGATGATCCCAAGGAACCGGCGCAGCATATCACCTATGCGCAGCTGTTGGAAAACGTCAGCCGCATGGCCAATGTGCTGAAGGCCAATGGCGTCACCAAGGGGGATCGTGTGGTGCTTTATCTGCCGATGATCCCCGAAGCGGCCTATGCGATGCTGGCTTGCGCGCGGATCGGGGCGATCCATTCGGTGGTCTTCGCGGGCTTCTCGCCGGATGCATTGGCGAACCGGATCAATGATTGCGACGCCAAGCTGTTGATCACCGCCGATTACGCGCCACGTGGCGGCAAGCGCACGCCGCTGAAATCCAATGCCGACAAGGCACTTCTGGATTGTTCGGATCGCGTGAAATGCATGGTGGTCAAGCATACCGGCGATCAGATTTCGTGGATTGCGGGTCGCGATATCGATGTGAAGGCGGAAATGGCGGCGGCCAAGCCCTATTGCCCCTATGTTGAGGTCGGCGCGGAAGATCCGCTGTTCATCTTGTATACCTCGGGCTCGACGGGGCGTCCGAAGGGGGTGGTGCACACCTCGGGCGGCTATCTGGTCTATGCGGCGATGACGCATCAGCTGACCTTCGATTACCATGATGGCGATGTCTATTGGTGCACGGCGGATGTGGGCTGGGTGACCGGACACAGCTATATTCTGTATGGACCGCTGGCCAATGGCGCGACCACGCTGATGTTCGAGGGCGTGCCGACCTATCCGGATCCGGGCCGGTTCTGGGAGGTCTGCGAAAAGCACAAGGTCAACCAGTTCTATACCGCGCCGACCGCGATCCGGTCCCTGATGGGTCTTGGCGCGGAATGGGTCGAGAAATACGACCTGTCGTCCTTGAAGGTGCTGGGCTCGGTCGGCGAGCCGATCAATCCGGAAGCCTGGACCTGGTATAACATCCATGTCGGCAAGGGCCGTTGCCCGATTGTCGATACCTTCTGGCAGACCGAAACCGGCGGCCATCTGATCACGCCCTTGCCCGGTGCCGTGCCGCAAAAGCCGGGGTCGGCGACCAAGCCCTTCTTCGGCATCAAACCGGTGATTCTGGACCCGTCGACGGCGGTCGAGCAGGTCGAAACCGCAGCCGAAGGCGTGTTGTGCATCGCCGACAGCTGGCCGGGCCAGATGCGCACGCTGTGGCGCGATCACGAGCGATTCGAGGAAGCCTATTTCTCGCAATATCGCGGCTATTACTTCACCGGCGATGGCTGCCGTCGCGATGCGGACGGCTATTACTGGATCACCGGTCGGGTGGATGACGTGATCAACGTCTCTGGTCACCGGATGGGCACGGCGGAAGTCGAATCGGCCTTGGTCGCGCATGACAAAGTGGCCGAGGCGGCTGTGGTGGGCTATCCCCATGCGATCAAGGGGCAGGGCATCTATGCCTATGTCACGCTGATGCAAGGCGTCGAGCCCACGCCAGAGCTGCGCAAGGAACTGGAGGCTTGGGTCCGTGCCGAAATCGGCCCGATCGCCAAGCCCGATCTGATCCAATGGGCGCCGGGTCTGCCCAAGACCCGCTCGGGCAAGATCATGCGCCGCATCCTGCGCAAGATTGCCGAAAACGATTTCGGCAGCCTTGGCGATACCTCGACCCTGGCCGAACCGGCCGTGGTGGAGGATCTGATCGAAAACCGGATGAACCGCGCCTAGGTCGAGCCTTATGCGGACGTATTAAATCAGCAAAAACGCGGCCCTTCGGGGTCGCGTTTTTTATTCGGGGATCGCAGGAAGTGCATCACACCGCTGCAGATCACGCCGATGACCAGAATCAGCACGGCATTGCTGAGCAGGCCCTAGATGACACGGCGCCAGAAGGGAACGGGGCCAGAAGGGAACGGGGCCATGGTGGCAGGGATCAGGAAGGCCAGACCGATATCGACCAGCACCAGCAAGAGAATCACTAGGATAGGGGGGATATGCTTGCTGCGAACCCAGATCCCCAAAAGCACCGCGCCGCTTATCAAGCCGATTCGAAACGGATCACTGAGATGGACAAGGATGATCTTGAGCGGCGTCATGGCCTTGCCTGCACTGGGGCTTGCATGGCTCTGGGCGATCGTCGGGCCAGTAGGACGAAGCTTGGGCCGGAAAACAACAAAGCCGCGCTAAAAGCGCGGCCTTTGTCGTTAGAAGGTAATTGGTGGAGCCAGGGAGGATCGAACTCCCGACCTCTTGAATGCCATTCAAGCGCTCTCCCATCTGAGCTATGACCCCACCGGGTACCTTCGTCGAAGCTTCGTTTCTTTTCAGAGCCTTGCTTCGTTTCGGTAAGGCAGTATTTACGGGAGGGCGTGGGTAACTGCAAGAGGTAAAATGCAATTTTTCGCGCCCCCCCGAATTTTTATGCTTCGTCGTCGGTGCTCGCGACATCAGCAAGGTCGTCCAGCGAGACATTGTCGTCGCTGTCGTCTTCCAGCAGTTCATCGTCCAGATCTGCATCATCTGCGCCTGCGTCGAGCAGGTCGTCATCCGCTTCCAGATCGTCGACCAGAACTTCATCGTCCTTCTCGGGCGAGACGCGGCTGATCACCGCTGCGGCCATCTTGCGGCGCGCGCTTTCAATATCCACGACCTCGCCGGTATAGGGGCTGATGATCGGGGTGCGGTTCAGGTCATAGAAACGCTTGCCGGTGGTCGGGCAAATACGTTTCGTACCCCATTCTTCCTTGGGCATGGTTGTTCCCTTAAAGGCTACGGATATCTCGAATTGGTTCGCTTGCCACACAGGCAGACGTCTGTCAAAGGCTTTTGGCCCCATTGCGGGCTTTGTCAAGGTGGCTATTCTATAGACCCTGATCAAGAGCCAATTATGCCCATCCTGCCCGGACCGCCTGCCATTGAAATCACCCTGCGCCGTTCGGCGCGAACGACGCGCTTTTCGCTGCGCGTCTCGCGGCTGGACGGGCGGGTGACGCTGTCGATGCCCAAGCGCGCCCGTGAGACCGAAGCCCTGCGCTTCGCGCGCGATCAAGAAGGCTGGATCCGCGATGCCTTGGCCGCCATCCCCCCGCGTCAAAGCCTTGGCTTCGGCGCGGTGATCCCCGTGGAAGGGATGGGCTTGCGGCTGGAAAGCGGCACGGGGCGGTCGATCCGGCGCGAGGGGGATCGGTTGCTGGTGCCGGGGGCCGAGGCGCAGCTGGGCCCGCGTCTGCAGGCCTTCCTGAAGGTGCTGGCCCGCGAGCGTCTGGTGGCCGCCTGTGACGCCTATGCGGGGCAATTGGGGCTGGCCTATAGCCGGATCACCTTGCGCGACACGCGGTCTCGCTGGGGGTCTTGCGCGCATGACGGCGCTTTGATGTTTTCATGGCGGCTGATCATGGCGCCGCCGTCGGTGCTGCGCTATGTGGCAGCGCATGAGGTGGCGCATCTGGCGCAGATGAACCATTCGCCCGCCTTCTGGGCGGTGGTGGAAAAGCTGTATCCGGACTGGCAGGTGCAGCGGGCCTGGCTTCATGCCGAAGGGGGGCAGGTGCATCAGTTTCGCTTTGATCCCCTGTCAGAGGGGATTGACCCTGCCGCAAATAGGAGGCTTGGCTAAACCATCATGCCGATCACACCGCGCCCCACCGACCCCAATGCTGCCGCTCATGAGCGGCTTTACCGGACTTTGCGCCAGCAGGTGATGCATGGCGAGGTGGCGCCGGGGCAGCCGATGACATTGCGCGGGGTTGCCAAGGAATTCGGCGTGTCGATGACGCCTGCGCGCGAAGCGGTGCGGCGGCTGGTGGCGGAGGGGGCTTTGACGCTGTCGAGTTCCGGTCGGGTGTCAACGCCGGAGCCCACGCCCGAACGGATTGAAGAGCTTGCCGCCATCCGTGCCATGCTGGAGCCGGAACTGGCGGCGCGGGCCTTGCCGCGGGCGCATTTCGCGCTGATCGAGCGGTTGACGGCGATCAATGCGCTGAATGCGGATGCGGTGATGCGCAAGGATGCGGTGGCCTATGTGCGCACCAATCTGGAGTTTCACCGGACCTTGTATCTGCGCGCGCAGGCGCCTGCGATGCTGGCGATTTGCGAGACCGTCTGGCTGCAATTGGGGCCGACGATGCGGGCCTTGTATTCCAAGCTGCGCCGCAACGAGCCGCCGCATCACCACCGCATCATTCTGGCGGCGCTGAAGGCGGGCGACGAGCCGGGGCTGCGGCTGGCGGTGCGCACGGATGTGACCCAAGGATTGCGGCATTTGGCGGCGTGAGTGCTTAAAAAGAGAAGGGGGGCTGTCTGCCCCCCTTCAACCCCCCGAGAGTATTTCTCAAAGGTGCAAATATAGGCCTTGGGCTTTAGGCGTGGATGGCGCCGTCACCGCAGGCAAGGGCTGCTTCGCGCACGGCTTCCGAATAGGTCGGGTGGGCGTGGCAGGTGAGCGCGAGGTCTTGGGCGGATGCGCCGAATTCCATGGCGACACAGACTTCATGGATCAGATCGCCCGCGCTCGGGCCGATGATGTGGCAGCCCAAGATGCGGTCGGTTTCCTTGTCCGCCAGAAGTTTGACGAAACCTTCGGCTTGGAAGACGGCTTTGGCGCGGCCATTGCCCATGAAGGAGAATTTGCCGACCTTATAGGCGCGGCCCTGTTCCTTCAGTTGTTCTTCGGTCAGGCCGACGGTGGCGACTTCCGGCGTGGTATAGACGACGCCCGGGATGACGGCGTAGTTCACATGGCCATGTTTGCCGGCGACGACTTCTGCCGCTGCCATGCCTTCGTCTTCGGCTTTATGGGCCAGCATCGGACCGATGATCGCATCACCGATGGCATAGATGCCTTTGACCGTGGTTTCGAAATGCGCATCGGTTTTGATCTGGCCGCGCGGCAGCATTTCGACGCCAAGCGCTTCGAGACCGAGGCCTTGGGTATAGGGTTTGCGACCGGTGGCGACCAAGACGACATCGGCATCGATCGAGGCTTCGGTATCATTCTTGCGCAGCTTGTAGGTGACTTTGGCGCCGGTGTCGGTCAGTTCGGCGCCTTGGACGGCGGCGCCCATCACGAAGGTGATGCCTTGCTTCTTCAAGATGCGCTGGAAGGATTTGGCGACTTCGGCGTCCATGCCGGGGGTGATGTTGTCGAGGAATTCGACCACGGTCACTTTGGTGCCAAGGCGCGCATAGACCGAACCCATTTCCAGACCGATCACGCCGGCGCCGATCACCACCATGGATGCGGGGATTTTGTCGAGCGACAAGGCGCCGGTCGAGGTGACGATGGTCTTTTCATCGACCGGCACATTCGGCAGCGAGGCCGGTTCCGAGCCGGTGGCGATGATGATATGTTTGGCGGTGTGGATTTCTTCGCCGACTTTCACCTGACCGGCAGCCGGAATCGATCCCCAGCCTTGCAGCCAAGTGACCTTGTTCTTCTTGAACAGGAACTCGATGCCCTTGGTATTGCCGTTGATGACATCATCCTTATAGGCCTGCATTTTCGACCAGTCGACGGTCGGCGCAGCCCCCATCAGGCCCATCTTTTCGAAGTTCTCGTGGACTTCGTGCAGATGGTGGGTCGCGTTCAGCAGCGCTTTCGAGGGGATGCAGCCGACATTCAGGCAGGTGCCGCCCAAAGTCTCGCGGCCTTCGACGCAAGCGGTTTTCAGGCCCAGCTGGGCCGCGCGGATGGCGCAGACATAGCCGCCCGGGCCGCCGCCGATCACGATCACATCAAACTCTGCCATGGTCTTTGTCCTTAAGCGTTATTCATAGGGGGAAGGGCCGATGCCGGACCAGAAGGCGGCGGCAATCAAGGCCAAGGTGGCAAGCAGGCCCGCCGTCCAGATCAGCGTGCGCCAAGGCGTCCAGCCGAAGGCATAGGCGGGCAGGTAGAGAGCGCGGGCCAGCACGAAGGCCCAGGCGCAGATCGCGGTAAACAGGCTGGCCGTGCCCGACAGTTCGACCACCACGATGGCGATGATGAACATGCCGATGTTTTCGACATGATTGTCGACGGCACGGCGCAGGCGCAGGGTGCGCGCCGAAAACGGGGGCAGATGGTCTCGGGGCCCGACATTGCCTTCGCGGCCCACATCAGCGGTCAGGCTGCGTTGGGCGGTGAAGACCATGACCACTTGCAAGAGTGCTATGGCGGCGAGGGCGGCAAGTTCGGGCGTCATCATGATGTGGCGGTCTGCAGGAATTGCGCATCATAGGCTTGGCCCGTAGCGCGCTGGTTTGCAAGCCATTCTTCGGCCCGTTTGCGTGCGGCATAAGACAGAAGAAGCACGATTCTGCCGTCTTCGGATTGCCATATCTGCAGGGTGGAAAGACCGGCCGCGGCGAAGGCGTCGCGCCCTGCGTCGAAATCGGCTTTCCATGCAGCGTAACTCGGGGCCGCGGTTTGGATCAGAAGTTGCATCTTGTCCTCCTTCGGGTGCCCTTGGATGGTAGGCCGGAGTTGCCTCCGGCCCAAGTCTTATTGGATCACAGATCCATCAGCAGACGGCGCGGATCTTCCAGCGCTTCCTTGACGCGCACCAGGAAGGTGACAGCGCCTTTGCCGTCGACGATGCGGTGGTCATAGGACAGAGCAAGATACATCATCGGACGGATGACGATCTGGCCGTTCACCACGACCGGACGGTCTTGGATTTTGTGCATGCCCAAGATGCCCGATTGCGGCGGGTTCAGGATCGGCGAGGACATCAGCGAGCCATAGACGCCACCGTTCGAAATGGTGAACGAGCCGCCCTGCATTTCCGCCATCGACAGCTTGCCGTCACGCGCGCGCAGACCCAGTTCCGAGATCTTTTTCTCGATCTGTGCGAAGGACATCTGGTCGGCATCGCGCACGACCGGAACCACCAGACCCGACGGCGTGCCCACAGCCACGCCCATATGGACGTAGTTCTTGTAGATCACATCGCCGCCGTCGATTTCGGCGTTCACTTCCGGCACTTCTTTCAGCGCATGGTTGCAGGCCTTCACGAAGAAGGACATGAAGCCCATCTTCACGCCATGCTTCTTTTCGAACTGGTCTTTGTAGGTGTTGCGCAGCTCCATGATCGCCGACATATCCACCTCGTTATAGGTGGTCAGCATGGCGGCGGTGTTTTGCGCATCCTTCAGGCGGCGCGCGATGGTGGCGCGCAGGCGGGTCATCTTCACACGCTCTTCGCGCGCGGCATCATCTGCCGAGACAGCGCCACGCGGCGGAGCCACCGGAGCCGGTGCTGCCGAGACGACCGCAGCCGGAGCCGACACGCCAGAAGCCACGGCTTTCGCCACGTCTTCTTTCATGATGCGGCCATCGCGGCCCGACCCTTGCACTTGATCTGCCGACAGGCCCGCTTCAGCCAAGGCTTTCTTGGCGGCAGGGGCATTTTCCACATCCGAACGCGGCGTCAGATTTTCCGGACCAGCCCCCGGCGAGCCGACCGCTGCGGCAGCTTCGGCCTTGGGTTCGGCAGCTTTCGGCGCGACGGCACCCGCCGCACCTTCGGTGATGATGCCCAGACGCGCGTTTGCCGCGACCGTCACGCCTTCGCCTGCGATGATTTCAGCCAAGACGCCCGAAACCGGTGCCGGAACTTCGACCGAAACCTTGTCGGTTTCCAATTCGCAGAGCATTTCGTCTTGGTTTACGAAATCGCCGACTTTCTTGAACCAAGTGGAAACGGTTGCTTCCGAAACCGATTCGCCAAGGGCGGGAACCATTACATCGGTCATTTTCAGTACCTCCGCGCCACGTTTCGGGCGCCTTCAAAATTTGGACTTGGCAGCTTTGCCGCCGAGGAGGGCGGGGCCAGCACCTGCGGCCCCGCGGGATTGGTTCAGAGCGTCAGCGCTTCGTTCACAAGCGCTTCTTGTTCGGTCTTGTGCTTGGAGGCCAGACCGGTCGCAGGCGAGGCGGAAGCCGCGCGGCCCACATAGCGCGGACGGGCGCAAACGGCTTCGATCTTGCCCAAGACCCATTCCAGATTGGGCTCGACGAAGGACCAATAGCCTTGGTTCTTCGGCTCTTCCTGACACCAGACAACATCCGCGCCTTTGAAGCGTTCCAGTTCACGCACCAGCGACATTGCAGGGAACGGATAGAACTGTTCCAGACGCAGCAGGTAGACGTCGTTCTGACCGCGCTTGTCACGTTCCGCCAGCAGGTCGAAATAGACCTTGCCCGAGCAGATCACCACACGCTTGATTTCGCTATCCGGCTTCAGCTCAAGGGTCGAGTTGCCCTTTTGCGCATCATCCCACAGCACGCGGTGGAAGGAGGAACCGGTGGTGAAATCGGCGGTTTCCGACACGCACATCGGATGACGCAGCAGCGATTTCGGCGTCATCAGGATCAGCGGCTTACGGAAGTTACGCTTCAGCTGACGGCGCAGGATGTGGAAATAGTTCGCCGGAGTCGAGCAATTCGCCACGATCCAGTTGTCATTCGCGCTCATCTGCAAGAAGCGTTCCGGACGGGCCGAGGAATGTTCCGGACCCTGACCTTCATAGCCATGCGGCAGCAGGCAGACCAAGCCCGACATCCGCAGCCATTTCGATTCACCCGAGTTGATGAACTGGTCGAACATGATCTGCGCGCCATTGGCGAAATCGCCGAATTGCGCTTCCCACAGGGTCAGGGTGTTGGGTTCTGCCAGCGAATAGCCGTATTCGAAGCCCAAAACCGCATATTCCGACAGCATCGAGTCGATGACTTCGTAACGCGCCTGACCGGCCTTGATGTGGTTCAGCGGATAGTAACGTTCTTCGGTGGTCTGGCTGACCAGACCCGAATGGCGCTGCGAGAAGGTGCCACGGGTGCAATCCTGACCCGACAGACGCACCGGATAGCCTTCCGCCAACAGGGATCCGAAGGCCAAGGCTTCCGCCGTCGCCCAGTCGAAACCTTGGCCAGCCTCGAACATCTTGGCTTTGTTGTCCAATTGGCGAACAACGGTCTTGTGCAGATCGAAATCAGCGGGCGCACGGGTCAAGGCCGCGCCCACTTCGGCGAAGCTTTCCGGCGAAACGGCGGTGTCGCCGGCCTGATAATCTTCGCGCTCGCGATCCAGACCGGTCCAGCGACCATCCAGCCAGTCGGCTTTGTTCGGCTTGAAGGCCTTGCCGATTTCATATTCTTCGTTCAGGCGCGCTTGGAATTGCGCCTTCATGTCTTCGATTTCGCCTTCGGGGATCAGGCCGTCGGCCACCAGACGTTCGGTATAGAGCTGAAGCGTCGTCTTGTGCTTCTTGATGCTGTTATACATCTGCGGGTTGGTGAACATCGGTTCGTCGCCTTCGTTGTGACCGAAGCGGCGATAGCAGAAGATGTCCAGAACCACGTCCTTGCGGAACTTCTGGCGGAATTCGATCGCCACGCGCGCGGCGTGAACCACGGCTTCCGGATCATCGCCGTTCACGTGGAAGATCGGCGCTTCCACCATCAAAGCGATATCGGTCGGATAGGGCGAGGTGCGCGAGAAATGCGGCGCGGTGGTGAAACCGATCTGGTTGTTGACCACGATATGCAGGCAGCCGCCGGTGCGGTGGCCCTTGATGCCCGAAAGCTGCAAGCATTCGGCAACAACGCCTTGGCCTGCAAATGCGGCGTCCCCATGCAACAGGATCGGCAGAACGGCAGTGCGATCGACGATATCGCCCAGCTGGTCCTGCTTGGCGCGCACTTTGCCCAGAACGACAGGGTTCACCGCTTCAAGGTGCGAAGGGTTGGCGGTCAGCGACAGGTGGACGGTATTGCCATCGAAGGTGCGGTCCGAAGAGGCGCCCAAGTGGTATTTCACATCGCCCGAACCATCGACGTCATCCGGCTTGTAGGAACCGCCTTGGAATTCGTGGAAGATCGCGCGGTAGGGTTTGGCCATGACATTCGCCAGAACGTTCAGGCGGCCACGGTGCGGCATCCCGATGACGACTTCCTTCAGCCCCAGTTGACCGCCACGCTTGACGATCTGTTCCATCGCCGGAATCAGCGCTTCCGCACCGTCCAGACCGAAACGCTTGGTGCCCATGTATTTGACATGAAGGAACTTCTCGTAGCCTTCCGCTTCGACCAGCTTGTTCAGGATCGCGCGGCGACCTTCGCGGGTGAAGGCGATCTCTTTGCCATAGCCTTCGATGCGCTCTTTCAGCCAAGCCGATTGCTCGGGGTCGGAGATATGCATGTATTGCAGCGCGAAGGTGCCGCAATAGGTGCGCTTCACGATGTCCAAGATCTGGCGCATCGAGGCGACTTGCAGACCCAGCACATTGTCGATGAAGATCGGGCGATCCATATCGGCTTCGCCGAAGCCATAGGACGACGGATCCAGTTCCGGATGGAAATTCTGGTCGCGCAGCTTCAGCGGATCGATATCGGCGATCAGGTGGCCACGGATGCGGTAGGCGCGGATCAGCATCAAAGCGCGCAAGCTGTCAAGGCAGGCGCGCTGGACCTGAGCGTCGGTGATCGAAATCCCTGCCGTTGCCGCTTTCGACTGGATCTTTTCAGCCGCAGCTTTCGCTTCCTTCGGCTTGGCCACCGGCCATTCGCCGGTCAGCGCGGCGGTCAGATCGTCAGTCGCCATCGGCGGCCAATCGGCACGCGCCCAGGACGGACCTTCAGCCGCACGCTTGCTGTCGATTTCCGATTCGCCCAGCGAGGCGAAGAAATCGGCCCATTGCGCATCAACCGAAGCCGGATCGGCGGCATAGCGCGCCTGCAGCTGGTCGATGTAATCGGCATTCGCACCATCAAGGAACGAACCTGCGCGGAACTGGCTATTGGGGGATTGCTCAGTCATCTATCTTGCACCTCTCCGCAAGGACGCGGAATGTCTGCGGGGGGCTGGCGGTGCCGATGATCGGTTCCGTCAGCCCCCCATTTTTACGTCTATATGCCGTGGCCGGATCGGATCGGCATCCTGCCACGCTTGGTCACGCGATCTTGCGAGTGACAGGATGGCGTCATTCGCATCGGCTGCAAAGGGACGAGGTGTTCCGGTTTTACACACATTTTACACATCCGTCCCTTCACGAGGGGCAGGCGAACCTGCCCAGACCTGTTACTTGCCCAGTGCTTTCAGCACGGCTTCGCCCAAGTGGGCGGGGCTTTCGGCAACCACGATGCCAGCCGACAGCATGGCTTCGATCTTGGAACCCGCATCACCTTTGCCGCCTGCGACGATCGCACCGGCATGGCCCATGCGACGGCCCGGAGGCGCGGTGCGGCCAGCGATGAAACCAGCGGTCGGCTTCCAACGGCCGCGCTTCTTTTCATCCGCCAAGAATTGCGCCGCTTCTTCTTCGGCCGAACCACCGATTTCACCGATCATGATGATCGAGGTGGTTTCCGGATCAGCCAAGAACATCTCAAGGATATCGAGGTGTTCGGTGCCTTTGATCGGGTCGCCGCCGATGCCGACTGCGGAAGATTGGCCCAGACCGATATCGGTGGTTTGTTTCACCGCTTCATAGGTCAAGGTACCCGAACGCGACACGACGCCGACCGAGCCGCGCTTGAAGATCGAGCCCGGCATGATGCCGATTTTGCACGCATCCGGCGTCATCACGCCCGGGCAGTTCGGCCCGATCAGACGCGACTTCGAATTGATCAGCGCGCGCTTGACCTTCATCATATCCAGAACCGGAATGCCTTCGGTGATCGCGACGATCAGCGGGATTTCCGCGTCGATGGCTTCCATGATCGAATCCGCGGCAAACGGCGGCGGGACGTAGATCACGGTCGCATCGGCTCCGGTGCGCTCTTTTGCTTCATGAACGGAATCGTAGACCGGCAGGCCAAGGTGGGTCGAACCGCCTTTGCCGGGGGTCACGCCACCGACCATTTTGGTGCCGTAAGCAATCGCCTGTTCCGAGTGGAAGGTGCCTTGCGAGCCGGTAAAGCCTTGGCAGATAACTTTGGTGTTTTCGTTAACGAGAACGGCCATCTGGGCCTCCTGAGAAAAAGTCTGAATTCGAGCGGCCTTGCCGCCCGCGAATTTGGGTGCCCGCGCAGGGCCCGACCCCTTACTGGAAGGGGCCGATGTTATGCGCGGGGCAGGAAATCGCGATGGCGCCGCCACCCACTTTGCCGGACTGGGCCATGGCCGATTGCTCGGCGCAGACCTGCGCATGGTCGACCTGACGGGTCGAGCCGCAGGCGGCCAGCAGAAGGGTCAGGGACAGTCCGAAAAGAAGGGGCGCGCGCATCATGATCAGCCTTTCACCGCTTTCACGATCTTCTGTGCCGCATCGGCGAGGTTGTCCGCCGCGATCACGTTCAGACCAGACTTGTTGATGATCTCTTTGCCCAATTCGACATTGGTGCCTTCCAGACGGACGACCAGCGGTACCTGCAGGCCGACTTCTTTCACTGCCGCGATCACGCCTTCGGCGATGATGTCGCAACGCATGATGCCGCCGAAGATATTGACCAGAATGCCTTTGACGTTTTCGTCCGAGGTGATGATCTTGAAGGCTTCGGTGACTTTTTCCTTGGTGGCGCCGCCGCCGACGTCCAGGAAGTTTGCCGGTTCCGCGCCATAAAGCTTGATGATGTCCATGGTGGCCATCGCAAGGCCAGCCCCGTTCACCATGCAGCCGATTTCACCGTCCAGCGCGATGTAGTTCAGGTCGAACTTCGACGCGGCCAGTTCTTTGGCATCTTCTTCGGTCTCGTCGCGCAGGGCGGCGATATCGGCATGGCGATAGATCGCATTGCCGTCGAAGCCCATCTTGGCATCAAGCAGCTTCAGATTGCCGTCGGTCATCACGACCAGCGGGTTGATTTCCGCCATGTCCATGTCTTTATCGATGAACAGGCGATACATATTCTTCACGATCGCCACGCATTGCTTCACTTGCGCGCCCTTCAGGCCCAAAGCGAAAGCGACACGACGGCCGTGGAAATCTTGGTAACCGGTCGCCGGATCGATGGTGATGGTCAGGATTTTTTCGGGGGTCGCATGGGCGACTTCCTCGATATCCATGCCG
>DALYSR010000061.1:0-19728 GCA_031991825.1 Paracoccaceae bacterium
GTAGCGGATCTCGTAGAACGGGGTCAGGGCGGCGGGCAGCAGATCCGGCTTGATGGTCGGGAAATGCACATCGACGATGGCGCGCAGGGTGTCGATTTCGGGGAAGCGGATGAAGTGGAAGAAACAGCGGCGCAGGAAGGCGTCGGGCAGTTCCTTTTCATTGTTCGAGGTGATGATGACGACGGGGCGATGGCGGGCGCGGATGGTCTGGCCGGTTTCATAGACATGGAATTCCATCCGGTCCAATTCCTGCAACAGGTCATTGGGAAATTCGATATCGGCTTTGTCGACCTCGTCGATCAGCAGAACGACTTTTCCATCCGCTTCAAAGGCTTGCCACAGTTTGCCCTTGCGGATGTAGTGGGACACATCGGCCACGCGGGCCTCGCCCAACTGGCTGTCGCGCAGCCGCGAGACCGCGTCATATTCATATAGGCCCTGTTGCGCGCGGGTGGTGGATTTGACGTTCCATTCCAAAAACGGCAGCCCAAGGCTTGCGGCCACTTGGCGGGCAAGTTCGGTCTTGCCGGTGCCCGGTTCGCCCTTGACCAACAGCGGCCGTTCAAGCGTGATCGCCGCATTTACCGCGACTGCCAGATCCTTGGTGGCCACATAGGCCGCATTGCCTTCAAACCGCATCCGCGCCTCATCTTCACATCTTGGGGTGCCCCTAGGGGTAAGCAACACAAGCCCCTGTGGCAAGCCCGTGACGCAAGACATATATGCGGTCTTTTTCGGCAGGCTTGAGGGGGCATTGTTGCGGCAAAAGCGCACTGCGACCGCTGTGCCATTTGGCAGGCCGTCAGGTCAACTTCCTTCGTGACTTTCGCAACCCACTCGGTTAAGTGCTGCCCCAACAGGAGTGCGCCGCGCAACCAGTTTCGTGTGGCGATCCCGACCTGAAGGAGAATGCTGCAATGAAGCCAGAATTGTTCCTGCCGGATGATTATCGTCCTGCCGAGGATGAAACCTTCATGAATGACCAGCAGTTGGAATATTTCCGCCGCAAGCTGATCGTTTGGAAACAAGAACTGCTGGATCAAAGCGCCGAGACCTTGGGCAGCCTGACCGAAAGCGGCCGCAATGTTCCCGATCTGGCCGACCGCGCCAGCGAGGAAACCGACCGCGCTTTGGAACTGCGCACCCGTGATCGCCAGCGCAAGCTGATCTCGAAAATCGACGCGGCCCTGCGTCGGATCGAAAGCGGCGAATACGGCTATTGCGAGATGACCGGCGAACCGATCAGCCTCAAGCGCCTTGATGCCCGCCCGATCGCCACCATGACGCTTGAAGCGCAAGAACGCCACGAGCGCCGCGAGAAGGTTCACCGCGAGGATTAATCTCCTTGCGCCGCTGGAAATGACGTGAATTTGCGCTTGTCTTGCACGCGCCCGAATGACAAAAACGCCGAACCTCTTTTAGGTTCGGCGTTTTTTTAGTTTGGTAAGGATTTTGGATGCCGCAGGATTTCTCCAACTCCGCGCAGTTCGCTGAGCATGGTGGAAAGGCAACCGTTCTAGGCGCCGGAATTGCCGGTCTGGCCGTGGCGCGCGGTCTTGCGCAACGCGGTGTGCAAGTGACTGTTTTAGAACAGGCAGACGGGCTGCGCGAAGTGGGCGCGGGCATCCAGATCAGCCCAAATGGCGCGGCAGTTCTGCGGGCCATGGGTCTGGGCGAGGCGCTGGAAGATGTGGGCCTGCGTGCCGAAGCGGTCGAATTGCGCGACGGCCTAACCGGCAATTTGGTCACCCGTCTGGATATCGGCAAGCTGCGTCCCGATCAGCATTATTATTTCCTGCACCGCGCCGACCTGATGAAGATTCTGAGCAGCGGCGCCCGCGATGTCGGCGTTGAAATGCGGCTTTTGCAGCGCATCGACCGCGTCGATCTGTCGGGGCCGCGCCCCGCATGGCGCACGATGCAAAGGTCCGAAGGCGACAGCAGCCTGCTGATCGGGGCGGACGGCATCAACTCGAAATTGCGTCACGCCATGATGGGCTGCAACAAGCCGTTCTTCACGGGGCAGGTGGCGTGGCGGGCGGTGGTGCCCGAACATCCGGGCGCCGCGCGGGTGGCCGAAGTGCATATGGGTCCGCGCCGCCACATCGTCAGCTATCCGCTGCGGGGCGGCAAATGGCGCAATATCATCGCCGTCGAGGAACGCGACAATTGGGTCGAGGAAAGCTGGACCCAGCCCGCCGATCTGGATCAGATGCGCGATGCCTTCCGCAGTTTCGGACCTGTCGTACAGGACTGGCTGTCGCGGATCGAAGACGCTTGGCTTTGGGGCCTGTTCCGCCATCCGGTCGCCGATAACTGGTATCGCACGCAACCCGAAGGGGCGGCGGTCATGCTGGGGGACGCCGCGCATCCGACGCTGCCGTTCTTGGCGCAGGGGGCGAATATGGCGCTGGAAGACGCTTGGGTTCTGTCCGAAGCCGTCACCTCAGGGCTGCCGATGGGCATGGCTTTGCAGCGCTATCAAGCCGCGCGCCGCTTGCGCTGTGTCGATATCGTCGAAGCCGCCAACAAGAATGCCCGCATGTATCACCTAAGCGGACCGCTGCGCCGCTTGGCCCATATGGGTCTGCGCTTTGGCGGGAGGATCGCGCCGCAATGCGCGTTGAAGCGGTTTGATTGGCTCTATGATTTCGACGTCACCCGCGACTCGGCTTTCGCCCCCTTCAAGGGGTGATCCGATATCACAGGGCGGGTCCGGATCAGTGCGGCAAGGCGCGCGCCCGAATCACTTCGTCCCGAATTCCCAGTCTTTCCTGATGCAAGGGATGGTCCGCCCCGCTTCCGCCTGTCCAAAACACCGGTATCGCGGCGAAATCCTTACGTTTGGTTAAAATATTTTTGCCATCGAATAAGGTCATTTTGAGCGTGAACTATGGCTCCGGTCTTGTGGCAGCGGCGCCGCTCTGACGCAATGCTGCCACAATCCGGCCCGCGCTCTACCAAGGGTTGCGCCTTCTGGTTGCCTTTACGGCAGCAATGTGGCGCAAGCGGGATTAAGCTGCTGGTATAGCTGGCTCTTTACCGCCTCTGACCGGCGGTGTCGGACCCGAGAGATGTGAATATTTTCTTTCCGATACAGCGGGAGGCGGGTTAAAAATCCTCCCAGTTACTAGACAAAGACGTTTGGCCGTGGGGGCGGTCGTCTTGTGACAGGGGCTTAGGCTTCATGGAGCAGATCCGCAGTTGCGCTGTTCAGGCGCGGCAGTGGCCAAGGGTGTCAGACGATGCGGGACCTCCCGTCGCTTCCCATCCCCATGATTCCCCTTTGAACAAGATGCATGTGACCCTGCGGCATTGATTTCGCCCCATTTTGGGCGGCCTTCACGCAGCGGGTCAGGCCGATCGTGGATGCTAGTTGATTTTTTGCCGATGGATTGCCATCGCGCCGTTATTGCCATTGAGGAAATTGATTATGCCGGTTTTCGCCCGTTACGACTTTAATGATCCAAATTCTCCGGCGCATGAGGGCGGCCTGCCGACGGCCCATGACAGTGCTTTGGAAAATGGCGCGCAGGACGGGGTCTATATGCATGGCGCCCATCCCGACGGCGGGCAGGGCCAGCTTGATGGCATTGACGATATGATCAAGATCTTTGCCAATCCAACCTTCCAGATGCAGCGCGGCACTTTGGATATCGCCTTCACCCGCACGCAGGATCTGACCGAACCGCGCACCATTTTGTCACGCGACACCCAAGGCATGACCGATGGCGGCTATCGTATCGAAAGCCTGCCCGATGGCACGATCCGGATCACCCATGAAAGCCCGAGCGGCGCGCAGGTCTATCAGACGGCGGCAGGTTTCCAAGCCACCGGCGATCTGATCCATGTCACCTATAGCTGGGACGCGGCAACCGGTGGCCAGTTGGATATCACGAATTCCACCAAAGCGACCGCATTCCACGCGCCGGTGCCTGCGGGCCTGACCATGGATATGGGCGCGCAAAGCCAGCATTGGGTTATCGGGGCCGGCCAGACCGAAAACACGGCGGGCACGGTCGATCATGTGGGCGATCACTATCCGGCCAAGGTCGATTATTTCCAGCTTTCCGACACGGTTGACAACAAGGTCACGCCGCCCGTCGATCCCAAGCCCGACGGCATTGTCGAAGGCACTGCGGCGGGCGATCTGATCGACTACAGCTATAGCGGCGATCCGAACGGGGATTTCGTCGACAATAATGACGCGCTTTTGCGCGGAGAGGCACCGCAAGACGACATCATCTATGGCTATGGCGGCAGGGATACCATCATCGCGGGCGAAGGGGATGACGATATCTTCGGCGGTCATGGGGCTGATCTGGTCTATGGCGGCATCGGCGATGACATCATCCGTGGCGAACAGGGCAAAGACACCCTTCATGGCGGCCAAGGCGATGATGCCGTCTCGGGTGGTCGCGGCGATGACCTGATCTTTGGCGATGACGGCGACGACAAGCTGAACGGCGATCGCGGCGATGATGAAATCCACGGCGATGCGGGTCAGGACAGCATCAACGGCGGCAGCGGCGCCGATACTTTGTTCGGCGGCGCGGGGGATGACAGCCTGCGCGGCGGCGATGGCGCGGATGCGATCGATGGCGGCGCGGGGGATGATACCATTTATGGCGGCTGGGGCGATGATGTCCTGATCGGCGGCGCGGGCAATGATTACATCGATGGCGGTCGCGGCAATGACTTCATCGACACCCGTGGCCCTGGTGCATCTTCGCCCGACCGCGCTTTCCCCGATTTATATGCCGCTGACGGCGATCCGATGGATGACCGCGACACCGTTTATGGGGGGCGCGGCCATGATACCATCTTCACCGGCGACGATCAGGACGTCATCAAATCGGGCCGCGGGCAGGATTTTGTCGATGCGGGTGATGATGACGATTATGTCCATGGCGGCGCCGCCTCTGACACGCTGATCGGCGGCGAGGGGGCCGATACCATCGACGGCGGTCGCGGCAATGACCTGATCTATGGCGACAGCCGCAATCCCGATGCCGATCCCACGCATCTGCTGGACAGCGACGGCGATCCCGATCCGGACAACAACCGCGATCTGCTGATGGGCGGCATGGGCAAGGATACCATCTATGGCGGCGATGATGCCGATACCATCTTTGGCGGTCGTGGTGCGGACCTGCTGTATGGCGGCATCGACAATGATCGCATCTTTGGCGGCATGGGCAATGACACCATCTATGGCGGCGGCGATGCCGATCACATGGTGGGGGGCGGCGACCGTGACACCTTCATCGATGTCGGTCCCGGCAGCTTTGTCGACGGATCCGAAAACGGCAATGATTTCGACACCTTGGATCTGCGCAACCAAGGCCGCGTGACGGTTCTATATGATGATGACAATCCGGAAAACGGCATCGTCGAATATTTCCACGACAATGGCGACAGCCGCGGCACCACGCGCTTCATCAATATCGAACGGGTGATCCTGCCCGATGGCGGCGCGCCATTGGCCAATCCCGATGTCGCGACCACGCCGGAAGACACCACCATCTCGATCCATGTCACCGGCAATGACACCGATCCCGATGGCCAGCCGCTGACCGTGACCGAGGCGCGGGCCGAACATGGCACCGTAACCATTGGCCGCAACGGCCATGTCACCTATAGGCCCGAACAAAACTTCAACGGCACCGATACCATCACCTATACCGTCACCGATCCCGATGGGAATATATCGACCTCGACCGTCACCGTGACGGTCACGCCGGTCAATGATGCGCCCGAGGCGATGGATGACTTTGCCGCCACGCCGCGCGATACGCCGGTCATCATCGAGGTGCTGGCCAATGACACCGATCTGGATGGCGATCCGCTGACCATCCTTGGCCAGCCGGTGTCGGATCACGGCACCGTGGTGGTCAATCCCGATGGCACGATCACCTTCACCCCCGAACCGGGCTTCACCGGCACGGCCGAGATCACCTATCAGATCGATGACGGCAATGGCGGCACCGATGATGCTGTGGTGCGCGTCCAAGTCGGCGATCCGGACGGGCGCGATGGCATCGTGCGCGGCACCGATGGCGATGATCTGATCGATCACCGCTATGTCGATCCGTGGGACGGCGATGTGGTGGACGGCAATGACGCGATCATTCGCGGCGACGGCCCCAATGACGACCGCATCATCGCTGGCGCGGGCAATGACACCATCCTTGCCGGAGACGGTCGCGACACCATCGAGGCGGGCGCAGGCGACGATCTGGTCTATGGCGGTCGCGGCGATGAGACCATCTATGGTGGCGACGGGCGCGACAGCATCTTCGGTGGTGGCGGCCGAGAGCTGATCTATGGCGGCGACGGCGACGATCTGATCGACACCCGCACCGGTATCCCTTTGCCGGATATCGATTATCCGGGGCTCTATCCGGCGGATGGCGATATCTATAACAATCGCGATACCGTTTATGGCGGCAATGGCAATGACACCATTTTCACCGGCGACGATGCCGACCGCATCTATGGCGGCAATGGCAATGATTATATCGACGGCGGCTTCGACGATGACACCATCGACGGCGGAGATGGCGACGATACGATCATCGGCTCGGAGGGCAATGACTCGATCCATGGCGGCGGCGGCAACGACCTGATCTTCGGCGGCTTGGATCTGGGCTATCCGGATTCGGTCAATATCCGTGACGACCAAGGCGATCTGCGGCCCAATAACAACGCTGATCACATCCATGGCTGGTATGGCGACGACACCATCTATGGCATGGACGACAACGACACGCTTGATGGCGGCATGGGCAATGACCTGCTGTATGGCGGCGTCGACAATGACCTGCTGCTTGGCGCGGAAGATAATGACACGCTTTATGGCGGGCAGGGTGCCGACACGCTTTACGGCGGTTCGGGCAATGATGTCCTGCATCTGGGCGACGAAAACGGTGTGCCCGACAGCGATGCCGATGTGGCTTATGGCGATCAGGACCGCGATACTTTCACCGGAGTCGGCGCGGGCGATACCGTCTATGGCGGCGCTGATGGAGACGATTGGGATACGCTGGATCTGCGCGGCCTTGGTCCGCATCGTGTGGTGCAAACCGGTCCCGACAGCGACGGTAACGGCTTTGACGGCTATATCGAATATCTGGATGGCGACGGCAATGTCACCGGACGGGCCGATTTCTACAATATCGAGGAAATCGTCGATCGCGTGGTCTGCTTCACCCCGGGCACGATGATCGCCACCCCCAAGGGCGAAGTACCGGTCGAAAGCCTGCGCCACGGCGACAAGGTCATCACCCGCGACAACGGCCTGCAGGAAATCCGCTGGATCGGCAAGCGCGATCTTGGCTGGCAGGATCTCCGCGCCAATCCGCATCTGCAACCGGTGCTGGTCAAGGCGGGCAGCCTTGGTCACGGCCTGCCCGAGCGCGACATGATGCTATCGCCGAACCACCGCGTGCTGCTGACCGGCGGTCGCAATAGGCTGTATTTCGACGAACATGAAGTGCTGGTCGCGGCCAAGCATCTGGTGGGATTGCCCGGCGTGCAAACGGCCGAAAGCCAAGGCACCAGCTATATCCACTTCATGTGCGATCAGCATGAGGTGGTGCTGTCGAACGGCGCTTGGACCGAAAGCTTCCAGCCGGGGGATCATTCCTTGCAAGGTCTGGTGGATGAACAACGCGACGAATTGTTCGAACTCTTCCCCGATCTGCGCGATCCCGAAGGCGTCGAGAGCTATATCGCGGCGCGCAAGACCCTGAAGCGCCACGAGGCACGGCTTTTGCTGAAATAAGCCCGAAGACCAAGATATTCTTGACCTTAAGGCCTCTCCGCTTGAGAGGCCTTTTTATTGGGTCAGGGTGGCTTTCGGCCCATTTCATCGGCGATGGCCCAGCCAGAGCCAGCCATAGCCGATCTTTTGTCAGCGCTCCGGCGGGATCTTACGCCCTGCGCGCCGCAACCGCGCGGGCAAGGGCGCAGAAGTGTTCGAGCCCGATTTCTTCGGCGCGCGCCGTCGGCGGGATGCCCACGCTTTCCAACAGCGCCTCGACATCGCCGCCCAATGCTTTCAGCGACGAACGCAGCATCTTGCGGCGTTGATTGAAGGCCATGGCGGTGACCGAAGACAGCACCTTGGCATCGGCCGGATAGCGCGGTTCTTCCAAGCGGGTCAGGTGAACGACCGCCGAATGGACCTTGGGCGCGGGCGTGAAGGCTTCGGGCGGCAGATGCAGCACGATCTTCGCGTCGCAGCGCCATTGCGCCAAAATGGCCAGACGGCCGTAATGGTCGGTGCGGGGCTTGGCGACGATACGTTCGGCGACTTCCTTTTGGAACATCAGCGTCAGCGACGACCAGAAGGGCGGCCAGACGGCGGGCGACAGCCAGCGCACCAGCAGCTCGGTGCCCACGTTATAGGGCAGATTGGCCACGATCCGCACCGGCGCTGTCAGATGCTGCAGCACGTCGATTTCCAAGGCATCGGCGTTGATGACTTCCAGCTGGCCCGGATAGCGCTCGGCCACCTCTTGCAGCACGGGCATGCAACGGGGGTCTTTTTCCACCGCCAGAACACGGCGCGCGCCTTCGGCCAGCAGGCCGCGGGTCAGGCCGCCGGGGCCGGGGCCCACTTCCAGCACGTCACAGGCCGACAGATCGCCAGCCAGACGCGCGATTTTGGAGGTCAGGTTCAGGTCGAGCAGGAAGTTCTGCCCCAATTGCTTTTTTGCCACCAAATCATGTGCGATTAGAACGTCGCGCAGTGGCGGCAGGCCATCGATCGTTGCCAATTTAGGCCCCTTCCTTTGGTTGAAATGCCCGTTCCAGCCGGTCGAAGACCAGCGGTCAGGCGAATGCTTACAGGCGTGATGATGCCATCTGCCACGCCATCCGCGCCGCTGCAACCAGACTGTCGGGCAAAGCGATACCTTTTCCGGCAATATCGAAGGCGGTGCCATGGTCGGGCGAGGTGCGGATGAAGGGCAGACCCAAGGTCACATTCACGCCGCCATCGAAATCCAGCGTCTTGATCGGGATCAAAGCTTGGTCGTGATAGGCGCAAACCGCCGCGTCATAGCCCGCCCGCGCACGGGCATGGAACATCGTATCCGCAGGCAGCGGGCCTTTGAGGGCGTAACCCTCAGCGCGCAGACGTTCGATTAAGGGGGCGATGACGGTCATGTCTTCATGGCCCATATTGCCGCCTTCGCCCGCATGGGGGTTCAGCCCCGCCACCGCGATGCGCGGGTTTTCAATGCCGAAATCGGTGACAAGGCCTTGATGCGTCAGGCGGATCACCTGTTCCAGCAGCGCAGGCGTCAGCGCTTTAGGCACATCGGCGATCGCGATATGGATGGTGGCAGGCACCACCTTCAACAGATCCGAGGCCAGCATCATCACGACAGGCACATCGCCCGCCAGATGCGCCAGATATTCGGTATGTCCGGGGAAAGCGAAAGCCGCGCCGTCCTTCAGGACCTTTTTATGGATCGGTGCGGTGACCACGCCCGATCCTTCGCCCTTCAGCACCAGATCGACGGCGCGGGCGATCACTTGCACCACGCCTTGCGCATTGGCCAGATCAGGCTCGCCTGCCGTCGCGGGGGCCGCGAAATCATGCCGCATCACGGGCAGCAGATCGGCATGGACAAAAGCCGCCTCGGCGACATGGGCCACTTCCTTGATCTGGGTGCCCTGCGGCAGATGACGCGGATCGCCCAGCCAGACGAAAGGAACACGATCGCCCAAAATCGCCCGTGCCTTGACGGCCAATTCGGGGCCGACACCGGCAGGCTCGCCGCAGGTCATGATCAGCGGCTTGGGGCTTAACATCTTATTCGCCTTTGATAATCGCTTCCGAGCGTAGCTCTTCGTAATAGCCCGCCGCCATCAGGTTCAGCTTCTCGTTCAGCAGGCGCTCACGCATCGCCGTGCGATCGACAGGGGCCTCTTCGCTGGCGATGGGCGCGCGCGAACACAGCACCAGCATCAAGCGCTTGCCGCTGCGGGTCAGGGCGGTGGAATATTCCATCTTGTCCAAAGAGGCGAGCAGGGTCGCTTCTTCGGGTGCAATCGCCGCGGCGGGCTTTTTCTGGATCGCCACCGCGCCTTGGGCCTTTGCCGCCGCCGGATACAGCGCGGAACAGGTATCGCTTTCAGCCGCGATCCGCGCCGCGACTTGGGTTACATCGGCGGTATTGGGCAGCAGCACTTGGGCATATTCCAGCTCCATCGCCGCGGCTTTGCTGGAGGGATCGGGCTTCACATCGCGCAATTGGAAGATGGCCACCGCCCCTTGCATCTGCACGGGTTCCGACACCTGACCGGGTTTCAGCGCCAAGAGCATCTGGGTGATCTGCGGCGGCAGGTTGGAACTGGACATCCAGTCCAGACGCCCGCCACGCTCTGCCGAACCCGAGGCCGAATAGCGCTGCGCCGCCGCGGCGAAGCTGGCCTCGCTGGTGATCTGATCGCGCAGTTGCGCCGCAATCCGCAGTTGCGGTTCGGGATCGCCCTCAACCGGCATGACCAGTTCGGAAATCAGCAGCTGCACGCCGGTGGGCACCAAGGCCTGCGCCATGGCACGATCGATTTCTGCTTCCGAGATCGAGACGGAGCCTGCGAATTTGCCCCGCACGATCTCGCGCCAGATCAGGCCTGCGCTGACGAAATCGCGGAAGGTTTCCTGCTGCACGCCGGCTTGGCCCAATGCCGCGATCAGCGTTTTGGCATCCATTTCCGCCCGTCCGGCGAATTCTTCCATGCCCTGTTCGATCTGCGCGGGCGTCAGCTTCAAGCCGTAACGTTTGGCCTCGGCTGCGGCCAAGCGGTCTTGGGTCAGGCCGCGCAGCGCTTCCTTGCGCGGATCGCCCGGCGTGCGCAGCAGTTTCAGGAACAGCATCCGCTGATCCAGTTCGAACTGGGTGATGACCGAGTCATTGATCTGCAACACGGTCGAGAAGGGCGATGCCGCTTGCGCATTCTGCCCCGTCATCACGACCGCGGTGGCCGACATCATGGCAGGCAGAGCCGCCAGCGACAGTGCCAAGGCCAAGCCGCGCGTCACGCGGTGGCGTACGGGGGACAAGCCATTCAAAGACATGCAGAAAGTAGGAAGGTTCGTTGACATCATGCCTCTTGCCGTCGCGCGCCTGTTGCTTTTCATTTGTTCATATCCCCCAGCCGTGGACCGTCTTAGCCGCGGCACATCGCAGCCGGACCGGCGACACCGCCGGTGCCAAAGCCGATCAGGTCGATGGTCAGTCCGAAGTCGGTCGACGGCTTAACACTAGTCGATGACGCATAACGACGCGAGACGGAAAGATCGACCGTAACACATTCATTGCGATAGCTGACGCCCAAGCCTGCGCGATTGGTGCGCGAGCTGTCGATATCGATACGGGATTCGAACGCAAGGCTCCAATTCGAGGTGACGTCGTAATTGCCGTTGAGCGCAAGCTCGCGCAGATCGGTCCAAC
The DNA here is from genome assembly GCA_031991825.1 of Paracoccaceae bacterium. Classification (GTDB taxonomy): domain Bacteria; phylum Pseudomonadota; class Alphaproteobacteria; order Rhodobacterales; family Rhodobacteraceae; genus Pseudotabrizicola. Next base: position 11,472 of record DALYSR010000061.1, read on the forward strand.
GTTCCTCGACCGGATCGGCCATCACCCAAGTATAGGAGCCGCCGATGCCGAAGCCGGAGCGCGCGTAATCGACACGGCTTTCGGCCTTGGTGACTTCGAATTCGCTATCGAAGACCACCCGTTGCGTGGTGGTCAGCCCGTTTGGCAGCGACAGGCGCACCGCGCCCAGCCAATCGGAGGAACGCCCGTCCAGACCGCTGGCCTTGGAAAATTGATTGGGCGCTTCGGCGCGGATGACGCGGCCCAGCGTGGTCGACATGCTCCAACCGGCGGGGTCGAAGCGGGTGTAGCTGACGCCCAGATTGATGCGCGGGTCGCGTTCGACCGCATCGGCGCCGGGGAAGCGGTTGAGCGAGAAGAGATTGCCTTCGTCGAATTCGACCAGCAAGGAATCCTCGTTCGGGACCGATTTCGACAGGCTGGGTGCCCAGACGAATTGCGCGACCGGTTCGATGATATGGCCGACACCGCCTGCACCGCTTTTCAGCAAGGGCCAGCGCAATTCGGTGGCAAGCCCGCCATGCAGGCGCATATGCTTGCCCTCATAGCTGTCATCTTGCCGGATGCTATAGGCATCGCCGGTGACTTCACCCTTGGAGGTGACGATCATGCCGTTGTCCAGCAGCCAGTTGCGCTGCCAGTCCAAGGTCAGGCTGTTGCGCCACAGATCGCGGCCATAGGCATTGGCAGGACCGGCACGGCCATCGGGATCGAAAGGATCGCTCGAGCTGCGATAGGCGGCACGGCTTTGGAATTTCAGCCCAGCCTCGCCGCCCAAGGGCCCGCCCGAGAAGCGGCGATTGAAGGTGAAATCGCCGATGCTGGACGGCAGGCGGCTGTTGACTTCGGTATCGCGCAGCGAGTGGATATAGGTGTAACGCGCCGCTATATATTCGTCGCGCCGCGTGCGGCTGATTTCGACACGGCTTTCGGGGCGGTCGGTGTCGGGCAGGCCGTAGTCCAGCATATAGCCCGGATCGGAAATCGCCAGCGCGTTGAAATCAAGGCCGAAGCCTTCGGGCAGGTCGAAATGGCCGAAGGCATTGGCATAGCCGCGCGTCTCGCCGGGCAGGATCTTGTCGCCCGCCACCGCACCAAGCAGGGTGATATCGCCATTGGTGAAGGCTTGGCGATAGCGCAATTCAAGCTGTCTGCCGCCCTTGGTCGAGACGAAGGGGGTGAGCAAGATGTCGCGATGCGGACCCAAGGTCTTGAAATAGGGAATCTTGATGCCGAAGCCCAAGCCGGAAGTCGACAGGATGCTGGGCGTCAACACGCCATCGGCGCGTTCAAGCGTGGGATCGGGCATCCGCAGTTGCGGGATATAGGCCAAGGGCACGCCAGCCACGCGGAACTGTGCGCCTTCGAAATAGATCTGCTTTTCTTCCGCATCATGCAGCACGCGCTTGGCACGGATTTCCCACAGCGGCTGGCGACCCGCACAGACCTTGCAGGACGACGCCACGGTATTGGCCAATTCGGTATAGCGCCCGTCGCGGCGCGTGATGCGTGGCGAGGCCAGCTGCAATTCGCGGTTCAACACGATCCGCGCGCTTTGCAGCACGCCTTCGGTCATATCGGCCGACAGATCGGCCTGATCGGCCAGCACGATCGCGCCATTGCTGTCGATCAGGGTGATCGGCCCGACGATCTTCAGCGTATCGGCGTCTTGGTTGAAGATGATCTGCTGGGCGCGCAGGGTCCGGCCTTGGTAGAAGATTTCAACACCGCCATCGGCGACCAGCTGGCCGGTGCCGTCGATCACCACCTGATCGGCGACCAAAGCGGCCATCTCCTGCGCAAGCGCATGGCCCGCCGGAGCCAGACCGAGGAAGCCTGCCGCCAGATAAGCGGGAAGTTTGCGCCGCGACATCAACCATCCTCCAGATAGACAAGCAAGCTTAACCCGATCAACAAAGCCGCGATCGGTGCGGTCCATGCAGCAACGCCAACCGGAATTTGACCGTTATTTCCCAAGATCTGGGCGAAATTGCGCAGGAAGAACATTAGAAAGCCACAGAGCACCGCCGCCAGCACCATCACGCCGGTCTTGCCCAACCGTGCATGGCGCAGACAGAAAGCCGCCCCGATCAGCACCATAGCACCAAATAGCAGCGGTGCGGCAAGTTCCATCTGATACCAGACACGATAGGACTTGGCGGAAAACCCCGCCTGTTCCAACCGGTTGATATAGGAGGGCAAACCCCAGAAGGGCACGGCAGTCGGATCACCGATGCTGTCGCGGATGCCTTCGCGGGTCAGGTTCGAGGCAAGGCTGCTGCCTGCGGGCAGGATCTGCGCGTCGCGTTCGGGATTGTCCGTGGTGATATCCCAGCGCTTGGCTTCCCCCAAGCGCCATGCGCCCTGACCCAGCACCGCATTTTCCGCTTCAATGCGCATCCTTGGCGTGCCGTCGGGGGCAAATTCATGGAAGGTGACGCCGAACAATTCGGTGCCATCGGCATTGGACCTTGTGGCATGGATCACCGTCTGGCCATCCTTGCCGCCCTGACGCAGCCACAGGCCTTCGTCGGTCAGCGACATGGCGCTTTCGCCGTTCTGGGTGATCCGCGCCCAAGCCGTGTCATATTGCTTTTGCGTGGCGGCCACGATGGGGTTGAACACCGCCACCGAAACGCCGCCCAGAGCCATCGCCACCACGACCGGCGCGATCAGGAAGCGGAAAGCGGATCGACCGGCGGCACGGATGATCACCAGTTCCGAACTGCGCGCCAGTGCCAGAAACATCAAGATCGCCGCCAGAACCATGATCAGCGGCAAAATGCGATACAGGCTGGTGGGGGTGTTCAGTAGCGCCAGTTGCACCGCCGCGCCGGCCCCCAGGCCTTGCGGGCTAAGCTTGCGCAATTGCTCGACGGTATCGATCAGCAGCAGGATGGCGAAGAAGGTGCCGAACACCTGCGTGAAGGCCCAGAAGAACCGCTTGGCGATATAACGCGACAGGATCATGCCAAGGCTCCCTTGCGCCGGATCAGACGCGGGCGTTGCGACAGCCATAACAGCAGGATGCCGATGGCAATGCCGATCACCGGACCAAGATAGACCGCCGCCCATGCGCCGTCGATCCGTTGGGCGATGGAATTGCCCTGAGTGTTGATTGTCTGCACCACGATCAGCAGCACAACCGCCACCGCAATCTGACGCCATAGCCCGAAGCGGCTGAAAGCGCCCAGCAGCAAGGCTGCAAAGCCGATCAAGGCCGCAGCCACGCCCAGCAGCGGATTGGCAAAGCGGCTATGGCCTTCGGCCTGCATCACGGCGCGCGATGCGCCCAGCTCGTCTTGCGATGCCTGCGTGGCGCGGATCAGTTCCAAGGTCGATGCCTCGTCCATGCTGCGCTTTTCGCGTTTGTCGCCCGACACCAGACTGCCCACGTCAAAGGTCACATCGTCGAAACGGGTCAGCGACAGGGTCTTGGTCTCGCGGTCGAGGATTTCGGTGGTGCCGTCGAACATGATGATTTTCGGCCCGCTTTCGCCCTTGGCCAGCAAGGCGTTGCGGGCGGAATAGGTCTTTTTCGCCACCGGATCGCGCTCGTCGGCCACGAAAACATCCAGCAGTTCACCGGTTTCGGCCAAAGTGCCGATATACAGCGTCACACCCGTGGTCGGATGCATGAATTGTCCGTCGCGCAGGTAGCGCGCGGTCATGTTCTGGGTGATTTCCGCCGAACGATCCGCCAGCGCGCTGCGGCTGGAGGGGACCAACACATGGGTCAGGATCGACATCATGACCATGGTGATCACCCCGAAATAGATCACCGGACGCGCCAGACGGAAGGATGAAAATCCGGTCGCCTGCATCACGACCAGTTCGGAATCATTGGTCAGCCGATTGGCCACGTAAACTGACGCGGCGAAAGCCGAAATCGGCAGCACCAGACGGATCACATTGGGCAGCGTTAGCAGCGAGAATTCCACGAAAGTCCATGCCGATTGGCCATCGCCGATCAATTGGTCAAACAGCCCGACGGCACGGTTGATCCAATAGACAGAAACCAGCAACAGCGAGAAAAACCCGAACAGCGCAAGCAGCTGCGACAGCAGGTATCTGTCGAATTTCGGCACGGTGGCGGGAACTCCTTAAATCGGCTGGGCCGAATTTAGGCGAAAGATTAAGTAATGGAAACTGCTATCTGGCCTTTTCCGCGCCCGAGGGCTAGCCTTCGGCAAGCTTTTGCGGCTTCAGCCGCGTGATGACCTGTAGTTGAGGTACCGATGAGTGAACTCCTGCCAATCCAGTTCCGCGAAACCGACGTCGAGGTTCTGGCAACCACCAAAGGCCGCATTGTAATTTTCGCTGATGCGGGCCAATTGTCCCAAGCGGGGCGCAAGCTTGACCGCTTGATGAAAGGCGCTTTGGCGCGCGCTTGCGGGTCAGAGGCTTTTGCTGCGTTGAAAGCGGGCGAGGGCATGGAATTGGCCTATCCGGCGGGGCTGGAAGCCGATGCCGTGCTGCTGATCCGTCTGCCGAAGAAGGCCAGCCAAACCGAGGCGCGCCGTGCGGGCGGGCTGATCGGCAAGAGCCATGGCACGACCCCGACCTTGGTGATCGCCGAAGCCCATGGCGCGGCTGCGGAAGCGGTATTCGCTTTGGCGTTGCGCGCTTACGACTTCACCGCCCATAAGACCGCGCCGCAAAAAGCGGCCGGCCCCGTGGTGGTGATGGCGAGCAATCCCGAAGCTTTGGCCGCCCAAGGGGCTGCTTTCGCGGCTTTGGCCGAAGGCATTTTCTTCACCCGCGATCTGGTGAACGAGCCCGCGAATATCCTGACCACCGACGATTTCGCAGCCCGTCTGGCCGCGATGCAGGAAATCGGCCTTGATGTCGAGATTCTGGAAGAAGACGAGCTGGCGAAACTGGGCATGGGCGCGCTGTTGGGCGTGGGCCAAGGCTCGGAAAGCCCCTCCAAGGTCGTGGTCATGCAGTGGAATGGCGGCGTCGAAGGTGACGCGCCGCTCGCGCTGATCGGCAAAGGCGTGGTCTTCGACACTGGCGGCATTTCGATCAAGCCCGCGGGCGGCATGGAAGAAATGACCATGGACATGGGCGGTGCTGCGACCGTGGCGGGGGTGATGCGCGCCTTGGCTTTGCGCAAAGCCCGCGCCAATGTGGTGGGTCTGGTCGGTCTGGTCGAAAACATGCCCGACGGTCGTGCGCAGCGTCCCGGTGATGTGGTCAAATCCATGAAGGGCGACACCATCGAGGTGATCAATACCGACGCCGAAGGTCGTTTGGTGCTGGCCGATGTGATGTGGTATGCGCAGGAACGCTTCAATCCCAAGGGCTTGATTGATCTGGCAACGCTGACCGGTGCGGTGATCGTGGCCTTGGGCCATGAAAACACCGGCGTCTTCTCGAATGATGATGCGTTCTGCGACGCCTTCTTGTCGGCCGCGAAGGCCGAAGGCGAGGGCGCTTGGCGTCTGCCGATGGGCGAAGCCTATGATGCCAAACTGAAATCGCGCATTGCCGATATGATGAATGTCGGCGGACGCGACGGGGGTGCGATCACCGCGGCGCAATTCCTGCAGCGTTTCGTCAAGCCCGGCATGCCCTGGTGCCATCTGGACATCGCAGGCACGGCTTTGCTGAAAACCGACAGCCTGCTTGCGCCCAAGGGCGCGACGGGTTGGGGCGTTTTGGCGCTGAACCGCCTGATCCGCGACAAATACGAGGCGAAGTAAGCCCCTATGGCCAAGGTTCTGTTCTATCATCTGACGCAATCCACCGCCGAAGATACCCTGCGCCAATTGGCGGGCCGCGCCATGGCGCAGGGATGGCGGGTCATGTTGCGCGGGACGGAGCCTGCCAATTTGCAGCGGCTTGACGCTAGGCTATGGTCCGAGCCTGCTGACAGCTTCCTGCCCCATGCACTGGAGGGCGGCGATCATGATGCCGCCCAACCCTTGCTGATCGGTCAGGGGCAGATCGGCAATGCGGCGCAGGCTTTGATCCTGATCGACGGGGCCGAAGCCAGCCTTGACGAGATGCGCGCTTTGGAACGGGTCTGGATCCTGTTCGACGCTCATGTGCCCGAACGGCTTGCCTTCGCGCGCGATCAATGGCGCGCGGTGACGGCTGCGGAAATTCCGGCGGAATATTGGTCGGAAGAAACGCGGCGCTGGGAAAAGAAAGCGTCGAAAGGATAATAGTTTAGCGGCGCTTCTTCATGTGGATTTAGCGCCGCAGCACCATCTCGCGGGAATTGATGCTGATCTCGTAGCGATCCAGATAGCTCATCCCCAGAAGCGAGGTGCCCAAGTCGCCATCACCCACCGAAGCGCGGATTTTGTCATCCCGATAGGGGCCAAGTTCCACCTGTTCCAGCATCACCTGTGCTGTGCGAATGGTGCCATTGGCGGTCTGCGCGCGGCCTGAAAAGATCAAGCTATCGGCATCGAAGCCCAACCGCTTGGCGTCTTTCTGGCTGAGCGCGACCTGACTTGCGCCGGTATCGATCATGAACAGCACCTTGGTGCCTTTGATGGTCAATTGCGCATAGTAATGGCCGTCTTCGCTACGCGGCAGGCGGATCTCGCCCGTGGCTTCGACCTTTTGCATCGGCGGCAGGTTCACGCGGATATCCTGCCATAGCCCGAAACCCGCCATCAGACCGATGAAGATCAGACCCCAAGCCGCCATCGAGCGCAGGGCCTGACCGAAGCGGCTACGAAACTCGACAATCAGCCAGCCTGCCAGCGATAAAATCAGCAGGCTCAGGAATATAAGGCGGGGATAATTATCGGGATCGAGGTCAAACATTATGCTTTAGACCATGGCGATCTGACGGATGCCGTCAATGACAAATTGCACCGACAAAGCGGCAAGCAACATGCCCAGCAGACGGGTGACCACCAAGGTTCCGGTGCGGCCAAGCAGTTTTTCCAAAGGCGTTGCCGCCATGAAGAACAGATAGGTGATGACGATCAGCACCAGCATCAGCCCGATGACGACTCCGGTCGCCGACCAGTCGCCGCCCATCTGACCGGTCAGCAGGATCATGGAGGCGATGGTGCCAGGGCCTGCGATCAGCGGCGTGGCCAAGGGGAAGACCGACGGGTCGTGTTCCGGTTCTGATTTCCGGTTTTCCCGACGTTGGGTGCGGCGTTCGAACAGCATGTCCAAGGCGGTCAGGAACAGCAAGATGCCGCCTGCGATGCGGAATGCGGGCATTGAAATGCCGACGGCCGAGAGGATCGCTTCGCCCGCAACGCCGAACACCAGCAGCATTCCTGCCGCTATGATACAGGCGCGCAAACCGATCGCAAGCCGCGCTTTCGCCGACATGCCTTGGGTAAGTGCCAAGAATAACGGCACAAGGCCGATGGGGTCCATGACCACGAAAAGGGTCACGAAGGCGGTGATGATTTGTGCTTGATCCATCCCCTAGGGGTAGAGCGGCGCCGGATGTCTGGCAAGGGCTGACGTGGCTTTACTCTACGGCCGAGAATGGCAAAAGGCCGCCCCGAAGGACGGCCTTTTGTAGGCTTGGACCCGCGGATTAAGCCGCGATGGTCAGGAAACGGCCTTCGTCAGCGATGAAGCTCTTCTCGCCAGCAGCGGCTTCGATCGAACCGAACGGCATTTGCGCCGCCAGTTTCCATTCCGCCGGAATGTTGAAGGCTTCGGCAACTGCCGCGTCGATGATCGGGTTATAGTGCTGCAGGCTTGCACCGATGCCCGCATCGCTCAACGCGTTCCAGACAGCCAGTTGCGCCATGCCGGTCGAATGTTCCGAGAAGCCCGGGAAAGCGGCGGCATAGGTGGCGAATTGTTCTTGCAGGCCTTTGATGGTCGCTTGGTCTTCATAGAACAACACGGTGCCCGCGCCAGCAGCAAAGGCTTTCATCTTCGCTTCGGTCGGGGCGAAAGCTTCGGCCGGAACGATGGCGCGCAGGCTAGCCTCAACAATGCTCCAGAACTTGTCCGAAGCCTCGCCCAGCAAGATCACAGCGCGCGAGGATTGCGAGTTGAACGACGAGGGCGCCAGACGCACGGCTTCCTTGATCAGGGCTTCGACCGAAGCAGCGTCCAAAGGCAGGTTTTTGCCGATCGCATAGACGGAGCGGCGGTTCTTCAGGGTGTTCAGGGTTGGATTGGTCATGATAGCCTTCGCATATGCAGCAAAACTTATAACCGTTATTTGAGCGCGGCAGGGCCGTTATGCAAGCGCTTGATCTGTGCATTGGCGCAGAGCTCGGTTGCGCCAATGCAAAGAGTGAAGATTATTGCG
>DALYSR010000062.1:0-19055 GCA_031991825.1 Paracoccaceae bacterium
GCGTAGTGCAAAGCTCGGGCGATGCGGGGCGGGCGAAACGGCTGGGGGCCTTATCCGCGCCCGAGGGCTATCGGGTGGTGATTCGCGGGCTAGAACAGGGTCGGATCATCGAAGAGGAGCGACGCGTTCGCGCGGTCAAGCGCTGTCTCTCGACTGCCAGCGACTGGAACGAGATCAGCCGGATCTTTACCCAAGAGGCCGAGGTTGTAATATCAAATACCGGTGATGCGGGCTATCAGCCCCAGCCCGCGGATCATGATGCCAGCCCGTCGCAAGCCATGAGTTTTCCGGCGAAACTGTTTCATCTGCTTGCCGCTCGCTTTGCCGCGGGGGCCAAGCCGCTGCTGATCATGCCGCTTGAACTTGTGCCGGAAAACGGCAAGGTGCTGCGGGCAAGGCTGCTGGAGATCGGCACGGACAATGGTGCCGCCCCTGCGCTGCTGAGCTGGATCGCGGCGCTGCCATTTGCCAATTCCTTGGTGGATCGGATCGTTTCGGAACCTATCGAACCGGCCGGAGCGGTGGCGGAACCCTATGCGCTTTGGGCAATCGAAAAGGGCGAGGGCATCTTTGCGCCCTGTGAGCATCCCGCCGTGCAACTGGTTGACGACCTTGAGGAAATCGAACGCCTCAAACTGCATATCCTTAATCTGGGTCATAGCGCCTTGGTCGATTTCTGGCGCGGATCCGGTGCCAAATCGGGGGTCTTCGTCCGTGATCTGATGGCGGGGGCCGAAGGCGAGGCCCTGCTGTCGCTTTATGCCCAAGAGGTACTGCCGGGCTTTGCCCATAAGGGGCGCGGCGATGAGGCCCAAGCCTATCTGGCCACCACTTTGGATCGTTTCCGCAATCCCTATCTTAATCACGCGATCGCGGATATAGCCCAGAACCATCCGCAGAAGGTCGAGCGTCGGATCGCGGCCTTTATCGCCTGGCTGGGCGTCGATGCACCCGCCACGGCTCGCCTGCAAGCCATCGTCGAAAGAGCCTCCCAATGAGCCCGCGTTCCCCCGCCTTCATGCATCTCAATGCCGCTGACACCGTCGGCATCGCCCTGCGTCCGCTTTCGGCTGGCGAACAGGCTTTGGGCGTGGTCCTGCAAAGCGATATCCCGCTGGGCCATAAATTTGCGGTTACCGCTATGGCGAAGGGCGAGGCGGTGATCAAATACGGGCAGATCATGGCAGTGGCGACCGCTGACATCGCCTCGGGGGATCACGTCCACAGCCATAACGCTGCCATGTCCGAGAGCCATTCCGACCAGGCTGCGATGACCGGACGTGTTCATGAGCCACCCGCGCGGCAAAGCTTTATGGGCTATGCTCGCCCCGATGGCCGTGTCGGCACGCGGAATTTTATCGGCATCATGGCTTCGGTGAACTGCTCATCGACGGTGTGCAACGCAATTGCGGATATGGCCAATCGGCTGTTGCTGCCGCGCTTTCCCAATATCGACGGCTTCGCACCGATTGTCCATGATCAGGGCTGTGGCATGGCCAATAGCGGCGAGGGTTTTGACACCTTGGTCCGCGTCCTGAAGGGCTATCGCGACCATCCCAATTTCGGCGGCGTGCTGATTGTGGGGCTTGGCTGCGAAGTGAACCAATTGACACTTTATAAACGCACGGAATGGACGCAAGAGCGTATCGGAATCTTCAATATTCAAGATGTCGGCGGCTCAAGCTCGGCGGTGCGCCGTGCCTTGGAATTGTTGGAGCCGATCTGCGAAGCAGCCAATCTGGACAGCCGCAGCGAACAGCCGGTGTCGAAATTGATGCTGGCGATGCAATGCGGTGGTTCGGACGGCTTTTCAGGCATTACCGCCAATCCGGCTTTGGGCGTTGCCTCTGACATGCTGGTTGCTGCGGGCGGCACCTCTATCCTGTCGGAAACGCCAGAGATCTATGGCGCCGAACATCTGCTGATTGCCCGCGCCGATGCCAAGACCGGCCAGAAGATCCGCGACATGATCACGTGGTGGCGCGACTATACCGCCAAGAACGACGCCAGCCTTGATAATAACCCTTCGCCGGGTAACAAGAAGGGCGGCTTGACCACCATTTTGGAAAAAAGCTTGGGCGCGGTGGCCAAAGGCGGACTCTCCCCCTTAGCCGGGGCCTTCGCTTATGCCGAGCCAATCCGCATTCCGGGCTTCGTCTATATGGACAGCCCCGGTTACGATCCGGTTGCGGCCACTGGCCAGGTCGCCTCGGGCGCCAATCTGATCGCCTTCACCACTGGACGCGGGTCGTGCTTCGGCGCGAAACCGGCGCCGTCGATCAAGCTGGCCTCCAATTCGACTCTGTATCATGCGATGCCCGAGGATATGGATATCAACTGCGGCACCGTTGTGGATGAGGGGGTATCCCTCGAGGAGATGGGCCGTCAGATCTATGATCTGCTACTGGATACCGCATCGGGCAAGAAAACGCGTTCAGAAGACTTCGGTTATGGCGACAATGAATTCGTGCCATGGAAGATCGGCGCGGTGTTGTAAGTGACCATTGCCATGGTCTGTTTTAGGGCACCACGGAAAAGCAAGCATCCCTGCTAGCAGATGATTGGCGCGTCGGCCAAGGGCAGCATGTGTTTCGAAGTCAGCATGGTATCAAACCGAAGCTGTACTTCCGGTGGAATATGACGAAGGGAACGGGCGGCGCGATGGCATTTGCAGCGTTAGCTCAAACAGTTGAACATCAGGGCCTGAAATGCCCCTGCGAATAAAGACTGCATGGCGCGTGCCTTCGACGGACCAATCTCTGTCGGAGGTTATCTGGCGAATTACGTACAGGCCCGGACCCTTACAGCAGCTGGTTGATCCGACCAAGCTAAGCCCGCGCCTACGGCAAGAGGCGGCCAAATCCGCTTCGTTGAGCGATGTAACCCCCAGCCCATTAATGAAACAATATCTTACTGGCTGAAGCGGAAAGGCTGAAGGTCACGTATAACGCTTAGGTTAGTACGACAATACCCTGAACAGGTCGTGACCTCTGCCGATCTAGATCAACCAGTATCTCAACGTATTGTTTGTAGTATGCATCGTGGCCCAACGGCACTTATTTTCCTCAAATAGAGTAAAGCGCCAAGCTGACGCAGCCTTATTAACATCCGGTAAAATTGCATCGAGCATCCGCTTTGCCGACGAAGCTGACCCTCGGCATTGGTTCTGCAGATCGTCCGATCTCACGCCCGAATAGCCCGTGCCACCCTATCCGGAGCCTGATCGATGACCTTGAGGAAGAGCATCGCGGCCCTATCGGGCTGGCGGCGCTTTTGCTCCCAGTCTTTGATTGTGCCTTCAGAGAGGCCATAACGTTTTGCAAACGCAGCTTGCGACAGCTTCCGACGCTTGCGGATTGCGGCCACATCAATGCTTTCCGGCACGAATACTGCGGCAGGTTCTTGGCGCCCTTCAGCAATTGCCAGCGCGTCCTTCGCACTGGCGATCAGGTCCGATCCAAAGCTCATGGTTTTTCCTTTCTTGCCTTGTAGGCCTCCGCCAGCCTCGGGGGAATGGCAGCCAGCTCATTGCGTTCCGTTTTCGATAGGTTGCCCTTCTCGCTCGTGCCGTAGATCGCAAGGGCAAACACCGGAATATCACCCCCACCGAAGGAGTGGATGGTTCAGTAGCCGCCGCTTTTCCCCTGACCTTCCCGCGCATGACGTAGTTTGCGTGCACCGCCTGTCCCTGCCATGATCGCCCCGGCCTCGGGGTCTGCGGCAATGACAGCCACAATCTTCTAAACTTCCGCGTCGGTCAGGCTGGATCGCCTTGCTTGGACTAGAAAGACGGAGGTTTGAATTACGGTCTGCATAGACTTATGCTATACGGCAATGCCATACCTATATCAAACTGATTATGCGGTAATGCCGTATGCGATAGAAGCTATCGGCCAGTAGGCTTGAGGTCACTGCCCTCAAGACACGACCGCTGTAACGTATCAAAAACGTCGCGCTGTCAGGAGAAGGTTCATATCCGATAAAATTGCCGTCACCCTTTAAATGCGGGACTTTGCGGTCAGTGTGCGCTCACCATCGGATGGGACAGCGCCGTCATGATGCCGCGCAATTCCGCCAAGCCCTTCAAGCGGCCGATCGCCGGATAGCCCGGTTGCGCCTTGCGGTTCTGGTCGTCCAATATGTCCTGCCCGTGATCGGGGCGCATCGGGATCTGCCAATCGGTGCGACCTTCGGCCTTGCGGCGTGCCTCCTCGTCGAGAATGGCCGCGATCATCGCCACCATATCGGTATTTCCCTCCAGATGCGCGGCCTCGTGGAAGGAACCGCCAAGACGCGTCTCTTCCAGCGCCACATTGCGCAGATGCAAGAAATGGACGCGATCACCCAAACGGCGCATCATGCCCGGCAAATCATTATCCGTCCGCGCCCCCAAGGATCCGGTGCACAGCGTGATGCCATTAGCGCGCAGATTGACGGCCTCCATCACTGCCTTGTAATCGGCTTCGGTCGACATGACCCGCGGGAGCCCCAAAAGCGGGAAAGGCGGATCATCGGGATGGCAGCAAAGCCGCATGCCGATTTCCTCGGCCAAGGGGGTAACCTCGGCCAGAAAATCGATCAGATGACCCCGCAGTCGTTCGGCCGAGATATTATCGTAACGCGCCAAATGGGTTTTCACATCCTCAAGAGACATCCGCTCGGCTGCGCCGGGCAGACCGAAGACCAGATTGCCCAAAAGCTGTTCCTTACGGGCATCAGACATATCGGTGAAACGCGCGCGCGCAGCTTCTTGGGTCTCGGGAGAGTAGTCGTCGGTGGCGCTCTTGCGGTCGAGAAGGAACAGATCAAAGGCCGCGAAATCTACCGCGTCGTAACGCATGCAGGTCGCGCCATTCGACAGCCGATAGGCCAGATCGGTCCGCGTCCAGTCAAGGATCGGCATAAAATTATAGCAGATGATCTCGATCCCAGCTTCGCGCAGATGCCGCATAGAGGTTTTCCAATTGGCGATATGACTTTTCCAATCACCACTTTGGCGCTTTATATCCTCGGATACCGGCAGGCTCTCGACAACATCCCAAGTCAAACCCGAGGGCGCGCCATCCTTCATCACCCCAAGCTCGGTCTGGCGCTGCGCGATTTCTTGGGGCAGCCAGACCGATCCAGTAGGCTTGTGATGCAACGCGCTGACCACGCCTTCGACGCCTGCCTGCAGCATGTCGTTAATCGATACCAGATCCTTGGGGCCAAACCAGCGCCATGTCTGTTTCATGCATTTATCCTCCCTAAAGTGCGGCGTCAGGCGGTTGCGATCCGCTGCTCGGTGGTGGCGTCAAAGAAATGCAGTTGCTGAGGATCGGCGCTGACGGTCAGGCGGTCCCCCGGGGCAACGCTGGCGCGCTCGCGCAAAAGCATAGTTACCGGCTGGCCGGCGATATGTCCCAAGATCATGGTTTCCGATCCGGTAGGATCGACGTTGTCGACCTCGAGAAGGGCGCCTGTGTCCGAGAGCCGCAGATGTTCGGGGCGGATGCCGATCTTGACCGTAGCGCCTTGCGGAGCAGCCAGCATGCTGCTCCAGATATGGTCGGCAAAGCGCACGCCGTTTGCCTCGACCACGGCGTCATAGATGTTCATCGCGGGCGAGCCCACGAATTGCGCGACGAAGGTGTCGACGGGGCGATCGTAAAGTTCCAGCGGCGCGCCTGCTTGGATCACGTTGCCCGCGCGCATGACGACGATCTGATCGGCCATTGTCATGGCTTCGACCTGATCGTGGGTGACGTACAGCGTGGTGACTTTCAGGCGTTTATGCATGGCCTTCAGCTCGGCGCGCATCTGCACGCGAAGCTGGGCGTCAAGGTTCGAGAGCGGCTCGTCAAAAAGAAAGACCTGCGGCTTGCGCACGATGGCGCGTCCCATGGCAACACGCTGACGCTGCCCGCCCGAAAGCTGTTTGGGATAGCGCGATAGATAGGGCGTCAGTCCCAGGATTTCTGCCGCATCGGCAATGGCGCGGTCGATTTCGGCTTTTGGCTTCTTCAACAGTTTCAGAGAAAAGCCCATGTTTTCTGCCACAGTCATATGCGGATAGAGCGCATAGTTCTGAAATACCATGGCGATATCGCGATGCTTGGGCTCGACTTCGTTGATCACGCGTTCGTTGATCGAGATTGTCCCGGAAGTGATCTCTTCCAGCCCCGCGACCAGCCGCAGGACTGTCGATTTCCCGCAGCCCGAAGGGCCCACAAGCGCCACGAAAGAGCCGTCCTCGACATCGATGTCGATGCCATGAATGGTCGCGAGTTTGCCAAAGCTTTTGCGCAGATTACGGATTTGAACGGTTGCCATATGGTCCTCAGATGTTTGCGGCGGCCAAAAGCGACAGGCCGGTGTGATAGCCGGGGTCCAAATCGGGGGTCGCTGGCGAATAGTTGATCGGGCCGTCAGGCGTCAGGGTTTGATAGGCATAGCCCCGACCCTCGCGCCAATAGCCGGAAAAGAACAGATGATCTGCCTGAGCTTGTAAGCGTGCCAGATCCTCTTGCGGCTCGGCCCCTGCCACACGCGCAAGGGCCGCGGCGCGGATGGTTTCCGGAAGGGCCCACCATGGGAAATAGGGGGCCAGTGCCGCGCCGGTTTCAATCGAGATCGAGACAGGAATGCCCGGCTGGCGCAAGCTGCGATTGGTCAGATCCAGAAGGACGCGCGCCAAGCGATCGGCCAAAGCCTTGGGCGCACGCTTGCCCAAATGATAGAAGGCAAAGCCCACGAACTCGATGCCATGCCCCGCGTTTAGGGCATCTTCGCCACGGATGTTGCGCAAGAGATTGGTGCGGGGATCAGTGAATTCCTCCAAAAGATCGGTGATCCATTGATCGGCCCAAGTCGCTTCTGTCGGCAGACCCACCTCGGCCAGCATGCCCGCTGCGCCAAGCATGATCATGGCGGGGCCGAAATCATAAGGTTCGGACTTGATCGAAGCCGCTGAGAGGTCGGCCTTTTCATTCATCAAGAAACGCCGCTCGCGGATAGCCAGACGGATACGGGCAAGATAGTCCAGATGATCGGGCAAAGCCGCGGGCTCGATCAGGCTAGCCGCCGCGATCAAGCCTTTGGCAGCAAAGATATCGGCATAGGCATAGAGATGGGCGGGCAGGGATTGGCGCACGACGCCCTTCCCTTCGGGACGCACGGGCGTCAGATCCTTGTCCAATAGGAAAGTCAGATGGCCATGGCGCGCAACCACCTCTTTCAGCGTTGCGTAAAGCGGGCGCAACCGCGCCAGAAGACGTGCCGAGAGATCGGCATCGGAAGACGCATAATGGCGAGCGAAGCACGCCATAGCTTCGAGCCCTCGGCCTTGGATCCAGCCATAGGTCCAATCCTTTCCACTCAGGCCGTCGGCGGAGGTATAATCTTCACCGGTGAGAGGGTTGAGTTTGGTGTCGATCAAGCCGCCCGCCAATGCGGGACGAGAGAGCATCCACTCTAGCATCGCGCGATTGGCCGCATCATAGCGCGCCGGAGCCGTGTTCAGATCGGCAAGGGGGATAGTGTTTTGCATCAGGCTCACTCCTTCATCCCCGAGGCCGCGACACCTTGCACGAAGTGGCGGCGCAGCAGCATGAATACCAAAACCGATGGGATCAGCACACAGGCCGAGGCGGCGGACAGACGCCCAGCATCAACCGTATAGCCGGTCTGGAACAGGGCAAGGCCGACCTCGATGGTATAAGCTGACTTGCGGGTGGTCACGATCATCGGCCAGGCGAAAGTCGTCCAAGCTTGGAAGAAAGCCAGCACGCTTAAGGCTGCCATCGGCCCGCGCAACAACGGCAGTACGATCTTCCAGAAGATCCACAGCTCACCCGCGCCATCGATGCGCGCGGCCTCGATCAGTTCGTCTGGTACCGCCGATAGCACGTTCTGGCGGATCAGGAATATCCCGAAGCTCATCACCAGATAGCCCACCAAAAGACCCGGCACGGTGTTCAACAGCCCCAGCCCTTTCACCTGGAAATAGAGCGGGATCATATAGACCTCGAACGGCACGATGGCTGTCGCAAGGAACAAGGCGAAGAGCACATTGATGGTGCGGAAGGGGAATTTCGCGACGATATAGCCCGCAATCGAGGAGGTCATCACGATGGCCACGGTCGACAACAGAGCGAAGGCCAGCGAATTGCCGATCCAGCGCAGCAAGGGTGTGGTGCCGATCACCGAGGTGAAGTTTTCCAGCGTCGGATCATGCGGGATAAAGGTCGGCGGCCAAGCCAAAATCTCGGCGGGCGTTTTGAAAGCATTGGCCACCAGCATGGCTAAAGGCGCCAGCATCAGGATGCCAAAGAGGAAAAGGCAGATATCAATCGAAAGATTGGTCCAGCGGCGACGGGAATTGTTCACTTGCTGGCTCCTTTCTGGCGCAGAAGGCCGAATTGTACAGCCGTCAGGACCAGCACGATGATCAGAAGGATCACTGCCTCGGCTGCGGCATAGCCGATACGGTAGTTGCGGAAGGAATTTTCTAGCATATCAAGGACCAGGACCCGCACCTGCTTCCCCGGTGCGCCCTGTGCATCGGAGGCCAGAACGAAGGCTTGGGCATAGACGTTGAAGCCCGAAACCAGCGTCACGACTGAGACATAAAGGGTGATCGGCTTCAGCAGTGGCACCGAGATGTTCCAAAAGCTTTGCAGCCCCGATGCCCCGTCCAGCCGCGCGGCCTCATAGACCGAAGTCGGCAGATTGCGGAAGCCCACCAGATAGATCAGCACCGAATAGCCGAGCGCCTGCCAGGAACACAGGATGATAATACACAGGATCGAGAGATAGGGATCGAACAGCCATGATTGCGGAGTGCCGCCTAAGGCTATGATTGCCGCGTTCAAAGGCCCGAGTTTTGCGTCAAAAATCCATTTCCACGCCATAGCCGCAGGCACTAAAGACACCACATGCGGGATGAAAACCGAGGTCTCGAAAAAGCCCGCGAAAAGCGACTGCATCCGATGGTGGATCAATGCGGCTAGGATCATCGCGGTCGGAATGGTCAAGGCCATCACGCCGAAAGCGATGATCGCGGTATTGATCAAGGCGTTCAGGAACAAGGGATCGCGGAAAAGCTCGGCGAAATTGTCCAAGCCCACGAAGGGATGGCTTTTCGCCAGCAAGTTCCAATCATGCAGCGACATGTACAGTGTCTGCAGGATCGGCCAGATCCGCACCCAGGTGAAAATGGCCAGTGTCGGCAAGATGGCGAGAAGCGCAAATCGGTAGCGTCGGAAGCGAAGCATCGGCGGGCCTATTGGCTGGACGTAAAGAAAGAGGCGGCCGCGCAGCGCGCGCGACCGCCCACGGATGCTTACTTGGCCAGCAGGCCGTCGCGCTCGAGCAAGCTGTTGGTCTCGGCTGCGGCTTCCTCCAGCAGTTTGCGGATGCCAGCTTCGTCGCCTGCCAAAGCGGGGGTCTCGAAGGCCTGTTGCAGACGGGTCGACAGACGGGTCTGGATCTCTTCGATCGGCGCGATGCCCGGCACGGTGAAGAGCTCATAGCTTTCGGGGAAATCGAGGAAGGCACTATAGGCGGGGTTTTTCGAGGTGACGGAGGTATAATCGACGCCTGCACGGTTCGGCAGCCAACCCACGTTTTCCAGCAGCCACACCAGATTTTCAGGTTTGTTGGTTTCCAGCGCGAAGTCCCAAGCGGCTTTGGCCGCCGCCTCGTCGTCATCCGCGCCGGCGACATAAAGGTTCGCAGGCAAAGCAATCGAGCCGCGCGGCAGCGGGGCGGTCGCATATTCCAGTCCCGGCGCTTTCGAGGCGATATCGCCGATCACCCAGCTTTCGCGGATGAACATCGCGGTCTGCTCACGCTCGAAGGCCTCGGCATCAGCGGGCATCTCGACGGTGACGGTTTTCGCCTTATAGACGTTGTCGAGATATTGCGACAAAGCCTTCACGCCCGCGTCGCTTGCATACGCCGCGCGCCATTTACCGTCGGCGGTCTGCTCCAACAGGCTGCCGCCATGGTTGTGCAGGATCAGCCACCATTTTTCGGTGATGCCTTGGCTGCCGCCCGACAGACGCAGCGACCAGCCCGAGACAGTCAGATTGCCGCTGGCATCATGCTTTGCAAGCTTCGATGCGTAATCGGTGAATTCCTCCATGGTCTTTGGCGGCTCGGTCAGTCCCGCTTCCTTGAACATCTTGGTGTTGTAGAACAGCGCGCCCTGACCACGGAACAGCGGCACGCCATAGATGGTGCCATCGCGCGAGACCGACTCTTTGAAGAAGATGTCGTAATTAGCCGGATCCGAGACGAATGAAACGATATTTTCCGGCGCGGGTTGCATCAGCTGGTTTTCGATATAGCGCCCTACGGTCGAGGTCGACAGCTCGATCACCGTCGGCATCTCGAAGCCAGATGTCAGGCCAAGCGCCACGCGACGTTCGTGCTCACGCAGGGTGATCGGCTCGATATGAACTTTCAAATCAGGATGGGTTTCGGCCATGCCTTTGGCGACATGTTCGTAGAAGGGGCCAAGTTCGGGATAGCCGCTATAGATGGCGATATCCTGAGCTTGGGCTATAGTAACGCTTAGCGCAAAGGTGCTAGCCGCAGCAAGCAAGGCGCGACGGAACGGGGTCTGAATGGTCATGCTTGGTCTCCCTGTGAGTGGCTTTTGGTTTGGAGGTCTAGCCTACGGTTGATCCGTAGTGCTGCAGCTTGTAGGTTTTCGGCGGCCCCCGAAGCGAAGGCAGCAGGCATGCCGTAGAAACGATGCGCCTCTTCGATTTCGTATCCGCCAGAGGCATATTCCGTAGCAGGTGCGATATAACCGGGATTATCAGCGGCATATCCCAGCAGAAAAAGAGGCAGACTGTCGATGGCGGCGCGTAGGTCTAGCGCGGTTTGTGCGAAAATCTCGCCCGGCAGGGCCAAAAGACGAGCTGGGCCGATGGCAAGGCCCTGCACCCTCAGCCTTAGCGGCGCTGGCGCGGGGGCGCGGGTCTGATACCAATCGGCCCAAATCTTCAACAGGCGCGCCCGATCCGAGGGGGCGGTTTGCGCCTCGATGAGCCATAGCTCGCCTTGCCGCGTCTCAGCTTCGGAAAAGGGCGCGAAGGCAAGTGCCACCTCTTCGGCAGCGGCATGGATTGGACCTTCGAAAGGGGACAATGTCGCTGCACAAACCGCCGAGGCAATGGCAATCCCCATCCGCTCGGCCTGGGCAAAGCTGCGGGTGGCGTGCGGCGCTGTGCTGAATGAGGCCGAGGCCTTGTGTCCGGTATTCACATCCCCCGCGAAGCCCGTAGCGTGGATGGCCATAGCACCGGGGTAAGCTTGTTCAAGCGCTTGGCGCAAGTAATGGGGATAATCCGCAGTCCACAATAGATTATCCGCGCCTAGAACCACCGGATGACAGGCACAAATCGTTAATATGGCCATGGGCTGGTCTTGCAGATCGTCCACCCGCAAGACCGGTATCACCTGATCAACGGGGCCATGCGCATGGCGTCGGTTCTGCGCATATCCTGGTTCTTGGGCTTGGCCCAGCGATAGCCGCGCGGGCTTGCGATTTTGCCGCGAAAGGATGACGGCCTGAACGCAACCTTCCTCAAGGAGCTGCAGGAAAGCCGCATCCGCGACCTGCCCGAGCCGCCCGGCCATCGAAGGAGGCC
This sequence comes from Paracoccaceae bacterium, assembly GCA_031991825.1. GTDB lineage: Bacteria > Pseudomonadota > Alphaproteobacteria > Rhodobacterales > Rhodobacteraceae > Pseudotabrizicola. Next base: position 11,643 of record DALYSR010000062.1, read on the forward strand.
CGCCATGGGTATGGCTTGCCGCGAGGATCAGCTGTTCGGGATCAAGGCCAGTGCGGGCGGCGACACTATTGCATAAGGCAAGGTCGACACCGATCACGTCCGCGATCAGGATCACCACCTCGTTCAAGGCCAACGCGCGCAGGCTCAAGGCGTCATGCGCGCCTGCCGCGGGTGCAATCCTTGCCGCAAAGCCCGCCATTGCAAGGCCAGCGGGAGGGGTAATATCGATCAGCGCAGTTCCAGCAAGGGTCATGGTCCGACCTCTTGGCCTGCGACAAGGCTTTGGCGCAAGCGGAGCGTTTCGCAGCCCTTTTCCCAGTCAAAGAGGATGATATCAGCCCGCGCGCCGACCGCGAGGCTGGCAGGTGGCAAGCCCAGAATAGCGGCGGGGCGCGCGGATGACAGATCCAGCGCTTGCGCCAAGCTGATATCGCAAAGATGTGGCGCACGGCCTGCGATCTCACGCAGGCATTGGCCGGAACCTGCCAAAAATACCGTGTCTGCCAGCGAGACACGGCCATTCGCTGCCACCTCAACATCGCCGCCAATGGCAGCGCTATAGCGCCCTGCGGGCAACCCGCCCACCGCCACCGAATCCGAGACGAAGAAGGCTCGTTCATGCCCCTTCGCGCGCAACAGGGATTTGACCGTGTCCGCAGGCATGTGATGGCCGTCGCAGATCAGACCCGCCTGCAAGCGGTCATCGGCCAATTGCGCCCAGATCGCATTGGGATGACGCGGCAAGGTCGCAAAAATTCCGTTGCCGAGATGGGTCGACATGGTGGCGCCCGCGTCGGCTGCGGCATGGAAATCCTCGGCAAGACCGGCGCTATGGCCTAGGGACATGGCGATCCCCATCCGAACGCCCGCACGGATCACCTCGATCGCGCCTGCGACCTCAGGGGCAAGGGTGATGATGCGGATAAGCCCGCCTGCCGCCTCTTGCCAGCGTCCGATCTCGGCCGGATCGCCCGTGCGGATGCATTCGAGGCGGTGTGCGCCCCTCGGCCCGTCGATAGGCGAAAAGAACGGACCCTCGACATGGATGCCCGCGATCATGGCGCGTGCCAGAGCGTCTTGACACACAGCCTCGGCAATGGCGCCAAGACGCTGCAGGATTTCGCTTTCATACGCAGTGATGATGGTGGGGAAAAACCGCGTCGTGCCCTCGCTCGCCAGCCTTTGGCACAGCTTGACGACGGTCTCGACGCTGAGCACGCCGTCATTCAGATCATGACCGCCATAGCCGTTGACCTGAAGATCGACCAGCCCCGCCGAGATCCATGGCAGGCCCACGCGGGCCGGCGCATATTCGGCGGCAATGATCCGCTCGGCCTCGATGGTCAGCCGCAGGGCCTGACCGCTATGTGCCTCGATCCCTTCGACGACCTTAACCATCAAAGGGACCTCACCCTGTCACGGAAACGCGCGATGAAACGCGCATTCATCCGGTCGCCATCTGGGGCATTGCCACTGCGCCAGATCGGAGGCTCCAAACCGCCTTTCGCCAGACGCGCGACCGTGTGGATCACCAAGGCATTCAGCGCAAAGGCATTTGCGAAGGTCGAAACGGCGGCAATTGGTTGTTCCACCCCCTCGATCTGGACCAAGGCATCTCCCACCGGCACTTTGCAATCGATGGCGATATCTACCAGATCGTGCAGGTTATGCTTGCTGGGATGACGTGCAGGATGATCCGAGGGTGTTGCATTGGCATGATCACGGGACGACACACCGATCAACCGCACACCACGCGATTTCGCCTCAAGCGCGGCATCTATCAAGGCGGCATTGATGCCATAGGCATTGGCAAGGATCAACACATCACTCTCACCAAGGCCTTGATCGGCAATTACGATCCGCCCATAGCCCGGCAGACGCTCGACCGCCATCGATCGCAGGGCCCCGTTCGAGAGCAGTGTGCCTTCATCCAGAATGGCCGAGACATGCATCAAGCCGCCCGCGCGAAAAAAGACCTCTTGTGCCGCAAGATTGGAATGTCCACCGGGGCCGTAAATATGGATCAGACGGTCAGCCTCGATTTGTGCGGCAAGAATATCGGATGCTGCTGCAATCGCGGCCTGCTCTTCGGTCTGGATCCGACGCATCAGTGCCGTGACAGATTCGAGATAGGACAACGTCAATGCATTGGGATCAAGGCTATGCCCGTTCATGGCAAACCCCCTCGCGCGGCGTGGTTTTCGGATCTTTGTAGGCCATTTTTTCTCCCCGATGCTGATCTTTGTCAGCTGTCGAGACGATGAGAGCATGCAACCGGTTGCATGTCAATGCAGTTGAATACGCCTATCCAAAAGGGTGAGTTATCGAGTTGCAGCGGTGGTGGCGCGCAGCACTAACTGGGTGCTGAGGGTGATGCGCGCATCCAACGGATGTGGGCTGCGCAGGCGTTGGAACAACAGATCGACGGCCATGCGACCGGTATCGACAGCACGACCGGTGATAGAGGTCAGCGCCGGATATGTCATTTCGCTCAAAAGATCATCACAGCCGATCAAGGACAAATCTTCGGGCACTTTCACCCCTTTCTCGGCCAGCCCCGCCAAAAGCCCCTGCGCCAGAAGATCGTCGAAGGCTACCACCGCGCTGACAGCGCTGGAGGCCACTGCAGCAGCAGAGGCCTTGCCACCCGCGAATGAAAGCTCCGTTGCAGCAAGTGTCACCAGCTCGACCCCCGCCTCGCTGCAAGCCTGCGCCATGGCCATGCGCCGGTGTGCATCTGACCAACGCGACTTTCCCGATCCGAGATAGCAGATACGGCGATGGCCGAGGCCGATGAGGTGCTGCACAGCCTCGGTCATGCCACGGGTGGAATCGACGATAACCCGCGACATATTCTCGATATCACGGTTGATTAGCACCACCGGCATTTCTTCTTCAAAGCGGCGCAGTTGGGCGTCACTGGCACGGCTTGCGACGATGATCGCGCCCGCCACCTGCCCCACGAACCGCGACAAAAGCCGAGCCTCGGTCGCCGCATCCTCTTCGGCGTTACCGATAAGTACGCAGTGGTCTTGCGCATCCGCCGCGCGCTGCACGCCAGAGATCACCTGCGGAATAAAGGGGTTAATAAGGTCAGGCACGATCAGTGCGATATTGGCTGGTCGCCCAGTCGACAGCGCCCGCGCAGTATGGTTTGGGCTATAGCCTAGCTGCCGTGCGACACTTAAAATATGGGCGGTCGTCTCGGGGCGGATCAGGTCGGGACGGGTGAATGCGCGCGACACGGTCGAGCGATTGACACCAGCCGCTTCGGCCACATCCTTAATTGTCACGCCTTTTTGCCGCTCACGCATCCACCGGTCTTTCCTATGGGCCCCTATGCCTTTGCCGCTAGCTAGCGCATCGAAGGTGAATTGTCGATTGCAGGCCGGATTTACAATTACTATATTGCAACCGGTTGCACAAATCGTCAATCTAAGCCTGTTACCACCTGAGGGCCGGGAGAGATGAGCGGCTTTCCACCCCGCGCCCCTTTATTCCAATAAGGGTTGTCCATGCAGATTTTCATTCACGAGAATGCCCAAGAGATGGGGCGTGCAGCCGCGGCAGAGGGCGTGGCAGATATCCAGCGCGCGCTGCAAGCAGGCGGCGAGGTTTCTATCATTTTGGCTACCGGAGCCAGCCAGTTCGATATGCTGGAGAATTTCGTCACGGCAGATATCGATTTCTCGCGCATTACCGCTTTCCACTTGGATGAATATATTGGCCTGCCAGTGACCCATCCTGCCAGCTTCCGCCGTTACCTACGCGAGCGTGTGATGGATCGCATCCCGACCCTGAAGCAATTCGTGCTGGTTGAGGGCGATGCCCCCGATGCCGCAGCAGAGATCGCACGGTTGAATGCACTGATCTCGGCCCATCATATCGAGGTCTGCTTTGCGGGTATCGGCGAAAACGGCCATCTTGCCTTCAACGATCCGCCAGCCGATTTCGAGACCGAAGTGCCTTATCTGAACGTCCAGCTCGACGAGGCATGCCGTCTGCAACAGATGGGCGAAGGCTGGTTCCCGACCTTTGATGATGTGCCCCAGCGCGCGATTTCGATGGGTATCCAGCAGATATTGAAATCGAAGAAAATCATTCTCTCGGTGCCCGACACCCGCAAGGCGAAGGCGGCCGCCTTATGCATCGACGGACCCGTCGACACTATGGCACCGGCATCGATTTTGCAGCGCCACCCGGCGACCTCGATACACCTAGACAAGACTGCGGCAAGCCTATTGAAGCCGCGCGGCTAAATCAAAGACTGCGCTCGGACCGAGGCGTCACTACCCAGACAATCCGCCAAGGCCACGACTTGACGTGATCGAAAACGGGGCTGGTGGACAAAAAGGCAGGGTTTGCACCCTGCCTCAGCCGCGCTTTTCTTAATGCACCGCGCAAATTTTCCATGGCACGAGTTCATTGTCTCCATAGTCGAATTCCTCAGAACATGTTTTCTTGCCGGAAGCTCTATCAAGCAGCAGATCATAGATCCGTCGGCCCATTCCTTCGAGCGAGACGCCTTTATCGACGACGACACCGCAGTTGATATCCATATCCTCGTGCATGGAGTTATAGAGCGGTGCGTTCGAAGCGAGCTTGATTGAAGGTGCATGCTTCGTACCGAAGCATGCACCCGCGACCAGTCGTGAAGGCGATCACATTCGCGCCCCAGGCCATCTGACCGGTTGCGCCGGATCATATATCGATCTACTATAGAAACAGATGCTCGATTAGAATTGATAGGCCGAGGCCAACAAGGGCCAAACCGCCCAGCAGTTCCGCCCACCGACCAAAGCTCGCGCTGAGGTAGCGGCCCGCGAGCATTCCGACTGTTGCAGCCATCATGGTCGCTGCCCCAATCGCGCCTGCCACGACAAGGATGTTGACCTGTAAAAACGCTAGAGAGACGCCAACTGCCATGGCGTCGATTGAGGTGCCAACAGCGGTCGCCGCCAGCGTCCAGAACGATCCTGTTTCACGCAAGTCTTCCTTGGGGCGGCATGAATCCATCACCATTTTCATGCCAATCGCGCCCAGAAGTCCAAAGGCAATCCAGTGATCAACCGCCTGCACATAGCTGCTTGCCAGCAGTCCCAAAGTCCAACCGATGAGCGGCGTAATCGTCTCCACGATGCCAAAGACTGCTCCCGCGCCCAATGCTGCCCTTAGCCCGTAGCGCCGAGTGGTGCCGCGTCCAATGGCGGCGATCAATGCGTCTATTGACATGCCAATAGCAAGGATACCGATAGATGTCGGTGTCATGGTGTGTTCCTTCGACCGTGAGCGAGGCGAGACTACCCCCTGAACGGTCTCGTGGAACCCTTCATGGGCCGGACACACCACGCGTCACCGCGATCATGTTGACATGTCCCCGCACGGTGGCGGTCACTACTCCCCGATACCGCGTCAGATGACTTAAGCGGATGCATAGGTCAACAAATACATGTGCTTATGATAATTACTCGCAAAGAAAATTATCAACCAAGCGGATAGGCGCTTTGCTCGTATGAATGCCAGGTTTAGTCGCTTCGCGACAGAGCCCGTATCGGCCAGTCCTGACGCCTCAACGGAAAAGCGCCGCGCTACCCGTTGAGGCGTAATATCCGATAAAATTGCAGTCACCGTCTGCTGTCGGAAAAAGCTACCGGTCGGCCTTGCTCGTGGAGGTTCAGCCTGTTAGCAAGCGAGTCCGTTCGCACCTATGGTTCTACCTAAGAGTTTGGCGAATGAGGACGCACAGCGTGTCTAAGACCCCTAAAATGTCAAATTAGAGGTTGATGATGAAAATCCTGCACATTTCTTATGCCCATAATAAACGCGCATCTCTCGATGGCTTGGAGAGGTATTACTCTGAAGTCCTTCCCGAAAGTAATAGAGTGCCTGAAATGGAAAATCCCTATAGCTCGACTGGCGGAAGGATCAGTCTAGAAGCGCTGCATGACCAAATCACCTTCGGTCGCCTTCTGGCGATCTATGATGAGCTAACAAACTCCATTCGTATCGAAACTTTGTTCGTTGAGCATAGGCAACGCGGCAAGAACATTAGCGGGCTTTTGGTGAAGGATCTCGAAGATAACGCCCGCTCTAAGACCGTGCAGATCATGTTCGTGGATACGCACCCTCGCGAGCGCGCCCCAATTTTATCGCAAGCAAGGCTTCACGATCATCGGAGAGGTCGCCAATTATCCTGTCAGTGAGGATACTACATGCTGATGATGAATGGGATTCGACTACCTGACAAGCCAGCCAAGTCGGTGCGGAGCTCCCAAGGGGCCGCACCGGCTGATTAAGATCACGAGTATAAGGCACTGAAATGTCTAATGAAACCATCCTAGAGAACGTCACGCCGACCCGTGCGGAACTTGAAGGACTTTGCCGTTCGTCTACGGAGGTAGTGATGCAGTCCTGCAATCTGGAATCTCTAGACATGAGCGGGCTCGACATACCCAATTGGCGCTTTGAAAAATGCAACCTTTCCCGTTCGCGCTTCATTGGGGCGCGATTGGAGGAAGTAACATTCGCCAATTGCCGCGCTTCTGCCATTTCTTTCACTGGGGCAACATTAACGGACACATCTGTGGAGGGCGGCGATTTCGGTAACGCCAATTTTCTGGGGGCGCGCCTGTCGGGGGTCAAATTCGAAAGATGCAAATTGACGGGAGCAAACTTGAGTGAGGTTGCCGCCTTGGATGTGGTGTTCGAAGAGGTCTTGCTTGTTTTGGCGTTGCTGCCGAACTTCGCGTTTCGCAAGGCGTCTCTAAGGGGGGTGGATTTCAGCGAGGCTGATCTAAGGCAATGCGACTTCCGAGACGCCGTTCTTACGGATTGCTCGCTCAGAGGCGCAAACATCGCCGATTGCCGCTTTTACGGGACCGATCTTCGTGGCGCTGATTTGGGAGGGGTAAAACTCACGGATGCCAGCAAATTTAAAGGCGCAGTCATCTCGAGGCGTCAGGCAGGAGAGCTGCTCGGACAACTTGGCCTCAAAGTCCTGTGATGGTCGGCTAGGAGCTGTTTGCGGCAGAGCCGATCCAGGCTGGTCGTGACGCTTTAGCGGGCAGAAAGCTGCCTCGACAGATGGGGCAGCATATCCGATAAAATTGCACCGAGCGGCGGCTATGCGGGACTAAGCAGCTGTTCAGCAAAGACAAAAGGCGACCAGCCAGACCCTCCGCCATAAGTGAGCGTGGGCTGGGACGATGGTTTCGAGGTGGACCACTTCCGTGGAAGTGGCGGCAGCGCCGGAAACGTGGCAAGACTAGGTGTTTAGTCCCGGCATTTGGTGGATCGGATTTACGGTGAATCGATCCCGCTCTGATGTCCAGACCTTGCAGATGTATTCGTATGGCGTAAGTGTAACGACCCAGTGAATTCCTGCTCATGCTATAGTGGAGACAAATAGCGATG
>DALYSR010000063.1:0-18944 GCA_031991825.1 Paracoccaceae bacterium
TGCTTGGCAGAGCCGTCGTGACCATCACGCCCTGCAACAGTTGCTTTCGCGCTATCTGCCGCGCATCCGGTCACTTGCGCGGCGCTATTCGCGTGAAATGGCCGAAGATCTGGCGATGGAAGGGGTGGTCACGCTTATCGAGGCGCTGAAACGCTATCAACCGCAAGGTGACGTGCCCTTTCTTGCTTTCGCCACGCCTGCGGTGCGCGGGGCGATGCTGCGCGCCTTTGCGGCACAAAGCGGCATCGTTTCCATGCCCGAGCGCCATCTGCGTGATGCGCTTTCGGGGCGGCTTGGTCCCGATGCGGCGGATGCCCTGCGCCAAAGCTTGCAGGCTGAAAGTTTTGACGAATTTGCTGCCGATGCGGCGGGGGACACTGCCGAGGATACGGCCTTGGGGCAAGAAAGGCTTGGCCGGATTCGGTCTGCTTTGGCCAAAGCCTTGGCGGGACTGGAAAAAACCGAACGCCAATTGGTGATCCATCACCTCCTCAAAGAGGACAAGCCATTGGAAACACTGGCGCAAGATTTGAAACTGCCGCTGTCGCGCTTGCGCCTGATCGAGGGACGCGCCCTGCACAAAATGCGCAACCAGTTGATGACCAAAGGAATTATGATGAGTGATCTGGCATGAGTGACATGCTTTCCATGATCTCGGCAGAACCTGCCGCGGCGTTTGTGGCCGATCGGCCCTTGGCCCATACGGCATCGGACAAAAGCTTCGAGCAGATTTTGCAAGAGAGCACGACGGCGATTGTTCAGACGGAAGAAGCCGAACTGCAACTTGAAGTTGAAGTTGAAGTGGATTCTGAAGATGTGGCCCTTGGGGAAGCGCAGCTCGATGAACTCGGGCTGATCGATCCGCAAGTCGTGACTGCTGAACCCCTGCCGAGTTTCTCGGTGGGCCATGCGGCCTTGCAGCTTAGCGTGGAAGCACTGCCGCCTGCGCAGCCTTTGCCAGATCTATCCCTTTCGGCAGATGAGGCAACAGTTCTGCCCACAGATCAGATCGCTGATCTGCCGCTGCACCCTGCGGAAATGGCGGTAGAACCTGAGTTTGAATCAGAACCGGATCAACTGGTTACGACCGATGATGGCTTGGATATCGTCCGGCCCATGGCGATCCAGACGACCGATGCATCTGCCAAATCCCAAACTGAGAATCCGGTACTTCCGGCCGCGCCGTCGCAGCCCCTGCAGCAAGACCCAGATGCGCACAGGCCTTTCGCAGCACTTGATGCACCCATCGCAGAGGTCGTCAAAGACAGCCCGATCGCACAAGCCCCGAAGCTTGACGCAGCGGCTGCCCCGATGGCGGATACAAAGCCCGCGCACAGCCTGCAGCCTGATGAATTCCAAGCCGCGCCTTCGGTGATGCAAGCCCAAGCGAAAGAGCCCGCCGCCTTTGACAAGCCGGTGGCGCAAGGACCGGTTGGGGCGCCTGCGGCAGAAAACAAGGCTCCGGCCTCGCCTTTGGTGCGCAACATATTGGACCGAATGCAGGAATTGGAAGTCAGCGAGGGCAAGACCCGCATCCTGTTGCGTCCACAGGGCATGGGTGCGCTGGAAATCGACATCCTGCGTCAAGCCGATGGGCGCATCCATCTGGCGATCAAGGTCGAAAATCCGATGGTGCTGGACGCTTTGCGCAACGAAAGCAGCGCGCTCAGCAGCTTCATGGGGGAGAAGGGCTTCGATTTGTCGAATGGCGGTCCGGATCTGTCATCCTATCACCGCCCGACACAGGGTGACGAAGACATAAGCAGCGATGCGCCCGATGCTGAAGTAACCGAAATCGAAACCGCTTTGCTTGACGGCGAGCGCGTGAATATCCTCACTTAAGGAGCCGCTCATGAGCGTTCAATCCATTGGCCAATCTGCTATCGGCGCGCCCAAAGCAGAGGCCGCCAACGCGGGCCTTGCGGCGAATTATCAGAATTTTCTGAAGCTTCTGGTGGCACAGATGCAAAACCAGGATCCGCTTGAACCTATGGATTCCTCGCAATTCGTTACCCAATTGGCGACGCTGACGCAGGTTGAACAGACGGTGCAGGTCAACGCCCAGATAGAAAGCCTGCGCGGCCAGCTGGCGCTGAATGCGGCGCTGTCGGAAGCGGGCATGATTGGTCGCGAAGTGACCGGCCCCTCCGAGACGCTGCATTTCGACGGGGAAGGGGCGGTGTTCAGCTATGAATTGGCAGGCGATGCAGCCACTGTTCAGGCCCAGATCCGCGATTCCAGCGGCACTTTGATCGCTGTGATCGACGATTTGTCGGTCAAGGGCAAGACCTTGCACGAAGTCAAATGGGACGGCACCAATACGTCGGGCGAGAAGGTTCCTGCGGGCGAGTACAGTTTCAGCATTGCAGCCATTGATGCCAAAGGCGGTGCGGGCAGCTATAACAGCTATACCGATGCGACAGTCTTGTCGGTCGAATATAGCGGCGGTTCGACCTATCTGCAGTTGTCGAATGGCAATCGCATCCAAAGCGGTGAAATCGTTCGCGTACGCTGAAAAAGGGCCCGCAGATCAACCGATCTGCGGGCCTTTTTTTCAATTCGAGCCGCGCATCGCCTGGCCCACGGCCTTGAGCTTGTTTTCCGGCGCGCGGATATCGGACCTGCGCATATGGATATCCACCAGCCAGGGGTAGTAATGCTTGGCAATCGTCAGGATCGCCTTGCGCATTTCCACATTCGGCTCCCGCGCGGTCTGCACCAAAGGCAGGGACGACGCTTGGATCACCAGCTTTTCCAAGGCATCGCGCAGTTCTTGGCGATTGGTCGGGCCTTCTTTGGTGACGATATCGGCATCGAATTCCAGCATCCATCGCGCTTGGCCTTGGGGCATTGCCAGTTCCAAGGTGTAAAGCCCGCCGTCGACGCGTTCGATCTGCGGTGCAGGCTCGCTGGATTCGGGGACCACCAGACCGGACAGGCTTCCGGCGAAGCGGTGTCCGACAAAAGCGCCCAATACCAGCACCGCCACGATGCCGACCATGATCAGCGGCGTGCGCAGCTTTTTGCCCAAGCCTTCCTTTGCCTCCAACTCGGGCGGCAGCACGATGGTGCGGCCGGCCAATTGGTCGGGCGTCGGGGCTGCGGCGGGGGTCGGAGGCGTTGCCATGTCAGTCGTTCCTTGCGATCAATAGGGCAGGATGACGTCAAGCGCATCCATGCCATAGCGCGGCTGCTGGACCCGCGACAGCTGGCCCTTGCCGCCATAGGCAATACGGGCTTCGGCGATCTTGTCGTAAGGAATGGTATTGCTCATTTCGATATCGACGGGGCGGATGATACCGGCCACGCGCAACTCGCGCAGTTCGGCATTCACGCGGACCTCTTGGCGGCCCGCGATCACCAGATTGCCGTTCGACAGCTTCTGCACGATCATCGCCGCAACCTTCAGGTTGATTTCTTCGTTGCGCTTGATGGTGCCGGTGCCTTTGAAACTGTCGTTCGAGCTAAGATCAATCAGATCGCCCGAGGGCAGGTCTTCGGGTTTGATCCCCGGCAAGACCCTGTCCAGCTTGGATTCATAGCCCAAGAAGGTCGGCGCATCCATGCCGGTCCCCGCGGAACGCGACCGGTTCGATGCGTTTTGCAGCTTGGCCTCGTCGTCGATATTGATGACCACGGTCAGGATGTCGCCCACCCTTGCCGCGCGGTGATCCCCGAAGAAACCGGTCGATCCATTGGCCCAAAGCGAGGCGCGGTCGGCGCGTTTCAAGGGCACATAGGGCGCGGGATCGGGTTGCGGCACCCGCACGGTCTGGGCTTCCGGCATGGTTTCGGAATCCAAAATCAGACCGCTCAGCTTGGGATCGCGCTGTTCGTTGATCGCCGCGCAGCCGGTAAGTGTGGTGCCCAGAACCAACAGGGCGGTTACGGTAAACTTCTTCATTGACCCACCTCAACGCGGCCGTCGCCTCGGGCGATGCCGGTGATTGTCTTGTTGGAATTGATGTTCAGCACTTTGACCGGCTCTCCCAGCCCTGCGTCTTCCAAGGCGCGCGCGGGGGCGGTCACTTCCAAGGCGTGATTGCGATAGCTGAGGGTCAGCTTCTCGCCACGTTTGACCGCCCGCGGCGCTTGCAGGGATTGGCTTTGCACGACGCGGCCTTCGGGCAACAGCCTGCGGACCTCTTGACCGATCAAAGCCTGCAGATCGACCACCGCAAAGCGACCCATGCCGATCGCGGGCAAAGCGCGCGTCGAGAAATCCGATACTTTGAGGATATCACCCGGAGCGAGCGGGCGATTGGGCACCGGCACATCCAACAGCGCGAAGACCTTGCCGCGGAAGCTGGTCTGCTGGCCCTTAGCGTCTTCGATGGTGGCGGCGAACAGATTGGCGCGCAGGTCCTGCTGCAGGGCGACCAAGCGTTCGACCGTCTGCGGCACATCCGGCGGCAGCACGAATTCCAGCCGCGTTTGGGGCGGCAGGACATCATTGCCCGCAGAGGCATGGCTGAGGATCGCGGTTTCCAGCAGCTGGCGCAGCGGCAATTCCACCGCAACAGCCGGCACTGCCGCCATCCAAGACATGCCCAAGGCAAGCCCGCAGGCCACCAAGCGGTTGCGCCACATGCTCATATTAGCGGACCTGCGTTGCGGTTTGCATCATCTGGTCGGCGGTGGTGATCGCTTTGGAATTCATTTCATAAGCGCGTTGCGCGGTGATCAGATCGGTGAGCTGCTTGATCACATCGACGTTGGAATTTTCCAGATAGTTCTGGCGCAGGGTGCCATATCCGGCATCGCCCGCTTGGGCGATCATTGGCTCGCCCGATGCTTCGGTTTCGGCAAGCAGGTTGCTGCCAAGCGCGCGCAGGCCCGCTTCATTGATGAAATTGGCTAAGTTGATCTGGCCCAGTTCCTGGGCTTCCACCGCATCGGCGGTATAGGCGCGTACCACGCCATCGGCACTGACTTCGATGCTGGTGGCATCTTCCGGCACGGTGATGCCCGGATCCAGCTCATAGCCTTCGAAGGTCACGATAGTGCCTTCGGGCGAGAGCGAGAAATTGCCCGCGCGGGTATAGGCCGTGGTGCCATCGGGCATCGCGATCTGGAAATAGCCGCGCCCTTGGATCGCCATATCCAGCGAATTATTGGTCTGGGTCAGTCCGCCTTGGGTATGCAGCCGCACCACGCCCGCCGTGGCCACGCCCAAGCCGATATCGGTGCCAACGGGGCGCATCGCGCCGTCATCGGCGGTCATCGCGCCTTGGCGGCGTTCGCTTTGATAGATCAGATCCTGAAATGCGGCGCGACCGGATTTGAAACCGGTGGTATTCGCATTGGCGATATTGTTGGCGATCACATCCACATTGGTCTGCTGCGCCATCATGCCCGAAGCGGCAATGCCCAAAGCTTTCATCGGATTTCCTTACCTTACTGCACCTTGTTGCGGCGGATCAAACCTTCTGGCCCAAACGGGACAGGGTGTTCTGACGCAAATCGTTGTGATTGGACGCCATGGCCATTGCTTGGTCATAGCTACGTTGGATCTGGATCATCCGGACCATCTCATTGATCGGATTGACATTGGACTGCTCAATCGCGCCCTGCACCACGACCGGAGCCGCCGCGGCTTCCAAAGGCGTCGGCGCTCCGTCGCGCGGCACGAACATGCCATCGCCCAGACGTTCCCAAGTCGCGATATCGGGGGCATCGAACACGCCGATTTGACCGATGATCTGCCCGTCTTCGAGCGTAATGGTGCCGTCTCGGGCGATTTCGGGCCTGCCCGCCTCAAGCGGCAGCTGAATCGGGCCACCGCCCGCATCCAAGACCGGATGGCCCGCCGCCATGCGTAGCATGCCTTCGGCATCGACCACGAACTGGCCGCTGCGCCCCAAGGCCACGCGGCCATCGGGGGTTTCAAAGCCGAACCAGCCATCGCCCTGAACGGCCAGATCCAAGGGATTGCCGGTGGTTTGCAAGCCACCCTGGGCAAGGTCGGAATAGGTAAGCCTATCAAAGCTATAGGCGACGGGTTCGAAGGGAGTATCCGACCTGTCGATCATGGATTCGAACACCATCCGGTCGGCACGGAAGCCAGCGGTATTGGCATTGGCAAGGTTGTTGGAGGTCACGTCCAAGCCGCGCTGCAAAGCGCGCGCCGTCGAAAGCGGCAAATAGCCCGTGGTATCCATCCTTGCCCTCGTAATTCATGTTATTAATGTTGATTTCATGTATTATCACAAGTAATGCAAGTATAAAATGGGACAAGACAGGGCAGTTTTGCACTGTCGCTAGGTAGTGGGTTTGAGTGTAATGGCAGCAGTGCAACGCCGTGGCCTGAAGGTCGCGCTTCTGGCGACCGTGGCGGGTTACGCATTGGCCTCTGGCGCTTTCGGTCAGGAACAGACAGACCCTGCTGCTGCGGCAGAGGCGCTCTCGCGCGATGATTTCTTCGTTCGTGTCGAGGTTTACATGCCGCGCCCGCGCATTCGGCCCATCGAGATGACCCATACCCCTGCGGGCAAACTTCGCCCGAAGCCGCGCAGCAGTGCAGTCCCGCTGACAGTCCCGACAGAGATGGCGCAGGCCGCCCCCCCGACCGATGCCACCCCGATCACGCCGCTGGCGACCGATCCGGTTCCGGTCGTGCAAAGCGTGCCGGTCATGGCGGCCCCCGCACCGATCGCGGCTCAGGCGGAACCTATCGCTGCCGTGGTTTTGGGCCAACGCCTGCCGCTGATACGCAGCATCGACATCGAAGTTTCGACATTCAAAGCCGATCGGGCCGCGCTTGAAGAGCGTATGGCCACATCGCAAGATCTGGAAAAAGCCCGCGCGGCAACAGAACTTTCCCGCTTGATGATGGCACAGATGTTGCTGCCCGAGGCGCGCAGCTATCTGGGTCGCGCCATCGCCATAGGCGTGCAGGCCGATCCGGCCTTGGTGGCCCAGACCCGCGCGCTGGCGATCATGATAGATGTGCTCGACGACAAGCCGATCGAGGCAAGGGTGCCCGAAGGCTGGGATGAAGCCAGCCTTTGGGCGATTGCCGGCGTGGCCAAGCCCGACCAGATCCATGGCGAGGTTTCGGTGTCCGAGGCGGTCAGCCAATTGGGCAATCATTCGGCGCCGGTGATCCGGCAGCTGCTGCCAAAACTGTTCGATGCGGCCATGGTGGCGGAAGAATTCACCCTTGCCGAAGGTTTGCTGCAAGCGGCGCGCAAGATGCAGGGGCTTTATAACGAGCCGGTCTATCTGTTCATGATGGGCCGCCTTGCCTTGGCCTATGACCTGAACCAGCAGGGGTTCGACTATTTCGTGCGTGCCTCCGCAGGCCATGATCTGGCCGCGCAACGCGCAAGGATCGCTTTGACCGACATTGCGCTGAAGCGAAACGATTTCAAGGTCTTGCCAGCGTTGAGCGAGATTTTGAAGGAAGGCGTCAAGCAATGGCGCCACGGCTACGAGGCGCTGATCTTGCGCGCGCGTTTGGCACAGGTGGCCGAAGATCTGGGGGATATGCCGCTTGCTTTGGCGGTGATGGGCAATATCCGCATTGACCACCCGGGCACGGCGGAAGCGGTGCTGGCGCATGAACGCGGCGCATTGGCGATGGCGGCTTTCGCAGCGGCGATGGATGCGGATGAGATCGATCTTCCGACCTATCTGCAAAGCCTTCGCGATGTGGAATCCTTCTACCGCCTCGATCCGATCTGGCCGGTGGCGCGGATGTCGCTGGCGCGCGCGTTTTCGCGTCATGGCCTGCATCAGGCGGCGGCAGCCGAATATGCGGCTTTGCAGAACGATCTGGGGCGCGTGGGTGCGCCCACACCGGTGGATCGTCTCCGTCAGGAAATTCCTTTGGCCGAAGCCGAAGAATGGCTGGTCAATTTCGACATCGACCGCGCGAAACTGGCGCTTGCCCGCGAAGGCATGCCGCGCTTCGAATCCTTGAGCGAACGCTATGCCGTGGCCAGCATGACGGCGGGCACCATCGGGGCTTTGGCCCTGCGCCAGAGCTTCGCTGTGCCTGAAAACTATGCGGTCTATGCCAAAGCCGCGCGCGATGCGGGCCAAAGCTATCAGGCGATGCAGGGCCATCGTGCGCTGGACAGCCATCATCTGCTGCAAAAGGATCAGACCGAAACCTTGCATGCGGTGATGATCGCGCATGACGAGGGCGATAATGCCTTCGCCTCGTCCACCTTTGCCCGCCTGCGCGAAGCGGCACCTGATCAGGCGGTTGATCCGGCGCTTTACAGCGCTTTGATCACGCCGCAACCGGTTCTGACGCCCCTTTCGAAGACTATCGCTAAAGACATGCTGACACGCACCGATGGCGCATTGGAAGCCGCACGCATCTTGCTTTCGCAAGGCTTGCCGCGCGGTGAGACCGAGCCGTCGGCAGCCGACGAGACCCAAACCGCCGTGCCATAAGGTCCGGCTTTCCCTTTATCTGAACCTGCGGTTCACACTCCCAACTAGAAAGATGATCCTGATGGGCATTTCCGAAGCAATGAGCACCGCCATCTCGGGCCTGGGCGCGAATGCGACTGCCGTGACGCGTATTTCCGAAAACATCGCCAATGCCGGCACCACCGGCTACAAGCGCAGCTTCGCGGATATGGTGACCACTACCACCGCCGGCGGCAACTCGGCATCCGGTGTGAAGGCGGTGAACGGGTCGAACGTGGGCCAAAGCGGGTCGATCAACGCGACCAGCTCGGATTACGATCTGGCGATTTCCGGCAGCGGCTTCTTTGTGGTGTCGAAAAACGCCAATGAAACGTCGGAAGCCAATTTCTTCCTGACCCGTGTTGGCAACTTCCGCCCCGATGAAAATGGCTATATGGTAAACAGCGCAGGCTATTATCTTGCCGGTTTCGAATATGACACGGCAACCGGCACCCAAGGCGCGCTGGATCGCAACAGCTTTTCCAGCATGTCGAGCGTGAAGATCGGCGATCTGCAGCTGCCCGCGCAGCCTTCGACTTCGGCAACCGTGACCGGAAATCTGCCCGCGCAGGAAACCGGTGTGACGCCTCCGGGATCGGCCTTCTTGTCCAGCATGGAATTCTTCACGCAGTTGGGTCGCAGCGAAAATCTGGTGCTGTCGTGGCAGCCAACGGATGACATCAACGTCTGGCGGTTGACGGTATCGGATACCACCAACCGCACGCATGGCGCGATTGACGTGACCTTCAACAATTCGGGCCCGAACCCGGGCTCGCCGAAATCCTATGCGATGTCGGCAAACCAGCCGGTAACGCCGCAGACTTTGACGCTTGATCCCGTTACCGGCGAAATCACCATGCAGATCGATGCGAACGGCGATCAGATGCCGCTGACATTGGGCTTGGGCGCGCCTGGCACTTATAAGGGTATCACACAATTCGTGGGTGATTTCACGCCGCAGCGTTTCACGGTGGACGGGTCGGGCCAGACGGGACTTGCGCGCACCGAAACCGACGCCAAAGGCACGATCTGGGGCGTCTTTGATGACGGGCGCCGCATGGCGCTTTATGATGTGCCGGTCGCTCAGGTCACTAATCCCAACGCGCTGACCTTGGTTGATGGCAATGCCTATCAGATCAATCGTGCGGCGGGAACTTTGACCATGGAAACGGCGGGTCAGGGCAAGAACGGCACGATCGTTTCGGGCGCTTTGGAATCTTCAACCGTTGATATCTCTAGCGAATTGACCGATCTGATCCGTATTCAGCGCGCCTATTCCTCCAATGCTAAGATCATCACCGCAGCAGATGAGATGCTGCAAGAAGTGAACAATCTGAAGCGTTGATAGGAGCTGAGGCGTGAGCATTTCATCCGCATTGAATATTGTGAATTCGGGTCTGCGCACGACGCAGATCCAGTCAGATATCATCACGCGCAATATCGCCAACGCGATGACCGAGGGTTATACGCGCAAATCGACCACGCTGCAGACCATTCGCGGACAGGTCTATGTTTCGTCGGTCGATCGCAATGTCGACCAGTTGCTGAACCGGCTCGACCGCGCCAATGTGTCGGAAATCGCGCGGGCGCAGACGGTTGCGCAAGGCATGGCGACCTATACCGGCATCCTTGGCCAACCCGAGGATGCCACCTCGCCGGTCGCAATTCTGACCGCGTTTTATAACAGCCTGCAAACCTTGGGCAGCGCGCCGCTGTCGACGGCGTCGCAATTGGGGGTGCTGGACAAGGCCTATGCGCTGACCAACAACCTGAACCAGCTTTACACCGCCGCGACCGCACTGGAAGAAGAGGTGCAGCTGAACATCCGTTACGACGTGTCGGATGTGAATGCGATCCTCAGCCAGATTGGCACCTTGAACCAACGCATGAGCCAGACTGGGGGCAAGGGCGTCGAAGGCGCTGAAATGCGAGACGATCTGGATAAGCTGGTCGATAAGCTGTCCGAATACATGCAGATCCAAACCGATTTCAACAGCGACGGCGCGGTGAATATCTATACCAGCGGCGGCACCGAACTGGTGTTGGGCAAACGCGTGTCGACGCTGACTTATGATGTCGGTCAGAATTCGCTGATGGTTGGCGAAATCGACATTACGCCCGGCAAACAAGGCGTGCGCGGCTTTGAAGGCGGCACCTTGGCCGGTCTGTTCGAACTGGCGACCAAGACCGTGCCGGAAGTGAAGCAACAGCTGGACGGCATGGCCAAACTGGTGATCGACCGCTTTACCGCCAGCGATGATACCTTGGATGTTGGTGAGCAGGGCCTTTTCGTCGATTCCAACCTTGGCGTTGGCGCGGGCCAGTTGGCCGGCTTGGCGGGGCGGATCACCGTGAATGCGGCTGTCGACCCGCAAAAGGGCGGGCTGTCGTCCAAGATCGTCACCGGTCTGGGCAGCAAGGGCCCGCTGGAATCCGGTTCGAATGTCTTGGTCAACAAGATGATCCAGGCGGTCGACCTGAAAGACAATGCGACTACCCCGATGGGCACCGGCATTTCGATCGCCGATTACGCGGCGAATATGGTGTCGCGCCAGCAACAACTGCGGGTGCAGGCCGAAAATCAAGCGACGCAAGCACATACCGCTGGCGCCACCATTGCCGCCTCGCGCATGAACCTGCAAGGCGTCAATATCGATGATGAGATGCAGCAACTGCTGGTGATTGAAAAGTCCTTCGCTGCCAATGCTAAAGTGCTAACAACCTTGCAGAACATGCTTGATACCCTGCTTGGCGCCGTTTGAGGAAGAATGAGATGAAAGCTGTTGCCACTCAGTCTACGATGCAGAAATCGATCAACCTGCGCCGCTCGATCGCGGAGCAGGATGCGCAGGTGCAAAAGGCGCAAAAAGAAGTCGCGACCGGCCTGCGCGAGGATGTCTATGCCGATACCGGCTTCCGCGCGGCCCAGTCCTTGGACCTGCGCAACCGCATGGCGCGCGTCGAACAATATCACACATCAAACAGCCTGCTGAACGGCAAGCTGGATATCGTGAGCGGTCAGATGGCGGCGATACGCGGCAAGGGCAACGATCTGATGACCATGATGGTGGCCTTCGGGTCGGGCCGTCAGGGCCTAGAGACCCTGCAGCCAGAGGCGATCTCGACCTTCAATGCCATCAATTCGATGCTGAATACCACCTATGCGGGGGAGTATATTTTCTCGGGTATCGGCAGCAATAAAATCAGCCAAACGCTTGATTTGTCTGGATTTCCCAGCTTCTCCTTCGACGGGACAACCGCGCTTACCGATATAGATCAGGCCTTGGCGGATCTGGACAGCTTCTTCGGTTTGAACGGGGTGGCCCCCTCGGCCACCGGCTATGACAGCCAGCAGGATTACAGCGGCACCGTCCAAACGGCCAATCTGGACGAAACATCGACGCTGCATCTGGGGCTGACGGCGAAAGACGAGGCGATCAAGCAGATCTTCAAAGGGATCGTGATGTTTGCGGCCACCGATGCCACCAAGATCGGCGATGATGTTGCCTATCAGAAATGGCTCGATGAAGCGATCGGCGCGATCCAGAAGGGCACTTCGGTGCTTGAACGCCATGAAGCGAACTTGGGCAATCAGCAAAGCCTGATCAAGGACACCGTGGCGCGTCAGGCGAATCTGAAAACCATCTATAACAACCGCATCGTCGATATCGAAGGCGTTGATCCCTATGAGGCGGGCCTGCGGATGGAAAGCATGACCAAACAACTGGAAACCAGCTATGCGGTCACGGCGCGATTGAAGAACCTTAGCCTGCTGAACTACCTTTAAGCAGTCCGGCTTTCAGCAGCCCAGCGGCAGGGGCTGTCAAACGATATCCCCTGCCCGGAACCGTCTGGATGAAACGACTGCCTTCTGCGGTCAACTTACCGAATTTGCTGCGCAAGCGGCAGATATAGACATCGATGATCTTGTCGAAGGGCGGCATCGCGCACAAAGCGTAAAGCGCATCATAGATCGCCGCTTTGGTCACCACGCGGTCCACATTCAAGGCCAGATAGCGCAGGATCTGATATTCGCGCGCCGAAAGTTGCAGCACTTGCCCGTCAAATTCCGGATGGCGGCCGTCCAGATAGATCCGCAAATCGTCAAGCTGCACGGCTTCACTTGGAATGCCATGGCTGCGCCGCGTTACCGCCGAAAGCCGCGCGAGCAGCTCGACCGGATCGGCGGGTATCACCATCACATCATCCGCGCCTGCATTCAAAAACGCGGTTGCCGTATTCGCGTGCGTCAGCACAAGGATCGCCCCCGTGAATCCCCCACCGCGCAAGCTGCGCAACAAAGCCAGATCTGGTGTGATATTCGGCAAGGTGACCAGCACCAAGGGCAGAAGATCATTCTTCCCCAAATGCGCGGCGGCGCCGCTGAGCGCTGCTTCGCTGACGTTTTCAAGGTCCAGACCATGCGGAAAGCCCGCCGAAAATACAGGCTGCGGGCGACCGGTCGGCAAAAGGCGGGAATGGATCAGGACGCGCAATTCAGCTCCAGGGGCAAAATAACATCACTTCCATTCAGCACAACAATTTAGGCAGTTCAATACTTGACTGACCTATGATATACATGTGTATCCTTTTGATACACCATGACTAGAGGGATCAATCCATGACTGCTCTGCCCCGCGCCAAGGGCTTGATCGCCTTCTGTATCCTGCTCTGCCTTGGTCTTGCCCCGCCACAGGCGCAAGCCGAGGTGCGGATCAAGGATATCGCGCATTTCGAAGGTGTGCGTGAAAACCAATTGATCGGCTATGGTCTGGTCGTGGGCCTGAACGGCACCGGCGACACGCTGAAAAACAGCCCCTTCACCCGCAAATCGATGGAGGGGATGCTGGGCCGTCTGGGCGTGGGCAACCTGACCGACGAGCAGATCAAAACCCGCAATACCGCGGCAGTGATGGTGACGGCCAATCTGGCCTCCTTCGCGCGGCGTGGGTCGACCATCGATGTGGTGGTGTCCTCCTTGGGCGATGCGACATCCTTGCGGGGCGGCACTTTGCTGGTCACGCCGCTGTCCGGCGCGGATGGCAATATCTATGCGGTGGGGCAGGGTCCGGTTGCGGTCAATGGCATCTCGGCCCGTGGTCAGGCGGCCAGCATCACCGATGGCGTGCCGACCGTGGCACGGGTGGAAAACGGGGCCATCGTCGAACGCGAAGTCGAGTTCGAGTTGGGCAGCATGAATTCCATCCGGCTCGCGCTGCGCAATCCCGACTTCACCACCGCCTCGCGGATGGTAGATGCGATCAACAGCGGCCCGACCGGCGCCCGCGCCAAGATGCTGGATCCCGGCACCGTCGAGGTTTGGGGCCAAGGCAAGATGGATGTGCCGCAGATGCTTGCCGGTCTGGAAAACCTGACTTTGGAGCCAGATAGCACCGCGAAAGTGGTGATTGATGCCAAGACCGGCACCATAGTGATCGGGGCCAATGTGCGCATCGATGAGGTGGCGATCAGCCAAGGCGGTCTGACGGTCATGGTGCGTGAAAGCGCCGAAGTCGTGCAGCCCGAGCCGCTCAGCATCGGCGGCACCGTGGTCATCCCCGTCACGGAAATCGAAATGCGCGCGCGCGATTCAGGATTTTCCGTCTTGCCCGGACAGGTGTCGTTGCAAGAACTTGTGGATGGCTTGAATGCCATTGGGATCAACACCCAAGATACTATCGCTATCCTGCAATCCCTGAAGGCCGCCGGCGCGCTTCATGCCGATCTGGAGATCATCTGATGAGCCTTATCCAACCCGCATCGCTTCAGGCCCCCGCCTTTGATATAGGGGGCAAGGCGGCCAAGTCGCCCGAAGATCTGCGCGAAATCGCACGGAAGTTCGAAGCCTCTTTGCTGACCCCGATGGTCGAGGATATGTTGAAAACCACAGGCTCTGCCACCTTCGGGGCGGGCAATGCCGAAGAGGTGTGGCGCAGCTTCACCGCGCAAGCCATCGCGGCGGAAATCGCCGAAACCGGCAGCACCGGCATTGCCGATAGCATTGCACGTCAACTGGCAGCCTATTCCGCATGATCATCCCGCCGCTGCCCGCCATTAGCCGTTTGGCCCAGCGTTTTCACGAACGTCGCGCCCGCGCGGCCATGGGCGAACGCCCGCCGCTCACCACCGATGACGAAGAGAATATCGTTAACTTCTCGGTCATCGTGAAAGAGCTGATCCACCTGCTTGAAGACGAGAATGCCGCGCTGCGCCATGCCGATCTGATGCAGGTGATCGATCTTTTTTCGCATAAGGAAACCCTGCTGAAACGGCTGGAAAACAGCCAGCCGGTGATTGAACCTTTCATCCGCGACGATACCGAAATCACGCGGATGTTGCGGGACCATCTGCGCGCTTTGGCCGAGCAAATCCAAACCAATGCCGTGCTCTTGTCGGCCATGGCGGAAGCCTCGCGTTCGATCCGGCTGGAAATGGACCGCGTGCGCGAAAGGCATTCCCTGAAGGGAATGTATGGCAATAAAGGCCAAGTCATCGATGCGGCGGTGGGCACGCAGAAGCGGATCGATACCAATTTCTGACACGGTCGGGGCAGGGGCTTCACGCCTTCGCGCGCAATTCCACTCGCTGTGCCTGCATCCTGTTCAACGCCCCGTTAACAAGGAAAGGCATGCAGTGACGCGTCTCGATCCCCAAAATTCGTCTTGCTGTATCAGCGTCTATTTTCATGAACATCGCCAGACTTTGTGCCGCATCACCGAAGGTTTGGCGAAAGACGCCGCGCGGTTCGATGCGGCCTGCAAGCTTCAGCGGATTGCAATCATGGCGGGCGGCTTGCAGGCGGCGGCACTGGCCAATCTTCGGTTCTGGAGCGCGCTTCAGGACATGCTTGCCGTGTTGGATACGGATACCAGCGACATCTTTTCCTACAAAATGAATGTATTGGCCGATTTCGCAGCGCAGCAGAGCAGGCTTTTGCTGTCCATGACCGGCGATATTCACGCAGTCCTATCAATCAACCAAGCCCTGCTGGCGGCTGGGGGAAAAACCCCTGCGACTGCAACAGATCATAGACATCATTAACTATTCTTCATTTTTCTAAAAAATTTCATGGATAATTTCCGCGCGTTAACCCGCCTTTAACCTTCTGAGCCATTCCCCCTTGTGAAGCCGCAACGGTTTCACCTGCCAGAAGGCGGGGATACAGCAGAAGCTTATAAAGGAAGACACCATGTCGTCTTTGTTGACCAACTCCTCGGCGATGAACGCGCTCTCGACCCTGCGCAACATCAACCAAAACCTGTCGACCACCCAAGACCGTATCGGCACCGGCCTGAAAGTTCAGTCGGCTAAGGACAACGCAGCTTACTTCTCGATCTCGGAATCGATGAAGGGTGACAGCGCGATGTACTCGGCAATCGACGAAGGTCTGACCCTGACCAAGAACTCGTTGGCTGCTGCTGAAAAAGGCGCAAAGTCGTTCCAAGATCTGGCGAAAGAGTTCACTTCGCGTATGGCGTTCTCGCAGAACGGCACCAATGAAGTTGCAGCGCCGACCCAAGGCGAGTTCAAAGAGCTCGTGAAGCAGATGGAAACCATCATCGCTCAGTCGACCTTCAATGGTGACGACTTGGTTGGCGCAAGCGGCGCGATCGCTTCGAGCGATTCCGCGAAAATGGAAGGCACTGCTGGCGCATGGACCTTCACCAATGCTGGCAGCGATCGCTACACTGCAGCTGAAGTTGCAGCAGCAGATAAAGCAGGTGCTGACGCTGCTGATGCGCTGACCACTGCTGCAGGCGCTTTGGCTGATGAAACGGCACTGGCTGGCGTTACCGATACCGACGATCAAGCGGCTTACCTGAAAGCCATCAATGCTGCTCGTAAAGAAGCTGGCACTGCGCCGATGGCTTCCTTCTCGACCACCGCTGGTGACTACACTGCAGACGATCTCGCTGCTGTGAACGCCGCGATCCTGGTTGAAGAGAAGAAAGCAGCTTCGGACACCGCTGTTGCCGGCAAGCTGGCGACCTTCACCGCAACCGAGACCAGTTCCTCGCGTGAAGCTGTGACCGGTATCTCGCGCGCTGGCGGCAATTTCGCGACCACCAAGATCACCGTGAACATGGTGGACTTGAAAGCTATGGCGTCGGGCTTCAAAGCTTTGGCTGAAGCCGCATCGGACGAGAACCTGGCTTCGGGTGACTTCAAAGCAGTGGCTTTGAAAGCATCGAACGACCTGCTGAACTCGGCAATCTCGGCGACCACCAATCTGGGTCAGTCGGGCAAGTCGATCGAAAACCAGCAAGAGTTCCTGAAGCAGCTGACCGACACGCTGGACAACGGCGTTGGCGCGATGGTTGACGCGGACATGGAAGAGGAAGCAGCTCGCCTGCAAGCTCTGCAAGTTCAACAGCAGTTGGCAACCCAGTCGCTGTCGATTGCGAACCAAGGCCCGCAAAACCTGCTGTCGCTGTTCCGTTAATTCGGCGACCTTATGCACATGGAAAGGCCCCCTTTTGGGGGCCTTTTCTTTTTGCTTGCACTTTCAAGTATAGCCATGAATAAATAGATTATACTTGGTATCGGAGACAGCAATGTCCGTTTCAGCCTATAAGCGCACGATGCGCGAAACCGAATCCCCCCGCGACATCGAACGCCGGATCTTCAGCCGTGTCACCGCCGCACTGGCCACCTATGCCGAAACGCATGACACTGCCGAAAGCGAAATGGCGCGGATGCAGGTGATGGCCAGCTCGTTGCAGCAGGCTTTGGCGGAAAACATCCGGTTGTGGTCGGCACTGAAGGCGGATCTGGCGCATCCCGACAATGCTTTGCAGCCGGATCTGCGGGCAGGGCTTTTATCGCTGGCCTTGTTCGTCGAACGCCAGACCCGTTCGATTTTGCGCGGCGAAGGCAAGGTAGCGCCCTTGGTGTCGACCAATCAGATGATCATCGAAGGCTTGGCCGGCAATCCGTCGCAGGATGCGGCCTGACATGGGCTTGCGGCTGACCCTGAAACCATATGAGCGGGTGATCGTGAATGGTTGCATCTTGCGCAACGGCGCGCGCCGTCAGGTGCTGGATGTGGAAAACCGTGCCGATATCCTGCGCGGCGACGACATGCTGACGGCCGAAACCGCGCAAACACCGGTGCGTCGCATTGCCTATCAGTTGCAGATCGCTTTGGTCAGCCAACATCATCGGGCCGAATATATGGATCTTATCCTGTCCGGTCTGTCGGATTTGAAAAGCGCTTTGCCGCGCTTTGCGGACCAGATCGCCGATGCCGCTGATTTGGCGACTGAAGGCAATCATTATGCCGCCTATCGGGCCTTGGTCCCCGTGATCGCGCATGAAGACCTGCTCTTTGCCCATATCGAAAAGGCATCCCAATGATCTCGACCTCTGGCCTCTCCGCCAATCTGGCGCTGAAATTGCTCAACAACAAGCGCGAGGTTTTCGAGACCTCGATCGAGAATAACGTCGTGAACGCGCGCGAAATCAAGGCATTCCGCGAGCGCATCGGCGCCATCGAAAGTCCCGCGGCTTTGGTCGCCGATTACGAGATTTATAGCTTCGTGATGAAAGCCTTCGATCTGGAAAGCCACATCTTCGGCAAGGCCATGATCAAGAAGGTGCTGGGCGCTAGTCCTGAAGAGAAGGGCACCATCACCTCGAAGATGACCGATAGCCGCTTCAAGGAACTGAGCCGCGAGATGCAGTTCTTCGCACCTGCCGCAATCGATGCGGCGGCCAAGCCTTATGTCAAATATCCCCAATTCAAAGATCCCGCATGGATCGAGGCGATGGTGGACCGCTTTGTCGACCAGAAGCTGATCAACTCCGAGCTAGAGAATAACGAAACCGTCGGCACCGTGCTGCATTTCGAAAAGAAGGCGTCGGGCATTACCAGCTGGTATGGCGTGCTGTCCGATACCAAGTTGCGCGATTTCTTCTATGGCGCGCTTGGCTTGCCGAATATGGCGTCCAGCGATCTGGACCGTCAGGTCAAAGTGCTGAGCAGCAAGTTCGATCTGACCACTCTGGACGACCCCAAAGTCCGCCAGAAACTGACCGCGCGATATACCGCCATCAACGAGGCGAAGAAGGCGCAGGACAGCATTTCCTCCAATCCGATCTTGCAGCTGTTCAACCGCTCGAATAGCGCGATCACCTCGATCAGTTTGGACGGCTTGTCGGTCCTGAACCGCTATCGTTACCGTTAAGGCAGCGGGGCGGCGGGATCTAGGGCCATCTGCGGGAAAAGCTTTCAGGAAATGCGCGCAAGTCGCGCATTTTTTCCATTGTTGCTTCAATTTTCAGCACAATATCTTCGTTATTTCAAAATTGCCTATATTCAAGACCATCTGCCTTAAGGTAATGCAGAGCGTAATCTTGAAAGTAATCAGAAAAGCTGGAAGGTCTGCGTAAGCTTTTCACGATTGAGGCGGCAGTAAATGCAGCAATCTTTCGTGGAGATGAGGGGAAGAGCAGCATTGATGCGCGCAGGATTGCAGCGCTCAGGGCGGGGATTGGAAGGCGAGGGACCGAAATGAGCT
>DALYSR010000064.1:0-18801 GCA_031991825.1 Paracoccaceae bacterium
CGCCCTTTGCTGTGCCGCGGTGAAGCAGTGAAGCAGTGAAGCAGTGAAGCAGTGAAGCAGGAACATGGCTGAAAAAAAAGCCGCAGGGAAACTGCGGCTTTCCGGGCGTTATGCGAAGACTGTCTTAATGCGTCTTCGGCTTGCGGTCTTCCAAGAGCCAGGCGAAACCTGCCAGCAGCACCACGCCGCCAAGGATCAGCAGACTGTCAAGCGCGAAGCTTGGCAGATATGCCCCCTTTACCACCTGCGCGGCAAAGGCCAGCAGCGTGCCCAGCGAGAAGATCGGCAGCGAGTGACGCCCGATCAGCCGCACCGGTGCCGCGACGCGGCTTCTGGCGAGCTGCAAGAAGATGGTCAGGCTGGACAGCACATAGGCCAGCGACAGGATATGCAGCAAACGGGGAAAGCTGACGAAGGTCTTGTCGAAAGTGGTGAAAAGGCGCGGCATTCCGGCTTCTTGCAGCAGCCAGAAGCCATGACCCAAAGCATTGCCGAAGCGCGGCCATTGCACCGCCAGACAGCTGACGGCCAGCACGATGACGGCCAAGACCTGC
The DNA here is from genome assembly GCA_031991825.1 of Paracoccaceae bacterium. Taxonomy (GTDB): domain Bacteria; phylum Pseudomonadota; class Alphaproteobacteria; order Rhodobacterales; family Rhodobacteraceae; genus Pseudotabrizicola. The sequence goes on from DALYSR010000064.1 coordinate 555, forward strand.
AGCCAGCGCCAGACCGGCACCAAGCGCTTGCCGGATTTCAGCGAGACGCCGATCAGCGCGCCGGTGGTGAAGAGCACGCTCCAAGCGAAGGGATTGAAGAACCAGCCGCCTTGTTGCGGGAAATTGGGCATGTTCAGCCCGAACCTGCTGGTCAGACCCCAGAATAGGAAAGCGCCCGCCCAAGTGCGCAGCGGCCAGCGCAAGGCGCACCATATGATGAAGGGCGCGGCCAGCATCAGCACCATATACATCGGCAGAATGTTCACATAGCCCAGCTGATAGCCCAGCAGCGGCAGGCCCAGATGTACGTCGAGCGGCGTATTGATGAAGCGCGCAAAGCCGTTACGGGTCAGGATTTCAGTGGAATCCATAAATTTGACGCCAAAGGAGATCATCCCCAAGGCGGCCACGCTGAGCATGATATGAACAAGATAAAGCGTCCAAGCGCGCTTCCAGATCCGGCAGATCACTGCCCAGCGCAACCCCTCGCGGATCGGGCGGGCATAGGCTAGCGCGGCGGCGATCCCCGCCATCAGCACGAAGCCCTCGGCGGCGTCGGAATGCCCGAAGTTTCGGCTGGTAAACCACTCGTAAACAGTGCCCGGCACGTGGTTGATGAAAATCATCACAAGGCAAATGCCGCGAAAAAAGTCAATTCGCAGATCCCGTCCTAAGACGGGAGCTGCGGTCGTTAGATCAGTCATGCAGTCGGTTTAACTCGTCTGGTCACAGGCCCGAGCCTGCCACATGGAAAGACATTGGTCGTGCAGCACCACGATCTCGGGACAGTGCAGCTCGGCCGGTACCGTATACAGGTGGGACGAACCCGCCTTCGAAGACCAGCTGATGATCACTGGCGACAGGATCATCGGCAAAGTTACGGGCAACATCCACAAAAGTAGGGTGGGCGTAAAGTACCAAGTCGCAACCAAAGCGGCAAAGCCCCATGTCACGATCCACCACGAGGCGTCCCAAGCCTCGGAAAGCTTCAGGCGCCCGTCGCCGCGATTATTGGTGGGCCAGCCACCGTCGCGACGCATAAGGACTTGTAAAACCGAACGAGTTTGGAACATCAAGAAGATAGGTGCCGTAATGGAAGACAGCACCAGCTCCGACAGGGTTGACCTTGCGGCAAGACCGCCGCCGCCATGCACTTTTGCGCGACCAGAGGCCGCGGCATCAATCACCAGCAACAGCTTCGGCAGAATCAACAGACCGAAGACCCCCACCGCCAGACCGATGGCTTTGGATGTGCTATCGGGCGGGAAGACGGGGAAGGACCAGAAGGGATCGGGGAAATAATCGGGACCGGGGGCGTAATGCGGCGCCATCAGCGAGGCGATCAGGAAAGCCAGCCACAGCACCGGCGCGATATAGGCGAAGATGCCTTGGAAGAAGACGAAGCGGCTCCAGAGCTTTAGTCCGGGCGCTGTCAGCAGGCGCGAATGCTGTAGGTTGCCTTGGCACCAACGACGGTCGCGCTTGGCGTGATCGACGATGTTTTCGGGGCCTTCTTCATAAGACCCGCCCAGATCGTCATCTAGCCGCACGGTCCAGCCCGCGCGGGCCAGAAGGGCGGCTTCGACGTAATCATGGCTGAGGATATGGCCGCCGAAGGGCGGTTGGCCCGACAAGACCGGCAGGCCGCAGCTTTCGACGAAGGCTTTCACCCGCACGATGGCGTTATGCCCCCAGAAAGGACCGGTGCGGCCCTGCATCATCGCCAGACCGCGCGCGAAGATCGGCGAGTAGAACGAAGCCGAAAACTGCATTGCCCGCCCGAAACGCGAATTTGCGCGCACAATGGTCGGCAGGGTCTGCAGCAGGCCAAGCTGGGGTTCGGCTTCCATCCGGCGGATCAGCTCGATGATGGTGGCGCCTTCCATCAGGCTGTCCGCATCAAGGATCACCGCATAATCGTAGGCGGCACCGGATTGCGCGAAAAACTCTTCAAGATTGCCGGCCTTCTTGCCGACATTGTTCTTGCGGCGGCGATAGAACATCCGCCCCGCGCCCTTGGTTTCGGCAAGCAGGCGGGTGAACCATTTTTCTTCCGCCACAGCGATGTCGGGATTGCGCGTGTCGGAGAGCACGGCAAAATGCACCACGGCCGGATCCTTGGTCGCCTGCAGGGACATATCCATCGCCTTGATGCGGGCGAAGGTGACGCTTGGATCTTCGTTATAGACCGGCACGATCACCACGGTGCGCCCCGCAATGGGGCCGTCGTGGCGATTGGCGGGCGGGGCTGCCCGCGTGGTCAGGCCCAGCAGGCCCTGCGCGGCCCCCCATGCCAGCCACCATGTGGACAGCGTGATCAGAACCGCGCGGATCAGGTCCAGCGGGTCCAAACCATCGGCGGTGCCATAGGAATAAAAGACGATCCCCGCAGCGGTGGCTGCGGAGATGCTGGCGGCTAGGCCCAGAAGTCTGGAGAGGGGTGCTTCCAATCCCGCACCAGTCGGGCCGCGAGCGCGCGAAGTCATATCTGTGGCCTTGTCTTGCTAAGCATAGTCTTACCCATCAAGGTCCTATCAACCCCGTGCCCGACGTTTGCCGGCGCCGAATACGGCCATTACGCTGCCCAGCAGCAGCCCGTTGGCATGTTCAAGCGGTTGCTTGGGCATGGCGAGCGGGGCTTGCGGCAATTGGGCGAGCGCAAGGCTTGCCGCTATATCTTCTTGTGACGGGTCTTGCGCCGCGACCTGATCTGTAAAGACTGCGGCTTGGTTCGGTGCGCCGTTCAAGGGCTGTTCTTCGCCGTTCATTCCACGATCCATTGGTAGAGCCAATTCTCGGTCAGTTTGCGACCGAAACCTTTCACATGAGCTTGCAATTCCACAACCGCATCCTTCTTGGCGGTCAAATCCATGACCAGCCGCCAGACGGGTTCGCCGTCGACCTTCGACAGGGCCTGCGTGACAGCCTGGCCGCCGTTGACGTTGACGACGGCCTCAACCTCGGCATCGGCACCGAGTGTTGCAAGCAGGCCGCCCGCGAAATCGATCACAAATTTGCGCGTGCCGTCGACATTGGCCACTCCCGATACGCCACCCTGACCGGTGCGGGTTTCGGCCACGAAAGCCAGATCGTCGTCGAAGCGCGGCTCCATCGATCCCCAATGCATGCGATAGGAATATTCGCGCGTCTCGCCGACTTGAACCTTTTGGTCGGGAACCCAGAAGGCCACGATATTGTCGTTCACTTCCAGATCGGTCGGGATTTCGACCAAGCGCACCGCACCCGGACCCCAATCGCTGATAGGCTCGATCATCAGCGAGGGGCGCTTTTCGTAATGCGCCGCCGCGTCTTGATAATTCTCGAAGCCGCGCACGCGCTGCATCAACCCGAAGGACTGCATATTGTCTTCGACCAGATATGAACCGGTCAGGCGCGGCGGGTTGTTCAGCGGACGCCAGAACACATCGCCATCCTTGCGACGGATCATCAAGCCGTCGCTGTCATGGACACGGGGGCGATAATCGTCGAACTTGATGCGGTTGCGATCCGAATACAGGAACATCGAAGTGAGGGCTGCCACACCGATTTCTTCCACGGCCTGACGGAAGAACAGACGTGCCGTCACGTCGATCTGGGTCTCCAGACCTGGGCGGATCACGAAGCGGTATGCGCCGGTGCAGCTTGGGCTTTCCATCGCTGCATAGAGCACCATTTCTTGCGAGAAGGGCGCGGGCTTTTCCAGATAGAAGCGGGTGAAGCGCGGGAATTCCTCGCCGGCGGGCAAGGCGGTGTTGATCGCCAGACCACGTGCCGAAAGGCCATAGCCATTGCCACGGCCCAAAGCGCGGAAATAGGACGCGCCCAAGAAAGCCGCGATCTCGTCGAACCCTTTGGGGTTGTTGATCGGTGCGGTCAGCTTGAAGCCTGCAACGCCGGGCAAAGCCTCGTGCAGCGGGACTTTGGCGCGCACGCCGTCGTAATAGTCGAAATCGTCGGTCGAGAAGGTCATCGGCGATGCGAGACCATTGGCGACTTCATGGATCACCACCGGCTCGGCGAAAAGCCAGCCCATGTGGAAGCCGTAGACGCGGAAGAAGGAATCCTCCGTGCTCCACCGTGCGGCATCGTCCTTGAAGTTGATCTGCTTGTAATCGTCATAGGTCAATGCGTTCAGCCAACCATCGACTTTTTCACCGCTTTGATGCGGCTGAGCCCCAAGCTCGCGCATCTGGTCGGTCAATATGTCGAAGGAGAAGGCCTGCGGCTGCGGGGGGGCCACAGGCGCATCGGTTGGGGCCGCAGGTGCGGCAGAGCTGGCGTCCTGCGCCCGCGCCGGCGCGGTCAGGATAGTGCTGGCCAGTAGAGCGGCCATCGTGCCCAGAACCCCTCGGCGCGAGGCAAGGGCAGAAGGCATCGGTATGTGACCCATCTTCGGTGTCGTCTCCATGAATTTCTCTGCACAAGTGGCAGGGAATGAGGTAATGCGCTATCGGCTTAACTATGCGGCCCTTGCATGGCTGTCATGAGGCTTTAGCATGACAGCCGCGCGGGGCGATTTGTAAGGTCGATTGGCGTTTCCTGTAAATGAGATGCCTTTGCAGGCTGTTGATTTGCAACCAAATTTTAGATTTTCGCTGCACTGTCCATCCCGTTCGGCATTTAGGTGATCCAAATAGGCGCCAAATCGCCGAAGTCCAGCGCCGCCCAGTGCGACAGTTTTGCCATGGGGCGCGGAAAAAATGATGCAACGTAGGGCTGAACGACCGATTTTCGCAGCAATGAGCGGAGATTTTTCAGGTCGCGTTGCCAAGACCGGTCAAAACGCCTATGCGAGAGCGCCAGTCCAGCCATCACCCTGCGGTGGCGCATTATGTGAAACTCGCGTTCTGCGAGATGTATCTAGGAGCTCTCCGATGACCCCTTCGGCCCGTATTTCGGCGGCTATCGGCATTTTGGACCATATTCTGGCCGGCGAAAATGCCGAGCGTGCGCTGACCAACTGGGGCCGTGCGAGCCGTTTTGCGGGTTCGGGCGATCGCTCGGCGGTGCGTGATCTGGTCTATGATGCCATGCGTTGCCGCAATTCTTTCGCGGCTTTGGGCGGAAACCTAAGCGGTCGGGGATTGATGATCGGGGCGGCTCGGGCACAAGGTGCTGATCTGGATGCGCTTTTCACGGGTGTTGGTCATGCCCCGGCGGAAGTTGCCGCCACCGAGGCGGGGCAGGCGCCAAATGCCGAAGATGCCGCTGATCTGCCGCATTGGTTGATCCCCGCGATGGAGGTATCCTTGGGGGCGGATTACGCGGCCGTTGCGCAGGCCCTGCGTCAGCGCGCGCCGATTTTTCTGCGGGTGAACCGTCTGAAGACAAGCGTGGTCGCAGCCGTCAAGGCCTTGGCAGAGGAAGGGATTTCGGCCCAACCCCATGATCTGGCACCCGATGCGCTGATGGTGACTGAAGGCGCGCGCAAGATCCAGAATTCGCAAAGCTATCTGACCGGTCTGGTCGAGCTGCAAGATGCGGCCTCCCAAGCCGTGGTCGCGGCTTTGCCCTTGGAAGACGGCATGAAAGTGCTGGATCATTGCGCGGGCGGTGGCGGCAAGACTTTGGCCCTGGCGGCGCGCGCCAAGGTGCAGCTTTTCGCCCATGATGTCGCGCCGCAACGGATGCGAGATTTGCCGGCGCGCGCCGCACGTGCAGGCGCGCGGGTGACTTTGACCCAGACGCCGGAAGCGCAGGGCCCCTATGATCTGGTGCTGGCCGATGCGCCGTGCTCGGGGTCGGGCAGCTGGCGGCGGGACCCGCAGGGTAAATGGCTTCTGACGCAGGAAAGCCTTGCGAAAACGCTTGAAATTCAAGCTAAAATCCTGACGCGGATCGCGCCCATGGTTGCCGAAGGCGGCGCTTTGGCCTATGCGACCTGCTCGCTGCTGCGCCAAGAAAATCAGGATCAGATCGCGGCCTTTTTGGCCGCAAACGAGGGATGGGCGCTGGATTATCAACGCGCCTTCACCCCGCTGGACGGTGGCGACGGCTTCTTTGTCGCTGTTCTGCGTCGCAAGGCCTAAAAGCGCGGTCGGGTTAACCCCCTTTTAACGATTAGGCGTCATGCTGCCCTTCGAGCCTATGTTCGGGGGTGAGCTTGGTAAGCCATATCGGCATCAGCGGGCAGTTCGGGATCGTGGCGGCGCGGCTTCGCTTGCGCCAAAGCTACATCTGGCTGGCGGCGGTCGCGGGGGTTCTGGCCTCTGTGGCGGTCACCACTGAAGCTATGCGTTTGGCGCTGCTCGCCTTTTCGGCAGGGCTTTTCTTTGTTATCTGCGGGCTTTGGGTGCAGGCGGGGTGGCAACGCCTGACCACCCTGCGCGAGGCTGGCCAATTTGCGCGCATGCATGGCGCGGATGAGACGCCTTGTTTTGTCAGCAATGAAAAAGGGCGGCTGACCTTTATCAATCCCGCGGCATTTAAGCGCTTGGGCGGTACCACGGATAGCGTGTCAGCGGCCTTGCGGGACTATTTCGCATCCCCTGCAGCGGTCATGCTGCGCCTGAAAAGCCGCGCCAAACGCAATGGTTACGCCAAGGACGAGGTCGCGACCCGCCGCGGCTTCATTCGCCTGAGCGTGCATCGTTTGGGCAATACGGGGTATTTGTGGCGGCTGGAAGAATTCGAAGACATCTATTCGGGAATGCGGGGCACCGATGGCATCGGTTTGCCGATGTGTGTCGCGAATAAAGCGGGCGTCGTGCTCTTTGCCAATGATGCCTTGCGCCGTCTGCTGGGTCTGCGTCCCCGACGGCTTGATCAGGTGATTGCGGCAGGGCGGATGCGCTCTGGGGAAGAGGTTATCGTAGCGGGTGCCCAAGGTGAACTTCGCGCCATTCTGGCCGAGGTCGAAGGGGCAGGCCAGCGCCGCGAGATCTATCTGCTGCCAGCGGCTCATGCGACTGCGGCGACGGCCATGCCTGCCGATTTCGAATCCGTTCCTGTGGCATTGTTGCGCTTCCGGCCGGATGGCCGTTTGATCGTCGCCAACCGTGCCGCGCGTGACATTCTGCATCTCTCACTGGGCGACGCGATCCAATTGCAGGATATCTATGAAGGGTTGGGGCGCGCGCTGTCCGATCTGATCGATGACATCATCGCCGAACGGGTGCCTTTCGCGAGCGAAGTGCTGCGGGCGCGAAAGCTGTCCCATGACAGTTTCCATCAGGTTTCCCTGCGTCGGATCGTTGAAAACGGACAGGCGGGGCTTTTGGCCGTGGTGCAAGACGCAACGGCGATGAAGCAGCTGGAAGCGCAATTCGTCCAAAGTCAGAAAATGCAGGCCGTCGGGCAATTGGTTGGTGGTATAGCACATGATTTCAACAACCTGCTTACCGCGATCAGCGGATATTGCGACCTGCTTCTGCTGCGCCGCTCGCCCGAAGATCGCGACTTTGCCGACCTGACCCAGATCGAACAAAACGCCAATCGGGCCGCCGCCTTGGTGCGCCAGCTTCTGGCGTTTTCCCGCAAGCAGACCCTGCATCCCGAACGGCTGGATCTGCAGGATGTGCTGTCGGAAATGATGCATCTGCTCAGCCGTCTGGTCGGGGAACGGCTGCAGCTGGAAATCACCCATGCGCCGCATCTGGGCCCGATCCGCGCGGATAAGCGTCAGTTGGAACAGGTCGTGATGAACCTTGTGGTCAACGCGCGGGATGCGATGCCTGACGGGGGGATTATTCGGGTCGAAACGGATCTGGTCGAATTTCATGATGACTATCACCGTGACCGCGCCCGTGTGCCCGCCGGTCGCTATGCGATGATACGGGTCAGCGACCAAGGTGTAGGTATCCCAGAAGATTGTATTGAAAGGATATTCGAGCCTTTCTTCACGACCAAGCGGGTGGGAGAGGGGACTGGCCTTGGGCTGTCGACGGTCTATGGAATCGTCAAACAATCCGGTGGATTTGTCTTCGTCGATTCGGAAGTGGGCACGGGAAGTGTTTTCCATCTGTATTTCCCGATCCACGACCAACCCGTTGAACTGGCGGCCGTCGCACCATCCAAGCCTGTTCTGCACCAAGGCGAGGGAGTTGTTCTTCTGGTCGAAGATGAAAAACCTGTGCGGGCCTTTGCAAGCCGTGGGCTGAAGCTGCGCGGCTATCAGGTGATCGAGGCAGAGAGCGCGTAGCGGGCCTTGGAAATATTGGCAGACCCAGGCCTGCATATCGATGTCTTTGTCACCGACCTGGTGATGCCCGGAATGGATGGCCCCAGTTGGGTCAGGATCGCGCTGCAGCAGCGCCCCGATGTGCGGGTCATCTTTATTTCCGGCTATGCCGAGGACTGCTTGTCCGATGCCCAAGGCCGCATCGCCAATGCGGTGTTTTTGCCTAAGCCATTTTCCCTGCAGCAGCTTTCCTTGACCCTGCAGGAACAATTGGCCTGATCATCACTCGCTTATGTCGATTATGTTAACCGAATATTAGGTCTATCGGACGTAATTTAAAGAAAATGAGGTTGATTTGTTCACCTTTTGGACCTTATATCTAGCGAAGGAAATAGAACATCACTGCGATGTTTTGATCCGTTTCGCTGACCAGTCGGCTTTGATTGCCGATACCCTGAAGCTATGAGATAACGGCAGGAGTTTGGACGTGGCGGACGTGATCGTGATGAATGGGAAGCGGGACATGGATAAGGCTAAAGCGCTAGAATCGGCGCTCGCACAGATCGAGCGGCAGTTCGGCAAGGGTTCGATCATGAAGCTGGGCGCAAATATGGCGCTGGACATCGAGGCCACCTCGACCGGCAGCCTTGGCTTGGACATCGCTTTGGGCATTGGCGGTCTGCCGAAGGGACGTATCATCGAGATATATGGTCCGGAATCTTCGGGTAAAACCACGCTGACCCTGCATGTGGTTGCGGAAGAACAGAAAAAAGGCGGCGTTTGCGCCTTTGTCGATGCCGAACATGCGCTTGATCCGCAATATGCCCGCAAATTGGGCGTCAATCTTGACGAATTGCTGATCTCGCAGCCGGATACGGGTGAGCAAGCTCTTGAAATCGTGGATACTCTGGTGCGTTCGGGCGCGGTGAGCCTGATCGTGGTCGACTCGGTTGCAGCCCTGACCCCGAAAGCCGAACTCGAAGGCGATATGGGTGATGCCACCGTTGGTGCGCAGGCGCGTCTGATGAGCCAAGCGATGCGCAAGCTGACCGCTTCGATCGGGCGCTCGAACTGCATGGTGATCTTCATCAACCAGATCCGCATGAAAATCGGCGTGATGTTCGGTAGCCCCGAAACCACCAGCGGCGGCAATGCGCTGAAGTTCTATGCCTCGGTGCGCCTTGATATTCGCCGTATCGGCGCGATCAAGGAAAAGGATGACGTGGTCGGCAACTCGACCCGCGTGAAGGTTGTGAAAAACAAGGTGGCGCCGCCCTTCAAACAGGTGGAATTCGACATCATGTATGGCGAAGGCATCTCGAAGACCGGCGAATTGCTCGATATCGGCGTCAAAGCCGGTGTGGTTGAAAAGTCGGGCAGCTGGTATTCCTATGGCGATGAACGCATCGGCCAAGGCCGTGAAAACGCGAAGATCTTCCTGAAGACCAACCCTGCCATGGCGCAGGAGATCGAGGATAAGATCCGCCAAGCCAATGGCCTTGATTTCCACATGCCCGAAGGTGGCGCCGGTGGCGATGAGGATTTGATGGAAGGCTAAGCCTTTCGCGATGAAAGGGCCGGAATTGTTCCGGCCCTTTCGTTTTGCCCCTGAGACGCGCAATTTTTGACCATATCGGCCTTGGCTGAGGTGGACAGGCTGGCCCCATGGGGGTAGATGAGGGCACAATAGATGAACCCTCAGCCGAAGGGCCCCCAGACATGGCGTCGTTAAACGATATCCGCTCGACTTTCCTCGATTACTTCGCCCGCAACGGGCACAAGGTGGTGGACTCTTCGCCGCTGGTTCCCCGCAATGATCCGACGCTGATGTTCACGAACTCGGGCATGGTGCAGTTCAAGAACTGCTTCACCGGCGTCGAGACCCGTGATTACACCCGTGCGACCACCGCGCAGAAATGCGTCCGCGCCGGCGGCAAGCACAACGATCTGGACAATGTGGGGTATACCGCGCGTCACCATACCTTCTTCGAAATGCTGGGGAACTTCTCCTTCGGCGATTACTTCAAAGAGGGCGCGATCAATTTCGCTTGGGAACTGCTGACCAAGGAATTCGATATTCCGAAGGATAAGCTGCTGGTTACCGTCTATCACACCGATGACGAAGCGGCGAATATCTGGAAGAAGGTCACCGGTTTCTCGGATGACAAGATCATCCGCATCGCGACCAAGGACAACTTCTGGCAGATGGGGCCGACCGGTCCCTGCGGTCCGTGCACCGAGATTTTCTTCGACCATGGCGATCATATCGCCGGTGGCCCTCCGGGTTCGCCCGATGAGGATGGCGATCGTTTCATCGAAATCTGGAACAACGTCTTCATGCAGAACGAGCAGTTCGAAGACGGCTCGATGCGCGAATTGGACATGCAGTCGATCGACACCGGCATGGGTCTGGAACGTATTGGCGCGCTGCTGCAAGGCAAGCACGACAATTATGACACCGACCTGATGCGCGCTTTGATCGAGGCTTCGGCCAATGCGACCAATGGCGATGTCGAACATGGCAATGTCCACCACCGCGTGATCGCCGACCATTTGCGCTCGACTTCGTTCCTGATCGCCGATGGCGTGATGCCGTCGAACGAAGGCCGTGGCTATGTGCTGCGTCGCATCCTGCGTCGCGCGGCACGCCATGCGCATATGTTGGGCGCGAAGGATCCGGTGATGTTCCGTCTGGTTCCGGCGCTGGTGCGTCAGATGGGCGGCGCCTATCCGGAGCTGGTCCGTGCGCAAAGCCTGATCGAAGAGACGCTGAAACTGGAAGAAACCAAGTTCGGTCAAACCCTTGATCGCGGTATGCGTTTGCTCGACGACGAGCTGTCGCAACTTCAGCCCGGCGCGAACCTGCCGGGCGCTGCCGCCTTCAAGCTCTATGACACCTATGGCTTCCCGCTTGATCTGACCCAGGACGCCCTGCGCGAAAAGGGTCTGGCAGTGGATGTCGACGGTTTTGATACCGCGATGGCGGAACAAAAGGCCAAGGCGCGGGCAAGCTGGTCGGGTTCGGGCGATGCGAAAGACGCCAAGATCTGGTTCGAGCTGGCGGATGAACATGGCGCGACCGAATTCTTGGGCTATGACACCCAAGTGGCCGAAGGCGCGATCAAAGCGCTGGTGCGTGATGGTGCGGCGATTGCTTCGGCTGCAGCGGGTGAAACCGTGCAGATCGTGGTCAACCAGACCCCGTTCTATGCGGAATCCGGTGGCCAAGTTGGCGATAGCGGCGTGATCTCGACCGAGACCGGCAAGGCGGAAATCACCGACACCAAGAAAGTGGCGGGCGTTTCGGTTCACTTCGCCAAAGTCACCGAAGGCACCCTTTCGGCAGGCCAAGGCGCGAAACTCGACGTCGACGCCACGCGTCGTGCGGCGATCGAAGCCAACCACTCGGCCACCCACCTGCTGAACGAAGCGCTTCGTCGTGCGCTTGGCGATCACGTGGCGCAGAAGGGATCGTTGAATGCGGTTGACCGTCTGCGGTTCGATTTCAGCCATTCGACCGCGCTGACGGCTGCGGAAATCGCGACCATCGAAGCGGAAGTGAATGAATTCATTCGCCAAAATACTTCGGTAGAAACCCGTATCATGACTCCGGATGATGCGCGCGGCCTTGGGGCCCAAGCTCAATTCGGCGAGAAATACGGCGATGAAGTGCGCGTTGTGTCGATGGGCCGTCTGGCGGGCAGCGGCAAGGGCGTCGATGGCGTGACCTATAGCCTTGAGCTGTGCGGCGGCACCCATGTCAAACGCACCGGCGATATCGGCGCTTTCGTGCTGTTGGGTGACTCGGCATCTTCGGCAGGCGTGCGCCGTGTCGAAGCGCTGACCGGCCAAGCCGCGCTGGATTACCTGCGTGAGCAGGAACAGCGTCTGGCGGAAATCGCGCAGATCATCAAAGCGCCGAGCGCCGAGTTGGTCGAACGCGTCAAAGCCCTGTTCGACGAACGCCGCGCTTTGGTCAACGAAGTGGCGCAATTGCGTCGCGAAGTGGCGATGGGTGGCGCGGGCAATGGTCCGGAAGCCAAGGACATCAACGGCGTGAAGTTCGTAGCGCAAGTGCTGCAAGGCGTGTCGGGCAAAGACCTTCCGGCGCTGATCGACGAGCTGAAGGGCAAGATCGGTTCGGGCGCGGTGCTGTTGATTGCAGATACCGGCGCGAAACCTGCAGTTGCTGCTGGCGTGACCGCCGATCTTACGGATAAGCTTTCGGCAGTGACGCTGGTGAAAGCAGCCGCCGAAGCATTGGGCGGTAAGGGTGGCGGTGGCCGTCCGGATATGGCTCAAGCTGGCGGGATGGATATCACCAAGGCCGATGCTGCGATCGCCGCAGCCGAAGCCGCTATCGGAGCTTGATCTTACATGCCTTCAGCCCTTTGGATTGCACATGTCGAAGTGACCGACCCTGACGCCTACGGCAAATATGCCGTGGCGGCGGGTCCGGCGATTGCCGCGCATGGGGGCGTCTTCCTTGCCCGCGCGACCCGTTATGTGCAGCTGGAGGGCAATGATCGCGCCCGCAATGTTGTGGCGCGTTTCCCCAGCCTTGAAGCTGCGGTGGAATGCTACAACAGCGAACAGTACCAAGCGGCTTTGGCCCATGCCAAAGGCGCTTCGGTCCGCGATCTGGTGGTGGTGGAAGAAAATGCCTGAAGCCATTGGCTTTACAGACAAAAAAGGCGCCTTCGGGCGCCTTTTTTCATAGCCGTTTCAGGTGGTGCTTTAAGTGGAAAACCTAAGGCGCCAAATGAAAAACGCCCCACAAGGGGGCGTTTTTACAAGGATTATTGGCCCGACTTGCCGTGACGCTTACGCTCGTGGGGATCGAGGTAGCGCTTACGGATGCGGATCGCTTTCGGGGTCACTTCGACCAGTTCGTCATCATCGATGTAAGCGATGGATTCTTCGAGCGACATGCGCACCGGAGTCGTCAGGCGCACAGCTTCGTCGGTGCCCGAGGCACGAACGTTGGTCAGCTGCTTGCCTTTCAGCGGGTTCACTTCCAGATCGTTGTCGCGGTTGTGTTCGCCGATGATCATGCCGGTATAGACAGCTTCCTGCGCACCGATGAAGAACTTGCCGCGATCTTCCAGCTTCCACAGCGCATAAGCAACTGCGGTGCCGTTTTCCATCGAGATCAGAACGCCTTGGCGACGACCTTGGATCGGGCCCTTGTGCGGTGCCCAGCCGTGGAAGATACGGTTCAAGATGCCGGTGCCGCGGGTATCGGTCAGGAACTGGCCTTGGTAGCCGATCAGGCCGCGCGAGGGAACATGGGCGATGATGCGGGTTTTGCCCACGCCAGCCGGTTTCATCTCGGTCAGATCGCCTTTGCGCTCGCCGGTCAGCTTTTCGATGACAGCGCCCGAGAATTCATCATCAACGTCGATGATGACTTCTTCGATCGGCTCCATCTTGACGCCGTTTTCTTCTTTCATGATCACGCGCGGGCGCGAGATCGACAGCTCGAAGCCTTCGCGACGCATGTTTTCAATCAGAACGCCCATCTGAAGTTCGCCACGACCCGAAACTTCGAAAGCCTCGCCGCCGGGGGTGTCGGCGATCTTGATCGCGACGTTGACTTCGGCTTCTTTCATCAGGCGGTCGCGGATGATGCGCGACTGGACTTTCGAACCGTCACGGCCCGCCAGCGGCGAGTCGTTGATGCCGAAGGTCACGGTGATGGTCGGCGGATCGATCGGCTGGGCCGGGATCGCGGTCTCGATCGACAGGTCACACAGGGTGTCTGCCACGGTCGCTTTGGTCATGCCAGCGATGGTGACGATATCGCCAGCCACTGCTTCGTCGATCGGCTGCTGTTGCAGGCCGCGGAACGCCAAGATCTTGGTGCAGCGGAACTGCTCGATACGGTCGCCTTCGCGGGTCAGCGCTTTCAGCGCGTCGCCGACTTTCAGCTTACCCGATTCCACACGACCGGTCAGGATGCGGCCGATGAAGGGGTCAGCCGACAAGGTGGTCGCCAGCATCGAGAAGGGCTCGTCTTGCTTTGCGATCTGTGCCGGAGCGGGGACGTGCTTGACGATCAGGTCGAACAGTGCGGTCAGATCCTTGCGCGGACCGTCCAGTTCCATGTCAGCCCAGCCCGAACGGCCCGATGCATAGATGACCGGAAAGTCGAGTTGTTCGTCGGTCGCATCCAGATTTGCGAACAGATCGAACACTTCGTCCAAAGCGCGGTCCGGCTCGCCATCGGGCTTGTCGACTTTGTTCACGACGACGATCGGACGCAGGCCCAGAGCCAGCGCTTTCGAGGTCACGAATTTGGTTTGCGGCATCGGGCCTTCGGCCGCATCGACCAGAAGGCAAACGCCGTCAACCATGTTCAGGATGCGTTCAACTTCGCCACCGAAATCGGCGTGGCCGGGGGTGTCGATGATATTGATGCGAACGCCGTTCCACTCGACCGAGGTGTTCTTGGCCAGAATGGTGATGCCGCGCTCACGCTCGATATCATTCGAGTCCATTGCGCGCTCGGACAAGGCTTGGTTCTCGCGGAACGTACCAGACTGTTTCAACAGCTCGTCAACGAGAGTCGTTTTGCCATGGTCGACGTGCGCGATAATGGCGATGTTGCGAAGCTCCATCGAGGCTCACTTTCATACGATAAAATTTTTAGCTTGGCTGCGCCATACAGCCTTTGGGCGTTTAATGCCAGTCCTTACGTGACCACATACCAATCACGGCGGTGATTTATCGCAATGACGGCATTCACAATGACCATTCCCAAGGCCGACCATGCAAGGCTGTCGAGCGGAATGATGAAGGCGGCAATGGCGAAGAGGGCAAGGTCATGGACCATTTGGGTGTAGCCGGCCTTGATCCCGTAACGGTCTTGCAAGATCAGCGCCATGATCGACATGCCGCCCAGACTGCCCTTGTGGCGGAACAGGCCCAAAAGGCCAATGCCGGTGGACACGCCGAACAGCACCGCAGCCGTGGCAGGATGGATGTCATTGACTTGCAGCAGCGGCCCCAGCAATTGGGCCATGACCGATACAAGTGCAACCGTCGCCGCACTTTTCAGGCAGAAGCTCAGGCCGCGGAACCAATAGGCCAGCCCGAAGAAGGGCAGGTTGACCGCAAAGAACACCGCCGAGAAGTTCCACCCCGTCGCATAGCTGATGATCAGCGCCATGCCCGCCGAGCCGCCGGTCATGATGCCAGCGGCGCGCAACAGATGAATGCCCAATGCCGCCTGAGCCGAGGCGAGGATCAAGCCTTGGACATCTTCGAACAGGGTATATTTTTTCGGGGTTGATTGGTCAGGGTTCATGACCTTTATCTGACGCCAAATCACGGCCGCGTCCAATGCAAGTTGCACATTGCCGCCTTGCTAGAAATGCATAACGCCGAAGCGGTCGGGCTTCGGCGTTATGATCGGGCTTAGGTCGCGATATAGCGGTCGCGTCGGTGGTTGATCGCCAGCACAAGGTTCAGGATCACCGTGCCGGGCAGCGACCACAGCACCAGTTCAAGCGGGATCCAGACCAGAGCCAGCGTGAACAGCGCCACGTCGAAACCCATCTGCAGCCAGCCTGCGCGCAGTTTGGTGCGTTCCTGCACGATCAGGGCCACGATCCCGATGCCGCCAAGGCTGGCGCCGTGACGGAACAGCATCAAGAGGCCGGCGCCGGTGCTCAGGCCATAGAGCATACCGGACAGCAGCGGGTGCAGGGTTTCGAACCGGATGAAGTGCGGCATCAGGGCGGCGAAGAGCGACAACAGGCTGACCGCGATCAGGCTTTTGATCGTGAAGGCCAGACCCATGCGGATATAGCCGAACCAGTAGAAGGGGATGTTGATCAGGAAGAACAGCGGCCCAAATCCCCAGCCCGTCACGTAAGAGGCCACCACCGCCGCGCCTGCGGTCTGGCCGGTGATAAAGCCCGAATATTGCAGGAATTGCAGGCCGAGCGCGCACATCAAGGTGCCTGCGATCAAGCCCTGCGCATCCTCGATCAGGCTGTGTTTTTCTGGCGAAGTCATGGTCATGTCTTTTGAAAAGGCCCGCGGCGGGCGCGCGGGCTGTAAGGGATCGAAGGCCGGAGCGGCCCGATTTACGGCTTGCGGTCCTTGGCGAACCACGGATGTGCCTGCACTTGGGATTTGACCCATGCCCATAATCTTGGCGCGCCTCGGGCGATCTTGTCGCCGACGCGGGCTTCCAATTGCGGATAGGTCACGTTGTACTCCCGCCAGCTGCCGCCATCCGCCTGCAGATTGGCCATCACCGGCTGCACGCGGTCCAGCGATTTGGCAAAGCGGGCATCTGGGGTTTGTGCGGCTTCGAATTCGTCCCAAAGGGCGCGGAAGGCTTTCGCCTGATCTTCGGGCAGCAGCGCGAAGATGCGATCAGCCGCTTTGGCTTCCAGCGATTGGGTCTGGATCGAGTGATGCGCATGGCCCTCGCCGGAATGGATCGGCACATCGCCCACGTCGATTTCCACCAGATCATGCAGCAGCATCATCTTGATCACGCGGTCGATATTGACATCCGCTCCGGCCTGATCGGCCAAGACCAGCGCATAAAGCGCCACATGCCAGCTGTGTTCGGCGGTATTTTCGCGCCGCGTGCCATCGCAAAGCGTGGTGGCGCGCAGCACGGATTTCAGGCGGTCCGCTTCGTTCAGGAAAGCGAATTGCGCCTCAAGCCGGGGATCGGCTGTGGCCGAGATGTCGGTATGAGGCGCATCCCTCATCAGCGGGTGCCTTCGCCCAGACGACGGGTGACGTAATCGGTCACCGTGCCGATCATCGGCTTCATATGCGCTTCTTCGTCTTTGAAGAAGTGATCTGCGCCTTCGATTTCGGTATGGGTGATGGTGATACCCTTTTGTTCGTGTAGTTTGGACACGAAGGTCTTGGTATCCTTGGGCGGTGCCACCTTGTCAGCCGAGCCGTTGATGATCAGGCCGGACGACGGGCAGGGCGCCAAGAAGCTGAAGTCGTAAAGGTTCGCGGGCGGGGCCACTGAGACGAAGCCGGTGATTTCCGGCCGACGCATCAAAAGCTGCATGCCGATCCAAGCGCCGAAGCTGAAGCCCGCCACCCAGCAATGCTTGGCGTTTTGGTTCATCGACTGCAGGTAATCGAGCGCGGATGCGGCATCCGACAGCTCGCCGATGCCTTGGTCATATTCCCCTTGGCTGCGGCCGACGCCACGGAAGTTGAACCGCAACACGGTGAAGCCCATGTTGTAGAAAGCGTAGTGCAGGTTGTAGACAACCTTGTTGTTCATCGTGCCGCCATAAGCGGGATGGGGGTGCAAGACGATCGCGATGGGCGCATCACGGTCCTTTTGCGGGTGGTAACGACCTTCGAGGCGACCCTCGGGGCCAGCAAAGATGACTTCGGGCATATGGTTTCCTGCCTGTCTTTGAGCGCGCGGTTCCTTGACGGAGCCGCTCGGCAAATCTAGACCCGTCAACAAGACATGGCGCGGGCCATGAATGCGGGATTGATTTCAGGTAATCTGCCGATAGTTCCGCGTCAATCCATTCGCGGCCTTGACGTGGCCAATGCGGGCTTAATTTCCCGCCAGACAGAGGATTTGGACATGAAACTTTCGACCAAGGGCCGTTATGCGATGGTGGCGCTGGCTGATCTGGCCTTGATGGAGGCCCGCGCCAAGGAGTCCGAGCTGGTGTCTTTGGCGGCGATCGCCAAGCGCCAGAACGTGTCGCTGCCCTATCTGGAGCAGTTGTTCGTCAAGCTGCGCCGCGCCGGTCTGGTGGAAGCAGTGCGCGGGCCGGGCGGCGGCTATAAGCTGGCCAAGCCGCCGTCGGATATCCGTGTGGTGGATGTGATGGAGGCGGTCGACGAAACGGTCGATGCCTTGCACACCGGCGCGGGCGCTTCGGGCGGTGTGTCGGGCAGCCAAGCGCAAAGCCTGACCAATCGCTTGTGGGAAGGGCTGTCGGCGCATGTCTATGTGTTTTTGCATCAGACGCGGCTGTCGGATGTGATCCGCAATGAAATGCGCCCATGCCCCGCGGTGCCGGCTTTGTTCAGCATCGTCGACGAGTAAGCTTGGGGTTTGCGGTTTTGGTGCGGCTGTCGTGGGCGATGGGGCTGGCGGCGGCAAGGTGAGTA
>DALYSR010000065.1:0-18156 GCA_031991825.1 Paracoccaceae bacterium
TATGACGCCAGCGTGCCCAGCGTTGTCGGCCCCGTCGCACGCCGCAAGCCGGTCTTTGTCGAGGATGCGACATTCCTGCGCAAACAGACCGATAAGACCATCAAATGGGCCTTGCCCGGCCCGATGACCATGATCGATACGCTTTATGACGGGCATTACAAAAGCCGCGAAAAACTGGCTTGGGAATTTGCCGCGATCCTGAATGAGGAGGCCAAAGAACTTGAAGCGGCCGGTGTCGATATCATCCAGTTCGACGAACCCGCCTTCAACGTCTTTTTCGACGAGGTCAATGATTGGGGCATCGCCACGCTTGAACGCGCCATCGAAGGGCTGACATGCCAGACGGCGGTGCATATCTGCTATGGCTATGGTATTGAAGCCAATACCAATTGGAAGAAGACCTTGGGCCATGAATGGCGCCAATATGAAAAGGTCTTCCCCAAGTTGCAGGCCTCCAAGATCGATATGGTTTCGCTCGAATGCCACAATTCCCATGTTCCGATGGAGCTGATGGAATTGATCCGTGGCAAGAAGATCATGGTCGGCGCGATTGATGTGGCCAGCGAACGGGTCGAGACGCCCGAAGAAGTGGCGCAAACCCTGCGCAAGGCGCTGCAATATGTCGATCCAGAAAACCTGTGCCCCTGCACTAACTGCGGCATGGCCCCGCTGCCGCGCCATATCGCGCAGGCAAAACTGAAGGCTCTCAATGATGGGGCGGCCATCATCCGCCGCGAGCTGCAAGGGTAACGCAAGCCGTATCCGGGATCGACCAGCAAATGAAACTGGCGGCGCAAGACAATCCGGTCTTGCGCCGCTTGCAGAGCATGCCAAGCGTCGGCCCGATGACGGCAGCTGCGATCAATGTCTTTGCTCCGTCGGTCGAGGCATTCAGAAGTGGCCGCGATTTTGCCGCCTGGGTCGGTTTGGTGCCACGCCAACAT
Source organism: Paracoccaceae bacterium (assembly GCA_031991825.1). Classification (GTDB taxonomy): domain Bacteria; phylum Pseudomonadota; class Alphaproteobacteria; order Rhodobacterales; family Rhodobacteraceae; genus Pseudotabrizicola. Next base: position 945 of record DALYSR010000065.1, read on the forward strand.
TCCATGGGTGGGAAACCCGTCTCGGCTGTGTCTGGAAGATGGGCCAGCAAGATATCCGCCGATTATGGATCATCGCTGTTATCCGATGGGCTGTCCGCAAGCCAAAAATGCTGATTGCCCTCGCCAATACGATGGCGCGGGGCATTTGGGCCGTGATGCGTAGGAGCAGGATTATCGAAGTCCGGCAGTCGGCTAAACACTGACCTGCAAAGAGCACCGGTGAGAGCGAGGAGTGCCAAAGCCCAAGGCAAGACGATCGACATATCGGGATTGGACCAAGCCGGAATGACCCAAGCGCCAAGAGCTTTTCTAGCGTCTCTTGGGGTGAAATCCGCAGGCTCTGGCCGCTTATTCCCTGCCTTTCGGCACCTCCTAAACTTCACTGCGCTGTCTGGCAGAGCATTTTCTCGGTGGAAAAAACCGAGGCTCCATGAGCTTTGGCCACGATCTTGAAGGTGTTCTTTCGGCTTTGATCGATGAGGCCCGCTTGGATTTCACGGCAGCGCAGAAGCGTGTGGATGGTCTAATAGATCAGACCGAGCCCCGCTCATGTCCAAGGCTTGTGCGAGCGTTGAGAGGGATGGGGCAGGAGGCGGGCATGCCCTTTGGCTTGCCCCTCTACTACCGCCCTAAGCGCCAGCCGACTCCGGATCGAAACACTGCTGGGGAAGGGTGTTGCGGTTGAGGTTGTCACCGCGCAATTGGCCCTGTGCCGTGTGGCTATCGATGCCGTGGAAAAATCATCGCAGGCTAGGCCCGCTTCGCGCCAGATTGGACCAAGAGCAGCCAGTTAAGACCGCAAGGCGGGTCCTATCTTGGATGACGATGCGGCCACCGCTTGGGCTTTGCACATTTTGACCATGCCGCAGCGGTATATGGTGTTCAGGTCGCCTATGGATGCGGAAGCCATATTGGAGCCGTTACGAAATCTGGCGTCCTATCGGTTGGAGTTCGTGACCAAATCCCGCACCCTTCGGGGCGCATGGGTCCAAGGGGCGCGCGTCATCCCAGCTGGCAAGGCGCGGCTGACGGTGCAGCCTGTCTCGCCCGCCGGGATCAAAGGGATGGCACTGCTGAAATGGTGCTGCGGGTGGGTATTGGGCGGTCGGCATTGGCGAAACCCTAGAGGGTGACGCGATCGCGACTGGCCTGACGGGACCGGTGTTCAATGCCCGAAAAGGCAGCAGGAGCGCGAAATCTACTGAAGCTTAATTTTTCGGCGGGTTGGATCGCCATCCTTGGCTTCCCTCTCGCCCTCACCTTCAGCCCATTCCAATCGAGCGGTCGTTCTTGCGGATCAATGCTTTCGCGGCCGACAAGCTTCAGCGCAAGGATCTGGCGTCGTCCATGCGAGGCTTCTCGTATGCCTTTTGGCCAGCTTATCCCGTGCCATCGCAGGCGGCAGGATGTCTAAATTGACCGCATGAAGGCCGCTTTGCGATAGGCGCTTGGGGTCATGCCGGTTTCCAGCAAGAAGGCGCGGTTGAAATTGGACAGGTTGGAAAAGCCCGAGTCAAAACAGATATCGGTCACCGCCAGATCGCTTTCTGCCAGCAAGGTCCTGGCCCGTCCGATCCTGACCGTGCGGGTATAGGAGGAAAATGTCATGCCGGTTACCGCTTTGAAGCTGCGCGAGAAAAAGGCTTCGGACAAATTGATGCGCTCGCAGATTTCCTGCATCGACAACTGCGGTTCGGACTGGACCAGTTGGATCGCCTCATCGATCCGGTGGCGGCGCTTTTCCGATACCGGCGAGAAGGTCGTCACAAACCGCGCCGAAGCTAAGACCCGCCGCGCCTCGGTGTGATGGATACGGTCCAGAATTTCGACAAAGATTCCCAAGCCCTTGGCGGCAGAGGCATGACACAGATCCATGATCAACCGTCCGATTTCTTTGGCGGGCGGTCCGAAGATTTCAATGCCACGTTCGGACAAAGGCACCAAGGCTTGCAGCACCTTGAATTCGGGCAGCATCGCTTCTGGATGCAACAGCTTGTCGGCGTCGAATTGCAGCACGTAATCGCGTCCGGGCATCACCTGGCCGGGCGATATCCAGTTATGGGGCAGGTTCTTGCCGCAGAGCACCAAATGGTCGCCATCGAATGATCCCACATAATCACCCACATAGGCCAAGCCGCGGCCTTCGGGAATGAAATGGATTTCCCATTCGGGGTGGTAATTCCAGATGCATAGCGGGTGGGGATAGTCGTCCTGCCGGACCAGATAGCTTCGTCCGGCGGGAAGATAGATCCGTTCCCGCGTTGCGGCATTGATGCGAAGGGCAGGCGGAACTTCGGTCTGGGGCATCACGGTCTCAATACGTCATATCATGCGTTAATTTATAAATACTGATAAGCAAACACCAATTATAGCAAGTATTTTTTGTATATGGGGCAAAATATCATTGGAATGTTTGGATTTCTGTCTAGTTTCGATAGGTCACATCGGGCTAGGTAAATGCAGTTGGGAGATTCCCTATCACGTCATCTCTGGGAGGAGAGAGCTATGAAATATCAGTCGGTTACGGCGGGGCTTGTCATGGCCCTTTTGGGCAGCACAGCGATGGCGGCAGATATCTGCACATCCGATGTCCGTGTCCTTGCACAGCCCCGTGACGGCCTGAGCCTGCTCGAGGATTATGCAGACGAATTCGAAGAGCTTTCGGGCGCAAGCTTCGAGATTGATTATCTGAACGAAAACGACCGCCGCGCGAAATCGAAGGCCGATGCCTCGACCGTTGGCAGCTATAATGTCTATTACGTCGACGAGGCAAACCTGCCGCTGTTCGCGTCTTCGGGCTGGATCGTGCCGCTGGAAGGCTATTATCCGGCAGAATATGATTACAACGACTTCGATGCCGGTATGCGTCAGGTGGCGACCTATGAGGGCAAGACTTGGTTCGCGCCGATCCAAGGCGGCGGCGATTTGCTGGTCTATCGCACCGACCTGCTGGCCGAGGCGGGGATCGAGCCGCCCAAGACGTGGGATGAGTACAAAGCGGCCGTGGCCAAATTGCATAACCCTGAGAAGGGGATCTATGGCGTGGCCCTGCGCGGTCAGCGTGGCTCGGGCGCGAATGTCTGGCGGTGGCTGCCGTTGTTCAAGGCCCATGGTGGCGAATGGTTCAAGGATGGCAAGCCTGCCTTCAATTCGGATGCCGCCGTCAAGGCGACCGAAGACTATCTGGAGCTGTTCAAATATTCCGCACCGGGCACCCAGACCGGTTCCTTTGATGAATCCACCGGCGCCTTCCGCTCGGGCAAGGTTGCTCTGATCATCGAATCCGCCCCCTTGGGTGGCATGTCGGTTGACAAGGCGCAGAGCCAAGTCGTTGACAAGGTGGCCTTCCTGCCGCCGCCGACCCCGCTGCCGGGCTCGGGCTATGCCCATGGCTTCGCGATTGCCGCCAAGGCCAATGCCACCGAAGAAGACAAGGCTTGCGCCGGTCTGTTTGCCGCATGGGCCACCTCCAAAGAGCAAGAAGCACGTCGTCTGGCCAAGGGGCAACCGGGCGAATTGACCCGCAAAAGCACCTATGAAAGCGCGGATTACGTCAAGGCCTTCGGCGAAAACCTGTCCAGCGCCATGGCTGGTACCGGCGCGCGCACCGAAGTGTTGTTCTGGCAAGACCCGAATTGGGAAGAGCTGGGCAATGCCTGGGGCATCAAGCTCGAAGAGCTTATCACCGGATCGCGCAGCGATATCAAAGGCGCTTTGACCGAGCTGGAAACACTGGCCGCAGGCTTCTGATCAAAAGGCCATAGGCTTTGATCCTTTCTGCCGCGCGCCTTATCGCGCGCGGCGGCTTCTTTTCCCTTGCCGAATGAAATCCCATGAAACGCGGACGTTCCTTGCCGGTGGCTTTTCTTGCACCCGCATTGGTGGTCTTGATCATCTTGGCCGCAGTGCCAACGGTCTATGCCATCAATGTATCGCTGCAAAACCGCACCCTTAGCGCGCCTGACGCCGATTATGTCTGGTTTGCCAATTACATCACCCTTTTCTCTGATCCGCGGTTCCTCAATGCGCTTTGGGTTTCCGCCAAATGGGAAGTGCTGACCGTCACGGCCACAATGATCACCGGCCTTGGCCTTGGCATTGCGATGTTTGAAGCGGCCTCACCCCGCTGGCGCAAAGTGCTGACTTTATTGTTCATCATCCCCGTGCTGCTGCCGCGCGTCTGTGCGGCTTTCGTGTGGAAATTCGCTTTCCACCCCCTTTACGGCGCGGTGACATGGCCCGTGCGCGCGCTGACCGGCGAGACGATTGACGTCCTTGCATCGCCCATCGGGGCCATGCTGGCGGTGGCCTTTGTCGATGTCTGGCAATGGGGGCTGTTCTTCGCGGTCATCGTGTTGAAACTGCTGGAATCCCTGCCGCCGCAACCGATTGAAGCCGCGCGCATCGACCGTGCCAGCCGCTGGGAAATCCACCGTTTCGTCACGCTGCCAATGCTGAAACTGCCGCTGATTTCGCTGCTGCTGGTCAAGGCGATTGAATCTTTGCGCTCGTTCGATCTGGTCTATGTCATGACCCGAGGTGGACCGGGAATTGCGACCGAAACGCTTGATATGTATGCCTATTCTCAGGGCTTCATCGAAGCGGGCAAGATTTCATACGCCTCCTCGATGGCGGTGATCATGATGGTGGTCACGGTCGTGATGTTCACCGCCGCTTGGAAAAGGTTGCAAGCATGAAACTTTCAACCCTTGCCCTGCGCGCCGTGCTGGTCCTTGCCGGATTTCTGGTGCTGGGACCGCTGTTGTGGACGCTGCTGAACGCCTTCAAGACCAATGCCGATCTGTTGGTCAATACGCCCAAGCTGCTGTTCACCCCCGTTTGGGACAATATGGCCTATGTTTTGGGCCGCAAATCGGTGGCGCGCGCCTTGGTCAATTCGCTGATCATCTGCTCCTCGGCGGTGGCGATTGGCGCGCTGCTGGGAGTGCCTGCGGCCTATGTCATCGCGCGGATCAAGAACCGCATCACGGCCGAAGCGCAGTTCTTCGCGCTGTCCTTGCGCTTTTTGCCGCCCGTGGCCGTCGCCATCCCGATGATGGTGATCTGGATGTCCTTGGGGCTTTATGACACCAAGCTGTCGCTGATTATCACCTATCTGACCATCACCGTCTCGATCACCATCTGGCTGTCGGTCCCCGCATTCGAGCGTGTGCCGCTGGCGGTGGAAGAGGCGGCCCGCGTTGACCGCCTTGGCCCCTATGCCACCTTCTTCCGCATCGCTTTACCGATTGCCAAGCTGCAGATCTTTTCCGCCGTGGCCTTCAGCTTCGTGCTGGTCTGGAACGAATTCCTGCTGGCGATGATGCTGTCGACATCCAAGGCCAAGACCCTGCCGATCATCGCATCCGAGATGTCTCAGCTGGGCATGAACGTGCCATGGGGCATTTTGAATGCCGCCGTGGTCTTGCTGTCGCTGCCGCCGCTGATCCTATTGGCGCTGCTGGCGGGCGGCATGAATTCCATCTTCTCGAAAAAACCTTCTCAGGACTGATCCGATGAAAGCTTTGGTACTTGAACGCGTTGGCGAATTGGCTTTGCGCGATATCGACTTGGCCCGCGAGATGGGCGCGGATGATGTCCGCATCCGGATCCATACCGTCGGTGTCTGCGGCTCGGACGTGCATTACTACACCCATGGCCGGATCGGCGATTTCATCGTCAACGCGCCGATGGTGCTGGGTCACGAAGCATCGGGCACGGTGATCGAGGTCGGCGCCAATGTCACCCATCTGAAGGTCGGAGACCGCGTCTGCATGGAACCGGGCGTGCCCGATCCGAAATCGCGCGCCTCCAAGCTGGGCCTTTATAACGTCGATCCGGCAGTCACCTTCTGGGCCACACCGCCCGTGCATGGGGTCTTGTGCCCCGAAACCGTGCATCCCGCCTCCTTCACCTATAAGCTGCCCGACAATGTCAGCTTCGCCGAAGGCGCGATGGTCGAACCCTTCGCGGTCGGCATGCAGGCAGCCAAACGCGCCAAGATCGAACCGGGTGACACGGCGGTCGTGATCGGCGCGGGCACCATCGGCATCATGACCGCCTTGGCCGCTTTGGCGGCGGGCTGTTCGCGGGTGCTGATTTCGGATGTCTCTGCGGTGAAACTGGCCATAGCCGCAGGCTATGACGGCATCACCGGCGTCAATATCCGCGACGTGTCGCTGCAAGAGGTGGTCGCGCGCGACACCGACGGCTGGGGTGTCGATGTCGTCTTCGAATGTTCGGGGGCAGCCGCAGCAATGAAGGATCTGTTCAAGATCGTGCGTCCGGGCGGCACCATCGTCTTCGTGGGCCTGCCGCCCGAACCTGTTGCCATCGATATCTCGGGGGCGACCGCGCGGGAATGCCGGATGGAAACGGTGTTCCGTTATTCCAATGTCTTCGACCGTGCCTTGGCGCTGATCGGGGCGGGCAAAGTTGATCTGAAACCGCTGATTTCCGACAGCTTTACCTTTGATCAATCCATCGCGGCTTTTGAACGGGCCGCTGAGGGCCGTCCCGAAGACGTCAAGTTGCAAATCATCGTCGACACCGCAGGAGGGGCCTGAATGTCGAGCGTCGAATGTAAATCGATCAGCAAATCCTACGGCTCGGTCGAGGTCATCAAGGATTTCAACCTGTCGATCAAAGACCACGAATTCGTGGTCTTCCTTGGCCCGTCAGGGTGCGGAAAATCAACGATCTTGCGGATGATCGCGGGGCTGGAAGATATCACCAGCGGCGATCTGCTGATCGGCGGCACCCGCATGAATGACCGCGAACCCGGTGATCGCGGCCTTGCGATGGTGTTCCAGAACTACGCGCTTTATCCGCATATGAGCGTGGCCGAAAACATCACCTTCGCGCTGGAACGCGCGGGGGAGAAGAAAGCCGATATCGCGCAGCGCTTGGCCGATGTGGTCAAAACCTTGGCCTTGGACCCCTATGTCGCGCGCAAGCCCACCGAATTGTCGGGGGGCCAGCAACAGCGCGTGGCCATCGCGCGGGCGATGATCAAAACGCCGGCGGTGTTTTTGTTTGACGAACCCCTGTCGAACCTGGATGCCAAGCTGCGGGGCCATTTGCGGGTCGAAATCGCGCGTCTGCACCGCGCGCTGCAGACCACATCGATCTATGTCACGCATGACCAGCTGGAAGCCATGACCTTGGCCGATCGCATCGTCTTGATGAATGCGGGCCGGATCGAACAGATGGGATCCCCCGAAGACATCTATTCCCGCCCCGCGACCCTGTTTGCCGCGGGCTTCATCGGCACGCCGAATATGAACTTCTTCCCGCTTGAAGCGCGCGACGGGCAACTGGTTGCGGACGAGCTGCGCCTGCCCAGCCCGATTGCGCATGCCACAGGCGCGGTCACCTTGGGCATTCGCCCCGGCGCGCTGCGTCTGTCCGATGCAAGCGATCCTCATGCCATCGACGCCATCGCCGAGCGCGAAGAATTCCACGGCGAAAAGCGGCTGATCGCGCTGCGCAGCGGGTCCTATAGCTATATGCTTGAGGTGCCTGCGCAAATCCGCATTGCCGAAGGGTCTCGCCTGCATGTCAGCTTCCCGCTGGACGCGATGCATCTGTTCGACACCCAAAGCGGCAAGCGGATCGAAGGCTAAATCCTTTTTCCTCAAAAGACCGCCCCGATCGTCTGGGCGGTCTTCGCTGTTATCACAGGGGCCTTGCGCCGCTGAAGAAGGAAGCTGCATATGGCGATGGGCCGTTATCTTGGCATCGATCTTGGCACATCAGGCATTAAGCTGCTGTTGATGGATGCGGATCAAAGGATCCTTGGCGCGGCCACCGCCAGCCTGACAGTGTCGCGCCCGCAAGACGGCTGGTCCGAACAGCACCCCGCCGATTGGATCACCGCCACGCGACAGGCTTTGGCGACACTGGCAAAATCCCATGACTTGCGCGGACTGCAAGGCATCGGCCTGTCCGGCCAGATGCATGGGGCGGTCTGTCTGGACCGCGACGATCAGGTATTGCGGCCTGCAATCTTGTGGAATGATGGCCGCGCAGAAGCCGAGGCCAGCACATTGGATGCGATCCCTGCCTTCCGCGCGCAATCCGGCAATATCGTCTTTGCGGGGTTCACCGCGCCCAAGCTGGTCTGGATGGCAAAGCATGAGCCAGAGCTTTTCGCCCGCGTGGCGCGCGTGCTTTTGCCAAAGGATTACCTTCGGTTGTGGCTGACGGGCGAACATGTGTCCGACATGTCGGATGCTGCTGGCACAAGTTGGCTTGATTGCGCCAAACGCGATTGGTCGGATGATCTGCTCGCGGCTTCGGGGATGAGCCGCGCCCAGATGCCGGCTTTGGTTGATGGTAGCGCCATCTCGGGGCGTCTGCGCGGCAGCCTTGCCGCCGAATTGGGCTTGCCCCAAGGTGTGGTTGTGGCGGGCGGTGCGGGCGATAATGCCGCCAGCGCCATCGGTGCGGGCAGTATTCGGGCGGGGCAGGGTTTTGTGTCGCTCGGCACATCGGGGGTGATCTTCACCGCCACCGACAGCTATCTGCCGCTGCCCGAAAGTGCAGTCCATGCCTTCTGCCATGCTTTGCCCCAGACATGGCACCATATGGGCGTCGTCTTGCAAGCCTCGGCCGCGTTGGAATGGTATGGCGCCTTGACCGGCACCAGCCCCGCCAATCTGACGCAAGCCCTGGGGGATCAACTTGCCCCACCCTGCGAGGCTTTGTTCCTGCCCTATCTTTCGGGCGAGCGCACCCCGCATAACAACACCGCCCTGCGCGCCAGCTTCCATCATGTCTCTAGCCGTGACAGCCGTGAAACGCTGACCCATGCCGTGTTGGAAGGGGTGAGTTTTGCCTTGAAAGACGCGGTATTGGCGCTGCACAAAGCGGGCAGCCGTCCTGAAAGCCTATTGGCCTTGGGCGGTGGCGCGCAATCGCGCTATTGGTTGAACCTGTTGGCGACCATTCTAGAGCTGCCAGTGGAACTGCCGGAAAGCGGCGATTTCGGCGCCGCATTCGGTGCCGCCCGTCTGGGCCTGTTGGCGCATGAATCGGCCACAGCCGAAGAGATATGCCACCCGCCGCGCATCTTAGAGGTGATCACCCCCGATCCCGCCTTGATCGCATCCTACGGCGCGCAATACGATCGCTTCCGCAGCCAATTGAGGGAATAGCGCTTCGGGTGCAGCCGCCATGAAATCGGAATGGCGCAAGATATAGTCGGGGACTGAAAAGCCCTCGGGCTATATATCCCCGCGTGGTGGCAGGGTGAGGCTGCGCAGATGGACACCAAATGTGCCATCATTGCGCAGGTGGTGCAGCCAATAGGGACATGGGGCATCGATCAGGCGCGGCTCGTCGCTTTGATCGAAGCCGAAATCATATTGAAACGCAGGGCTGCCCGCGACGGCGGCATAGCCCTTCGCCCACTGCGTATGATGCGCCTGATGGACATGGCCGCATAGCAGCCGCACCGGATGTCTTTCAAGGATCGCTTGTAACCTTTCCCTCCCCTCGATCAGCGAACTTGCATCCCAATGCAGGTTTCCAGATGCAAAGGGCGGATGATGCAATACGACAAAACAGGGATTACGCGTTTGCGCCAGCGTGGCTTCCAACCAGTCCAATTGGCCGTCACATAACCGCCCCGCAGTTTCGCCTTCGATCAAGCTGTCCAGCCCGATCACCCGAAATCCCGTAAAATCGCGGGCATAGCAGAGCCACGGCAGGTCCTGATAGGGATGGCTTTCGGAAAAAGCCGCCCGCATGGCAGAACGTTTGTCATGATTTCCGGGTACCACCATCACCGGCATTGGCAAAGGCGCCAGAATGCGGCGGACCAAAGCATAATCCGCAGGCGATCCACCATCCGCAATATCGCCGCTGATCACCACCGCATCGGGCCGTTGCGGCAGGCGGCACAGATCGGCCACCAGCAGTTCGGCCATCTGCGGGGCATCGCGCCGCACCGCTGCGGTTTCCGGAGGACCGGCAGAGATGTGCAGGTAAGACAGATGTGCGATCAGCAAGGATCACCTCCCAATACGAGACAGGACGTCGGCCTTCAAGAACCGCTCGATCACCAGCATGAAGCCGACCGAGGGGATCAGAAGGATCAGCGCCGTAATGGCCGCAATCTGGTAATTGCCCCCCATGGAGGCATTGAACATCAGGATCGGCAAAGTGCTGATGTCGGGGGTGCCGACAAAGAAGGTGCCGGTGAATTCATCGATACTATCGAGGAAGACGAAGATGGAGGCCGCAAACAGCCCGCCGAAGGCTTGCGGCAAAGTGATATCCCAAAATGTGCGCAAGGGGCCCGCGCCCATATTGCGCGCCGCTTCCTCCATCGCGGTATCAACCGCTGCGAAGGAGGCGCTCGCGATCCAGACCGCATAGACCAGACCGGGAAGCGAATGGACCATAACCACGCCCAGATAGCTGCCGTTCAGACCGATATCATAGAACATCCGCGCGATATTGACGAAGATCGGCAGGCTGGGGAAAGCCTGCGGCAACAGGAAGGCCAGCATGATCAGCGCCCGCGCGGGCAGCCGCAACCGCGCCAAGGCATAGCCTGCCGGAATGGCCAAAGCCATCGATACCATCACCGTCGCCAAGGCGATGCCAACGGAAGAAAACAATGCGGTCCAAGCCCCCGCGCGCGGCTTGAAGACCCGCGCCCAGAAGTCGAAGCCGAATTCGGTGGGATAACGGGCAGGGAAGAACCACTTTTCGGCGAAGGCCCATAGTCCCAGATTGATCAGGGGGCCAAAGACAACAAAGGCCACGACGCCAAGGGCAATGGCCGGACCGATCTGGCCCGCAATGCGCGATAGGGTAGGGCTCGCGCGGCTCATCTGGCATCACCCGTCTTTGCAAGGCTCAGGCGCAGGTAGATCCACGCCGCCACCGCCGTCAGCGCATAGGACATCAGCCCCAAGGCATTGGCGACGGGGTAATCGCCGTAATAGGTGACCCGATGCGCCATCATCGATGTCATCATGGTGGGATTGCCCGCGATCACCATCATCGGCACCGACAAGACCGACATGATCGTCACCAGCGACAAGATCAACGACACGCTGAGCGATCCGGTAACCTGTGGCAGCACGATCTGGATCAGGCAGCGCAGACGCCCCGCCCCCATATTGCGCGCAGCCTCTATTGTAGAGCGGTCAATCGATGCCATGGCCCCCGCCAATAGCAGCGTCACGAAGGGGATCTGTTTCCACGCGAAGGTCATCACAAGGCCCCGCCAGTCGAGATAGCTTTGCACCGATGCCGCATCGATCAGCCCGCCGTCGACCAGCAGGTTGTTCAGCATGCCGTTCTGCGCCAAAAAGCCCCGCGCGGTCTGTCCTGCGACAATGAAGGGGATGAACAGGGGCCAGCGATAAAGCCAGCGCAATGCCGCCACCGCCCAAGCCGTGGTGCCCAAAGTCAGATAGCCCGCAATCGCGATCGAACAGAGCGCGATCAGCGCCAGCGATGCCAAGGCGACAAAGATCGTAAAGGCGACATCGCGGCCATATAGCTCGAACGCGGTCTTGATGTGGGTCAGCGTGAAGCCGCCATCTTCGGTCAAGAAGGCAAAGATCACCGAGCGGACCAAAGGCAGCGCATAAAGCAGGGCAATCGCGCCCAAGGCCGGAGCCACCAGCAATAGGCCAAGGCGTGGCGTCTGTTTTCTAGGACGAGGGATGTGATCCTCTCGTTTGGGCGTTATGGGAACGGCGGTCATCTCTGGCCCCATCGGGAAGGGAAAAAGGGCGCGCGGGCAAGCGCGCGCCAAATGTTCAGCTTACTTGGCGACAGAACGTTCATAGGCTTCTAAGATCGCGGCAAAATATTCCGCCTGCGGCATTGGCTTGCCGAATTTGGACATGGTCTCGGGCGGGATATCGCTGAACAGGCGGTTCCAATCGGCCTCCGCCAATTCGGGCTTCACCGCCTCGGCGTCGATGCCCGGCAGCCAGTTGAAGCGTTTGACGATCCCCTCGGCCTGCAATTTGGGCGAGGTCGCCAGCTCGATGAATTTCTGCGCGAGTTCCGCATGTTCGGCATTCTTGGGGATCACATAATACATCGGCTGCCCCGGCATGCCCGGTTCGGGCAGCGCAAGCTTCAGATCGGGGTTCAGACGACCATCCGCGACCCAAGTATAGAACATATCCATCCAGACCGGACCCATGGCAATCTCGCCACGGTTCATCGCATCCAGCGTGCCAGCATTGCCCGGCGTGATCGTGGCATTGGCGTTGAAGGCCTTCAGATCGGCCAAGGCCTGATCCCATTTGGCCACCGATGCCGCATCATAGGGGCCGTTTGCCAAGGTATCGGCCATGCCGGAATAGGCATACATCCAGCCAAAGACGAAGCCCACGCCCGCCATGCCGCCGGTGATGCCGTTATAGCCGAACTTGCCGGGGTTGGCGGCGGCCCAAGCTTTCAAATCGTCATAGCTTTTCGGCGGCTCGGGCACGAGAGCCGGATTATAGGCCAAAGCGATCTGGCTTTGGAACATCGGGATGACATAGCCGTCCACATCGACGCCAAGCGCCTTCTTGGCATTGGCCGCACTGACATATTGCGCCGTCGCCGCCTTGTCGGCATATTTCTGCAGCAAGCCCTCTTTGGCCATCTGCCCCGCCATGCGCTGGTGGATCACGCCGACATCGACATCCCAAACCGGCTTGTCCTTCTGGGCCTCGATCTTTTCATATAAGGCTTGGCTGCCGCCGTCGCCGGGGCCCGTGCCCAAGGCGCGGACCGAAACGCCGGGGTTTTGTTCTTCGAACATCGGCCCCAGATAATCATTGATGTAATCGACCATATTGGTGTCGCCTGCGGTGACGACATTGATGGTCTGTGCCGCGACTTGGCCGCTGATAAAGGCCAGCGCCGCCGCGAAAGCGAGGGAATATTTCATCTTCAACACTCCGATGGGTTGGATCTTGCGGGAGGTGGCGAGGAAAAGTCTAAGTCTTCGAGTGGTCGGACCGCAGGACGTGGCGGTCTGGAAACGTCAGGGGGTCAGCCGGTTTTCTGCGTCAAAGCCCATCAGGGCCGTCACCGGCACCCGCAAGCGGACGGAAGTCTGCGGCGCGAAGGATTGCGGCGACAGGGCGGTCGCGATGTCGCCGTCAAGCTGGAGCCGGATGTGATAGCCGCCCCCCGTATAGGCGCTGTCGATCACCATGGCGGGGCGCGAAAGCATCCGCCCGTCGTCCAGCGGCGCATCCAAAGGATCTACCCGCGCATCCGCGGTCCGAAAGCCGATGAGCTGCGCCTGCACAGGATCGCCCTGTTTCGCAGTCAACACGTTATCGACGCCCAGAAAACGGGCCGCCGACAGATCGACGGGACGGGTATAAAGCTCTTCGGGCGGGGCGACCTGTATCACCTTGCCCGAACGCATCAGCACGATCCGGTCGGCCATGGCGAGCGCCTCTTCCTGATCATGGGTCACCATGATCGTCGTGATCCCCAAACGCTGCTGCAACTGGCGCAATTCGCCCCGCAGATTGCGGCGGATCGCGGCATCAAGGTTCGACAACGGCTCGTCCAGCAGCAGGATCGGCGGATCGATCACCAAAGCGCGGCCCAAAGCGACCCGTTGTCTTTGACCGCCGGACAGATCTGTCACCTTGCGATCCGCATAGCTGTCCAGTTCCAGCAGCTGCAGGATCTGGCGGGCGCGATCTTCCCGCTCCGCCTTGGCAATGCCGCGCAGTTTCAGCGGATAGGTCAGATTGCCCAGCACATTCATATGCGGCCACAAGGCATAGGATTGGAACACCATCGCGGTGCCCCGCTTTTCCGGCGGCAAAGCGGTGATCGAACGGCTGCCGATGCGGATATCGCCCGCAGCCGGCGGGGCAAAACCGGCGATTGCGCGCAAAAGCGTGGTCTTGCCACAGCCCGACGGCCCCAGCAGGCAGGTAAAGCTACCGGCAGGCACATCTAGAGTCACATCATGCAGGATCTGCAGGCTTCCCAAAGTAATGGAAAGCCCCGCAAGGGATAGTGCTTCGACTGCCATTCCGTCCTCCTCGGTCAGGCTGTTGCAAGCGTGTGCATTCACTTTGCATGCAACAGTGGCCATTGTGTTAAGTTATTTTATTCTATAAGGGTGATTTGTATAAAATTTATGAACACGCGTTCAGGGATCTTTATGAAAGTCACCGCCGAAGATGTCGCGAAAGCGGCTGGTGTGTCACGCTCCGCGGTCTCGCGTGCCTTCACCGAAGGCACCAGTCTCGCGATCAGCAAACGCAACCATATCCTGACGATAGCCAGCAGCATGGGCTATCGGCCGAACCTGATGGCAAGGCGGTTGACCACCGGCGGGGCGACCGGATTAGTCGCGGTGGTGACCGGTCCGATTGATGGCCCCTATGAGGGCTGGCTGCTGGAAGCGCTCAGCCGCGAGATCCGCGCCCGCGGACTTTGGCCGCTTTTGGTGCCGGTCTCGCCCGGGCAAGAGGCAGACCCCGCCTTGGACCATGCGCTCGCCTATCAGGTGGACGGCGCGATCATTGCCGCTGGCATGGTCAGCAGCGCCTTGGCCGCGCGCAGCGTCACAATGGGGGCCCCCTTGGTGATGATCGGGCGCGTTTTAAGCGAAACGCCCGTCGATACGGTCTGTTGCGACAATGCACTGGGGATGCAGCTTTTGGCGGACCATATGAAGAGCAAAGGATTCCGCCGGATCGCGTGGTTGGGCGGGCGCGGCGACACATTTTCCAACCGCGAACGGCTTTTGGCTTTGGAAGACGCGTTGCAAGGGTTCGGCCAGCAGATCAGCGACAAACGCAGCGGTGATTATTCGACTGAAAGCGGGCTGTTGCAGGGCCTTGACCTTCTTACGCAAAGCCCGCGCCCCGATGCGATCATTTGCGCCAATGATGCGATGGCGATCGGCGTCATTTCCGCCGCGCAGCGCCTGAATTTGCGCATCCCCGAAGACATTGCTGTCGCAGGTTTCGACGACATCCCCGCCGCCGCATGGGAGCCGTTGAACTTGACAACCGTAGCCAATCCCGTCGCGCGAACAGCCTCAATCGCCGTGAATTTATTATCCGACCGTATTGCAGGGCGCGCCACAGCGCCGGTGCAGCTTCGCTTGCCCCCTGAGCTAAGACTGCGGCGCAGCCTTTAATGCCGTTTCACCACCCCAATATCCGCATGGACGTCATCGATACTGCGCGCGGTAGGGTCGCTGGCAATCGACGCTGCGTGCGAGGCAGAACCAATGCACCGGCAACGACAGGCAGAAAGGTGCCAGAGCCTAGAGCGGATGTGACTGGGAAATCCGCGCGATAGCCGCACAGGATTTGGATGAGATGGAGTTCGCGGCGGGGGCGGTATTTCCCCCAACGCGGAGATTTTCGCTTTCACCCTTGCGAAAGACAGGTGAAAAGCGCGTCCAGCACGCACAGATGATCCTGTGGCGGGTCGCCCTCTGAGACGGCTAGGGCTGCGCGGTCGAACACGGCCGAAAGCTGCGTCGTGAGCGCGCCAAGGGGCAGTGTTTTGATCTGTCCGGCTTGCATCGCTTCGGCGAGCCCGCGACGCAAGGTGTCGGTGGAGGTCGCCCGATCAATGGCCTCGAGCTCCGACCGGCCGAGAACCGCGGGGCCATCGCGAAGCATGATCCGAACGCGCCCTTGGTCCTGCATCGCGTTCATGTAGCCTCGGCTGCCCTGCCGCAGGGCGTCTATTGCCGTGCCGCCCGATTGGTCTGCAGCCGCATCAATTTCTGCGGCGACGGTGCTGTATTCCGCGCTGACGACGGCACGGAACAGCGCGATCTTATCCGCAAAATGGTGATAGAGCGCCCCCCGCGTCACACCGGCCGCGGCGACGATCTCAGGGGTGGAGGTCTCCGCATAACCCTTTTCGGCAAACAGCTTTCGGGCAGCCGAGATAAGCGCTGTGCGGGTCGCCTCGGCCCTTGCAGCATTGGTGGAAGTTTGGGTTTTTTGTTGCATACATGCAGCCTGTATGTTTTTATACTCGTCACATACAGGCTGCATGTTTATGAAGGGAGAGGCAATATGAAATGTACCCAGTATTATCCGGTGATCCAGACCGACAACATGGCGGCTACAAAGGCGTTCTATGTCGATCACTTCCGGTTTTCCGCCCTCTTCGACGCGGATTGGTACTGCCATCTGCAATCAAGCGAGGATGCAGCGGTCAATCTTGCGATCCTTAAAGCCGATCACGAAACCATCCCGCCGATGGCGCGCGGGCGGGTGGCAGGCCTCATCTTGAATTTCGAAGTCGAGGAGGTCGATGCCGTGTTTTTGCGCGCGCAGAACGCGGGCCTGCCGATCTTGAAGCCGTTGACGGACGAGGCATTCGGTCAACGCCACTTCATCACCTGCGATCCGAACGGTGTGCTGATCGACGTGATCAAGCCGATCCCGCCGCTTGGCGAATTCATCGACCAGTATAAGCCCGATGCCGTTCCGCGCTGACGGCGCGCCAGCGTGGGGGCGTGATGCGCAATCGAGGGACCACAGTTGTGCCCCGATGCGGATATTCCCTTTGGCACAAGCCTTTGTCACG
Organism: Paracoccaceae bacterium; assembly: GCA_031991825.1. Classification (GTDB taxonomy): domain Bacteria; phylum Pseudomonadota; class Alphaproteobacteria; order Rhodobacterales; family Rhodobacteraceae; genus Pseudotabrizicola. The sequence continues at coordinate 17,508 of DALYSR010000065.1, forward strand.
AGAAGGCGCGGGGCGCAGGGGCCGAAGGCGCCATTCGCAATGCCTCTGCCAAGTCATCATAGATCGCGGGGGCCATCTGGCTGACGTTTAGGCGGATGAAATCTTTCGCGCTTGCGGTGGCGCTGAACACATTTCCAGGTGCGAGGATGACACCGCGTTTCTGTGCGGCGCTGGCGAGCGATTGCGCATCTCGCCCCTCGGGCAATCGACACCATAGATAGAAGCCGCCGCGGGGCATCAGCCAAGGTGTGATCCCGAGCCGCTTCAGTCTTTCGCGCGCTTCCCGACGCGCGCGGGCAAGGCGGGTGCGGGTGGCAAGGATATGCTTGCGATAGCTACCGTCGGTCAGCGTGATCCGGACGATTTCGGCAGCGATCGGGCTTGGCCCGCCGAAATTGGTGGCAACCTGCAGGTCGGTCAGCGCTTCGATCAGCTCGGGTCTGGCGATAACATAGCCGCAGCGCGCCGCCGCCGAGAGCGTTTTGGAAAAGCGGCCGATCCGGATAACGCGCTGTAGCCCGTCGAGGATCGCGAGCCGAGGCGACAGCTCTGGCTCCAAGGGCGTGAAGGTATCATCCTCCACGATAGTCAGATTGGACCTGCATCAGTTCTGTTCCGGTCTGGTGCTCATGTTATGCGGCCCAGCGTT
>DALYSR010000066.1:0-18076 GCA_031991825.1 Paracoccaceae bacterium
GCATGAAACCTGAAAGGCCCCGAAATTTTTTCGGGGTTTTTCTTTATCTTACGCTTGACCCACGGCGCTGCGTCCATTACCTGAATGACAGAGCGCGGGTGTGGTGTAGTGGTAGCGCCTTAGCCTTCCAAGCTAATGGTACGGGTTCGATTCCCGTCACCCGCTCCAAATTTTCCCCTATATGATGACCGAAGACGATCAGGCCAGCGCCTGTCGGTTTTTTGTGCTTTGACGGCGCTATCGCGCGGGGAACGCTGACATTTTAGCATCCCGTGCCGCATTCTGCCCATCCTTTGCGCGATGGTCGTCAAATCGGGCCACCCTGCCCCGTCAAAGGGTTTCCCCTGCCAAGCCCTTGTTTCAGATAAATTCTATCAGACAAGGAAGATCATCATGACCACGCCCGCCGAATTCAACGCCCGCCGCGCTTTCCTGCAAGGGGCCAGCGTCGCTGGGGCCACTGCCGCGATCACCATGGTCGCGGGCAGCGCATCGGCCGAAACCCCCGCGCCAGCGCAAGCGACCCCGCATCTGCGCGCCGATATGGTCACCGGCCCAGATCGCGCCAATGGCGGCAAGCGTGTGCTGGTTGTCGTGGATTATCAGGTCGACTTCGTGAACGGCAGCTTGGGCAATGACAATGCGCCCAAGATCGAAGATGCGGTTGCCGCAAAGATCACTGCCGCCCAAGCCGCGGGCGCGCCGATCTTCTACACCATGGACACCCATCCCGCCGATACCTACGAGCTGACCCGCGAAGGCAAACGCGTGCGGCCCCATTGCATCGAAGGCACCGCTGGCTGGGAGCTTTACGGCAAGGTCGATGCCCTGCTGAAGGGCAAGGCCACCATGGTCAAGAAGGGCACCTATGGCTCGATGGAACTGCCCAAGTTGATCGACCACCTGATCCACCAAGGCACCACCGTCACCGAGATCGAGCTGATCGGCGTGGCCACCACCGCTTGCGTCATCAACAATGCGATCATCCTGTTCAACGCCTTCCCCGAAGCGCGCATCCTGATCAGCCGTGGCGCAACCGCATCCAAGACCATGGAAGCGCAAGAAGCCGTGATGGACCAGCTGACCCGCTTCGGCATGGAAATCGTGGACTGATCCCCGCCCCTGCAAAGCAAAACGGCCCAAGGTTACCCTTGGGCCGTTTTCGGTTTCATCGCGATGAAGGCTTAGCCTTCCGCACCATGTTTGCGGTTCCAGCGGATCGACGACCACAGCGAGATACCGATCAAGCAGGCGCCGCCAAGGCCGGTGATAACTTCCGGAATATGGAACAGCGTCTGCACATACATGATCACCGACAGGATGAAGATCGCGTAGAAGGCGCCATGCTCCAGGAAGCGGTATTCGGCCAAGGTGCCCTTTTCGACCAGCATGATGGTCATCGAACGCACATACATCGCGCCGATGCCCAGACCGATGGCGATCACGAACAGGTTGGTCGACAAAGCGAAAGCACCGATCACGCCGTCGAAGCTGAAGGATGCGTCCAGCACTTCCAGATACAGGAAGGCGCCGACGCCGCCTTTGGCCGCATCCGACGTCATCTCTTGGCTGCGGTCCAGAATGCCGCCCAGCACTTCGACCAGCAGGAAGGTCAACAGGCCCCAGACTGCCGAATGGAAGAACACGCTTTCCGCCGCCGCACCTTGATAGGAACCGACCAGCTTCGAGAAGATCAGCATGAAGACCAGAACGATGGCGATCTCGACACCTTTGATCGACGAATAATCCGCGATCTTCTGCTCGACCACACGAATCCAGTGGATGTCTTTTTCTTGGTTAAAGAAGAAGCTCAGCGCCACCATCATCAGGAAGGAGCCGCCGAATGCCGCGATCGGCAAATGCGCTTCGGTCATGATGCGGGAATATTCTTCCGGCTGCGATGCGGCCAGAACCAAGGCCTGCCACGGGCCGATATTGGCCGCGATCACCACGATCAGCAGCGGGAAGACGATCCGCATACCGAAGACGGCGATGATGATGCCCCAGGTCAGGAAGCGATGCTGCCATTCCGGCGTCATGTCTTTCAGCTTGTTGGCATTGACGATGGCGTTGTCGAAGGACAGCGAAATTTCAAGCACCGCCAGGACGCAGACGATGAAGAAGATCTTCATTGCGCCGCCGACGCTATGCGAGGATTCGAAACCAAGCCACAGGCCCAAGGCCAGACCGATCGCCGTGACGATAAAGGCCCATTTGAAATAGGATAACGTGCTCGTTTGCACGGGTTGTAAAGATGCCATGATTGTTCAGATACCGCGCGGCTATTGCGGTTGAGGTGCCGACATCGCAGGTATGCCGCTATTTCCTGCCAGAGGGGCCCGGTCACCGATGGCCCATAATGTCGCAGACAGGGGCGGAAATCAAGATATCGCCCGCCCCTGCCTGCACAGACCTAAGGCCTTGGGTTATTTGCGCGTGATGCGGCCGTCCTTATAGGGGGCGTAGGGGGTGTTGCTGGCCAGATACTCGGCCGTCACATCCGCCAGATCGGGGCCGAAGTCATAGGCGTTCTTGGCATCGATCAGCATTTTGAAGCCATCGCCCCCGTTGCGCACATAATTGTTCGACACCACACCATACTCCTTGGCCGGATCGATGGGCACCCACGCCTCGCCGTCCTTGACCAGCACGTCAGACACCCGCGCGCCCGCCGGTTTTGCCGGATCGAAGGTGTATTTCATGCCGGCGACCTGCAAGAACCGCCCGCCGCCGTCTTCCAACTGGCTGACGCCGTTTTCCAAGGCTTTCAGCAGCACGTCGCCCGATACGGTGAAGGTGGACAGGGTGTTCTGGAACGGCAGCACGCCCAGCACGCCGCCCATGGTGATCTGGCCTTGCGGAATGCTGGCCCGCAGCCCGCCGCCGTTTTCGATGGCGATCTGGATGCCTTGGCCCGCCACACGCGCCAGCATGGCATCGGTCACCAGATTGCCCATCTCGCATTCGACCTGACGACAGGTTTCACGCGCGCCGTCGATATTGGCTTTGGCTTCGGCGACCACTTTCGCCTTCACCTCTTCGATCGGCCCCGCCAATTCCTTGACCCGCGCCGCGATTTCCGGATCGGGGGTGACAGAGGCATCCAGCAGCTTGGTATCGCCATCGGCATAGACCAGCTCGCCCGCCTCCGAGAAGGTCAGCGCCAGATGGCCCAGATATTTGCTATAGGCATACGCCTGCACCACCGGCACCATCACGCCGTCCTCTTGGCTGACCCAAGTCGGATAGGCCCCCATCCGCGCCTTGTCGCTGGCCGACAGATAGGTGTGGCTATGACCGCCCACCACCGCGTCGATCCCCTTGATGGTGGCGATTTCCTGATCGCGGGTATAGCCAAGGTGGGTCAGCGCGATGATCTTGTTGATCCCCTGCGCCTCCAGTTCCGCCACCTGCGCCTTCAGGCTTTCCATATCGTCTTGGAAAATCACATTCGGCCCCGGCGCCGCGGTTTCCGGCGTATCCATCGCCAAGGCCGAGATAATGCCGATCTTCTCGCCACCCACCTCAAGCACGGCGGTCTTGCCGATCCGGTCCTTCAGCACATTCGAGGTGCTGACATCCAGATTGCCGGAAATGACGGGGAAGGTCACCTTGTCCAAAAAGCCCTTCAACCCGTCCGGCCCGTCGTCGAATTCGTGATTACCCAAGGCCATCACATCGGGACGGATCTTTTCCATGAACTCGGCTTCGACCGCGCCCTTATAGGTCGTATACATCAGGCTGCCTTGGAACTGGTCGCCCGCGTCCAACAAGATCACATGTTCGCCCGCGGCCTTCAGGCCATCGCGCGCCTCACGCACGGCGGTCGCGACCCGCGCGATGCCGCCAAAGCATTTGCCCGCCGCCTCATCCTCGCCCGAACAGGTGGAATCCGATCCGTTGATCGATTCAATCCGGCTGTGAATGTCGTTGATATGCAGGACATGCAGCGTGAATTCGGCCTGAGCCGCCCCCGCATATCCCCCAGCCAGCAGTGCGCAAGTCGCGGTGGCTTGCAGCAGTCGAAGTCCCGTCATCGCCGTCTCCTTCTGTCATTGCTGCGCTTAGACTGACGGATGCGCAGGGCCCCTGTCAAATGACGATATTCACGCGTCTCGCGGCCATATTGATCAAGCATCGCGCCAAGGATTGACCAAAGCGCTGCACTCGTGCATGGAATTGCCATGCTCATCTATAAAATCTTCCGTCGCCCCGAATGGGATGCGTTTCGTGCTGCGGGCGAGACCCTCGGCGCGCCCATCGATTTGACCGATGGCTATATCCATTTCTCGACCTCCGCTCAGGTGGCCGAAACTGCCGCCAAGCATTTCACCCATGAAAGCGACCTCGTGCTGTTGGCCTTGAATGCCGACAGTTTGGGCGAGGCGCTGAAATGGGAACCCTCGCGCGGCGGCGCGCTATTTCCCCATCTCTACCGCCCGTTGAAACTGGCCGATGTGGTCTGGGATAAATCCCTGCCGCTGGGCGCTTCGGGCCATATCTTCCCCGAAGGTGTCTGGTGAACCTGATCGAACGCGCAGGCCTGATGGCTTTGCACCGCATTGACCCCGAGGCCGCTCATGGCCTGTCCATCCGTGCGCTGAATTCCGGCCTTGTGCCGTTGAAGGGCGCGGTCACCTCCGACCGGCTGAAAACCGAAGTGGCGGGCTTGAGTCTTGCCAATCCGGTGGGCCTTGCGGCGGGTTTCGACAAGAACGCGACCGCACTTGCGCCTTTGTCACGCGCGGGTTTCGGCTTCATCGAGGTGGGGGCCGCCACGCCTTTGCCGCAGCCGGGCAATCCCAAGCCGCGCCTGTTCCGCCTGACCGAAGACCGCGCCGCGATCAACCGCTTCGGCTTCAACAATGACGGCATGGAAGTCATCGCGCGCCGCTTGGCCGCCCGCCCCAAGGCCTTCCCGATCGGGTTGAATTTGGGCGCCAACAAGACCAGCACCGATCGCGCGGCGGATTTCGCCAAGGTGCTTGCGACCTGCGGCCCGCATGTCGATTTCGCGACCGTCAACGTCTCCAGCCCCAACACCGAAAAGCTGCGCGACCTGCAAGGGGCTGACGCCTTGCGCGCGCTGCTTAACGGCGTGATGGAAGTGCGCGCGCGCCTTGACCGCCCGATCCCCGTCTTCCTGAAGATCGCGCCCGATCTGTCGGTCGATGAAATCGTCGAAATCGCCGGTGTCGGCCTTGAAACCGGTATTTCCGGAATCATCGCCACCAATACCACCCTGTCCCGCGACGGTTTGGCAAGCGTCCACAAAGGCGAAACCGGCGGTTTGTCGGGCGCGCCCTTGTTCGACAAATCGACCCGCGTTCTGGCGAAGCTGTCCGTGGAAATCGACGGTCGTATTCCGCTGATCGGCGTGGGAGGCATTTCCAATGCCGAACAGGCCTATCAGAAGATCCGCGCGGGCGCATCGGCGGTGCAGATCTATACGGCGATGGTCTATCAAGGCATCGGCCTTGCGGCCGAGATCGCGAGGGGCTTGGATCAACTTCTGGCGCGTGACGGCTTTGCCAATGTCGCGGATGCGGTGGGCAGCGGCCGGTCCGATTGGCTGTAAGCCGTCAGCTTTCACCTAAGACATTCACGCCCGCTTGCAACAGCGGGCGTTTTTCATTGGCGATTGGGGGCTTATTCGCCCAAACCGTTGTCGCGCGCGATCATCGCCGCATGGGTGCGGTTGCGCGCGTTCAACTTGCGGCTTAGCGTTTTGACATGCAGCTTGACGGTCACTTCCTGCACTTCCAGATCGCGGGCGATTTCCTTGTTGGACTTGCCTGCACAGATCCCCGCCAGCACCTCGCGTTCGCGCCGCGTCAATTCCTCCAAGGCACCGCTGACCGGCGCTTCGGCTTCCAGCAAGGCGAAAGGCGCGTAAACCTCGCCCAGCGCCATCTGCTTGACCGCATCGACCATCGCCTGCACGCCGATGGTCTTGGGCACATAGCCTGCCGCACCCCGCTCGAGCGCCTGTTCGGCCAGATCACGTCGGATGGTGCCCGAAATCAGCCCCACCGGCACCTTGCCCGCCGCCGCGATCATCTGATCTAAACCGTCCAGACCGTTCATCCCCGGCATCCGGTAATCCAGCAGCACCAGATCGAACCGCCCCGTTTCCAGTGCCGCCAAAGCGCCTGCCAGATCCGATACGGCGACCACTTCAACCGCCCCTTCCGAGCGTACCATGGCCGAAACGGCCTCACGGAAAAGCTCGTGGTCATCGGCGAGAAGCATACGCATAAACGGATTCCAATCATAATAGGCGCGTGGTGGCCCCCGAAGCCAGCATGACTGCAGGCTTTCGAAACGCCACGGCATTTAACGTTAGTCTTGCATTCAAAATGCCGTTACTTGCAAGAGCATGATGCACAAAACCTTGCTTCGTTCGCTCTGGATGCCGCGCCGCGTGATGCGACCAGCCTTGGTCGTGGCGGTGGTGCTGATCCTGTTCGGCGTGATCGGGCTCTTGGCCCGCGATATCTATCACCGCTTGGCCGAGCTTGGCCAATCCGACAGCGAAAACGGCCAATGGGTCATGACCCAGACCGAAGTAGAGCTGTTGCGCCTGCAAAGCGCCATCAGCGAAGCCCATCTGCATCCCGAAAAGCTGGGCGAAGTGCGCCGCTGGTTCGATGTCGCCTATAGCCGCGTCGCCTTGCTGCGCCAAAGCCCGCTTTACGACAATTTCTTTACCTATCCGCGCAATGATGCCGCGTTGAAGGTGATAGAAGCCTATATCGACCGCTGGGAAGCGGTGATAGATGGCCCCGACGCCCCGCTGCGCGCGGCCCTGCCCGCAATCTTTGACGACGGCACCAATCTGCAACCCCAGGCCCGCGCCTTGGCGCTGCAGGCTCTGGACGAGTTTTCAACCATTTCCGACCGGACCCGTGCGCAGATTTCCGAAGCCTTGACCAGCCTGGCGGCGGCAATCTCGGTGACGATCCTGTTTCTGGCCCTGCTCGCGGCGACCTGTTGGTGGCTATACAACCGCAGCCGCAAACAGGCGCAGGCTTTGGAAGTGGCCGGCCAAAGGCTGCGGATGATCATCAACACCTCGCCCGATGCGGTGATCGTGGCCGATCACGCCGGACGGGTGGTGGAATTCAACCCCGCGGCCGAAGCGATCTTGGGCCATCAGCGCAAAGATGTGCTGTATAAGCGGGTGCAGACATTTCTGTCTCCGCCCGGACAGCAGGACCAGACCAGCATCTTGCTGCGCAATATGGTCGACAAAAGCAGCACCCAAGGCGCGCAACGCTTCGAATATGTGACGCGGCGCGGTGATGGCAGCCTGTTCCCCGCCGAAATCGCCATCGCCAAATCCGGCCATACATCGGATGCGCAAGAGACGGATGACACTGATGATGACGAGCTGGTGGTCGGCTTCTTGCGCGACATCTCTAGCCGCAAGGCGGCAGAGGCCGAAATCGAAGATGCCCTGACCCGTGCCCGCGCGGGCGAAAAGGCCAAGGCCGAATTCCTTGCCGTCATGAGCCACGAAATGCGCACGCCGCTGAACGGTTTGCTGGGCGCGATGGAATTGCTGGCCGATACGGCCCTGGGCGCCGAACAACGCGAATTGCTGCAGGTGATGCAGGTGTCGGGGGAAATCCTGCTTGGCCATGCCAATGCGGTGCTGGATCTGTCCTCGATCGAAGCGGGCGGGCTAAAGCTGGCGCAGCTGGATTTCGACCTTGATCGCCTGATTGCCGAATGCATGGCCAATCAGGCGGGGCTGGCACAAGCGGGCGGCAATCAATTGCGCCATGTGGCGCTGGACGGGCCCTTGCGTGCGGTCACCGGCGATCCGGGGCGGCTGCAACAGATCTTGCTCAACCTGATCGGCAATGCGGTGAAATTCACCCGCAACGGCGCGATCACCTTGGAAACCGAACGCCTGCCGCCTGCGCGCGGTGAAGGGCCGGAAGGCATGGTCGAATTCCGCGTGATCGATACCGGCATCGGCATCGCCGAAGAAGACCAGCACCGCATCTTCCGCGATTTTGAAACCATCGATTCCAGCTATGGCCGCAAGACCGAAGGCACCGGCCTTGGTCTGGGCATCGCGCGACGGCTGGCATTCGCCATGGGCGGCGATATCGGCGTGGAAAGCGAATTGGGCGAAGGTAGCCTGTTCTGGCTGCGCCTGCCGCTGCCCGCAGCCAATGCCCTGCCCCGCAGCGCCCCGCTGATCCGCGATCAAAGCCGCAGCGACACCGGACGCGACGGGCTGAACATCCTGATTATCGAAGATAACGAAATCAACCGCTACCTGCTGCGGCGCTATCTGGATAGCGCGGGCCATCGGGTGAGCGAAGCGGCGGAAGGCTTGGAAGGCTGGGCTGCCGCACGTGAAACCAGCTTCGATCTGATCATCACCGATATCTCGATGCCGGGAATGGACGGCATCGAAACCACCCGTCGCATCCGCGCCGATAGCGCCTCTGCACAGGCCCGCATTCTGGCGCTGACCGCCCATGCCCTGCCCGGCGACTTCGAGCGTTTCACCCAAGCGGGAATCGACGGCTATCTGACCAAGCCGATCAGCCGTGCCAAATTGCTGGCCGAAGTCGAAGGCAGCGTGCTGCCGCCCCAAACCGGCGATCAGGGCAATTTCGACGCCACTCTGACCGAGCTGTCCCAGATCCTTGGCGATGCCGCCCTGTCCAGATTCCTTGAACGGATGATCGACGAAGGCGATGCGATGCTGCAGGCCCTGCAAAAGGGCATAACGGGCACGGAGGCCTCGATGCTGGTGCATCGCTTTGCGGGAAGCTGCGGCACATTCGGCGCGGCGGCGCTGCAACGCAAACTTGCCGCTTTGGAAACCGCCTTGCTGCAGGAGGATCCGCCCGAAACCGCGCGACTGGTCGATATCATCACGCCGCTGTGGCAATCGAACAAGCTGCTGCTGCGGCGCTTTGTGAAAGCAGATCCCGCAGGCACAATCACGCCACCCCCACGCTAGCCACCAAGGCCGCCGCGATCAAAGCGGGCACGCGGGGATCAAGCCCCAAGGCGGGCAGGATGCACCCCTGAAACCCCGCTTCGGTCAAAGCTTGCGGCAGATCATCGACCACATGCCCCCCCGATGCGGCAAAGAACGGCAAGCAGATCGCCTGCGGCCCCCAGCCCGTCGCATCCGCCAGTCTGGGCACTTGGTCGATGAAAGCCGCCTCGGACCGGCTCAGGCCGCAGACCCGCGCCACATGCCCCGCCACATCGCGCGCCACCCGCGCTGGCGCATCGCTGCGAAACGATCCATGTGCCGCCAGCAGCAGATCGCGCGGGCCGACGTCCTGCCCGCCTGTCGCGGCAAAGGCCTCTTGCACCACGCAAGCCGCCATATCCCACAGCCTTGGGTCCAGGCCGAAGGGCGGCAGGATCTGCCAAGCGCCGCCTTCACCCGCCAGCCCCGCCCCCGCCGCGCGCAGGCGGGCGGGCAGATGGGTCTGGGTAAACCAGCCATCCGCCATGAACATCGGATAGACCACGCCGCCCGCCCCGCCTTGGGCAATCGCGCTATCCAGCGCATCGCTTTCGGCAAGGGTCGGCCCGAACACCTGCCAGTCGGGCAGCAAAGCCTGCACCGCGCCTGCCAAGGCCCGATTGGCCAAAGCCGCCCCTTCGGGCGCGGAGGGTTGACCATGGGCAACGATCAGCGCGGTTTTCATGAGAGGGCCTTCGGCTTAGGGCAGGATTTCGAACCGGTCAACATCGACCATTCCCATATCGGTGATTTTCAAATGCGGGATCACCGGCAGCGCCAAGAAGGCCAGCTGCAAGAAGGGTTCTTCCAGCACCACGCCCAAAGAGGCCGCCGCCGCACGCAATTCGATCAAGGCTTCCCGCACGACTTCGAAGGGTTCAAGGCTCATCAACCCCGCGATGGGAAGCGCAAGCTCGGCCAGAACTTTGCCGTCACAGGTCACGACAAAGCCACCCTCCAGCGCGCGCAGACGATTGGCGGCCAAAGCCATGTCGTCATAATCGACACCGACCACCGCCAGATTGTGGTGATCGTGGCAAACGGTGGTGGCAATAGCACCCCGCTTCAGGCCGAAGCCCTGCACGAAGCCCGTGGCGCGGTTGCCGTTCTTGCCATGGCGTTCGATCACCGCGATCTTGATCAGATCGCGTGCGATATCGGGGGCCTTGTCGCCGTTTTCCGGCTGGATATCGAAGGTCAGATGCGGGGTGATGATCTTGCCCGGCAAGATACCGATCACCGGCGTTTCGGTCCGATTGCCACCGGTGCGGAAATCGGAGGCCACCACCTCCGCCGCCTTGACCGAGCCGCGCCCCACCGGCGCCACGGTGCCGCGGCGCGCAAAACCTTCAGCATCGGCCAGCTTGCCGCCCGCCAGCACCAGATCGGCATGGCAGCCCTCAAGGCTGTCGATCACCGCGATATCGGCGCGTTTGCCCGGAGCGATCAGGCCGCGGTCCTTCAGCCCGAACGCTTCCGCCGCCGACAAGGATGCCGCGCGATAGACCGCCAAAGGCGCGCAGCCCTTTTCGATCAGGCGGCGGATCATGTAATCCAGATGCCCGTGCTCGGCGATATCCAGCGGGTTGCGATCATCGGTGCACAGGCACAGATAGGGCGAATGGCGTTCGGTCAAAAGCGGCGCCAAGGCGTCCAGATCCTTCGACACCGACCCTTCGCGGATCAAGACCCGCATCCCCTTGCGCAGCTTTTCCAAAGCCTCTTCGGCGGTGGTCGCTTCATGTTCGGTGCGGATACCGGCGGAAATGTAACCGTTCAGCCCCTTGCCGCGCAAAAGCGGCGCGTGACCGTCGATATGGCGGCCCTGCCAGGCTTCCAGCTTCTCCATCGCCTCGGGGTCTTGCATCAAGACACCGGGGAAGTTCATGAATTCGGCCAGACCGATCCCGTGCGGATGGTCGATCAAGGGCAGCAGGTCTTTGGCCAGCAGTTTCGCGCCCGCCGTTTCCATATGGGTCGATGGCACGCAGGATGACAGCTGCACGCGGATATCCATCAGGCAATGATTTGCAACTTTCAGAAAATACTCAATGCCTGCCAGTCCGATCACATTCGCGATTTCATGCGGATCGCAGATCGTCGTCGTCACCCCGCGCGGCGTCACACAGCGGTCAAATTCGAACGGCGTCACCAAGGACGATTCGATATGCAGATGCGTATCGATGAAACCGGGCACCAGAATCCGCCCCGAGACATCGATTTCCCGCATACCATCATAAACCCCGAAGGTGCCCACGATGGTATCGCCGCAGATCGCCACATCGCTTTCCACCAGCGCGCCGGTGATCAGATCGAAGATCCGCCCCCCCTTCAGCACCAGATCAGCAGGCCGATCACCCTTTCCCTGAGCAATACGGTCGGCCAAGGCGGCTTGCGGGATGATATGCGGCATGGGGTCTACTCCTTTTCCCGACAAGTAAATCAGAGTGTGGCAGAAGTGGCGAGTATGGATTGTCCTGCCCTTACGGCGTGAAGTAGCTTGCGCCCGCCGCGGCCTTCCGGTTCAACCGCAAACAACCCAACGTCACGTCTCCCTATCTCTGCCCCTCCTCTTCCAAGATTCCCAAGGACCAGCCTGATGAACCCGTTGCGCGGCATTGCCTTGAAGGTCGTTTCGATCTTCTTTTTCATCACGATGATGATCTGCCTCAAGGCCACGTCCGACACCATCCCCGCCGGCGAGGCGGTGTTCTTCCGGTCCTTCTTCGCCTTGCCCTCGATCCTGATCTGGATTTGGTGGATCGGCGAGCTGCGTCAAGCGCCCAAAACCGCAAATCCCTTCGCCCATATCCATCGCGCGGCAGTGGGAACGATCGCGATGGGCTTCAATTTCGGAGCCTTGGCCTTCCTGCCGCTGCCCGAAGTCACCGCGATCGGCTATGCGGCGCCGCTGCTGACGGTGGTCTTCGCGGCGATCCTGCTGAAGGAAAAGGTCCGCGCCATCCGCATCGCTTGCGTGCTTCTGGGGCTGACGGGAGTGCTGATCATCCTTTGGCCGCGCCTCAGCTTTGGCGCGTCCAGCGATGCGGGCGCCATGCAAGCGATCGGCGCGGGCATGGTCGTGATCAGCGCGGTCTTTGCCGCTTTGGCGCAGGTGCAGATCCGCAAGATGGTGCAGACCGAACGCACCTCCAGCGTGGTGTTCTATTTCACCATCATCTCGACGGTCTTGGCGCTTTTCACCCTGCCATGGGGCTGGGCGATGCCCACGCCCAGCGAAGCGATGCTGCTGATCCTTGCGGGGCTTTGCGGCGGCGTGGGGCAGATCTTGCTGACCGAATCCTATCGCTGGGCGGATGCCTCGCTGGTGGCTCCTTTCGAATACGGCTCGATGGTGCTGGCGCTGGCGGCGGGCTATGTCTTTTTCCAAGACGTGCCCAATGGCTGGATGCTGGTCGGGGGCGCCTTGGTGATGCTGGCGGGCATCCTGCTGATCCTGCGCGAAAGCCAGCTTGGGTCCAAACGCGCGCGCCAACGCAAGGCGGGGCCGTCCTCACCCGCCTGAACATCGCCCCGCTCAACCTTCGGCAGCCCCAAGACAGCGGCGCAAAACGGGCCGCGCTGTTGCGATTGTGAGCCGGACCAGACGAAAATCGGGCGTTTAGGGTTGAAAAAACGGGCAGAACTTCGTTCAAGTAGGCCACCTGTCGCGATAAACGCTGCGACCAAGATCACGCCAAGGGACCTGCCCGATGTCGCTTATTCTCATTGCCGCGCTGCCCTTCCTTGGCGCGCTTCTGCCTGGATTGATAATCCGCTCCGGACGCACGGCCTGTGCCTCTGTCACCGCCTTTGTCACCGCTTTGGCCCTGCTGGGCCTAGGGTTGAACGCCCCTGCCGTCTTGCGCGGCGAGGTGGTGCAGGCGCGGATCGACTGGATCCCCTCGCTGGGGTTGAACGCCACCTTCTTCCTGGATGGCTTGGGGCTGCTCTTCGCCGGATTGATCTTGGGCATCGGCCTGCTGGTCACGCTTTACGCGCGGTTCTACCTGCATAAATCCGACCCGATGGGCCAGTTCTACACCTATCTGCTGCTGTTCCAAGGCGCGATGGTGGGGATCGTTCTGTCCGACAACATCCTGCTTTTGCTGGTCTTCTGGGAGCTGACCTCGCTCAGCTCCTTCCTGCTGATCGGCTATTGGAAACATCTGCCCGAAGGTCGCCAAGGCGCGCGGATGGCGCTGACCGTCACCGGAGCGGGCGGGCTGTCGATGATCGCAGGCATGCTGATCTTGGGCCAGATCGCGGGCAGCTATGATTTGACGCAGATCCTGCAACAAAAGGATGCGATTCAAGCATCGCCGCTGTATCTGCCGGCGCTTCTGCTGATCTTGGGCGGGGCTTTCACCAAATCGGCGCAGTTCCCGTTCCACTTCTGGCTGCCGCATGCGATGGCCGCGCCGACGCCGGTATCGGCCTATCTGCATTCGGCAACGATGGTGAAGGCCGGTCTGTTCTTGATGGCGCGGATGTGGCCTGTCCTGTCGGGCACGCCGGAATGGTTCTATATCGTCACATCGATCGGGCTGATCACCATGGTCGTGGCCGCGCTGATCGGGCTGTTCAAGGATGATCTGAAGGCGCTTCTCGCCTATTCGACGGTCTCGCATCTGGGCCTGATCACCATGCTGCTGGGCTTTGGCACCAAGGCCGCGGCGACGGTTGCCGTATTCCACATCATCAACCACGCGACCTTCAAGGCCGCTTTGTTCATGAGCGCGGGCATCGTCGATCACGAAGCCCATACCCGCGATCTGAAACGTCTGGGCGGGCTGCGCCACCTGATGCCGATCACCGCCACCATCGCCACCATCGCCGCCTTGTCGATGGCGGGCGTGCCGCCACTGAACGGCTTCCTGTCGAAGGAAATGATGCTGGAAGAAGCCGCCCATACCGCATGGATCGCCGATCCTTGGCTGATCGGCGCGCTGACGACTTTGGGCGCGCTTCTGTCGGTCGGCTATTCGCTGCGCTTCGTGATGCATGGCTTCTTCGGCCCCGCGCGCACCGATTATCCGCATCAACCCCATGATCCGACCTTCGGCCTTTGGGCGGCCCCTGCCCTGTTGGTGGTGCCCGTGGTGCTGATCGGATTGATGCCGATGACCTTTGCGGGCTGGCTGGTCGATGCGGCGGCAACCGCCGTGACCGGATCGCCCGCTCATGTGCATATCGCGCATTGGCACGGGATCGCGGTGCCCTCGCTTTGGATGTCGCTGGTGGCATTGATCGGCGGCGCGGCTCTGGTCTGGCGCTACGGGGCCATCCGCAAGGCATGGGATGGCCTTGCCAAACCCGATGGCAAAGCGGTGTTCGATGCCATCATCGGCCCCTTCACGGCGCTGGCGCTGGCGTTCAGCAACGGCCTGCACAACGGATCGATGTCGCGCTTCACCGCCATCGGCATTCTGGCCATCGTGGCGGCAGGCCTTTGGGCCTTTGCCACGGGTAGCCATGCCGCCGGAACCCGCGCGCTGATGGAAATCCAGATCATTCCCGCCATCGCATGGCTCGCATTGATCGCGGCCACGATTGCCAGCGTGATGTTCCACCGCAACCGATTCATTTCGTTGATCCTTGTGGGGGTGGTCGGGCTGATCGTCTCGGTCGGCTTCGCCTATTTCTCGGCCCCTGACTTGGCGCTGACGCAGATATCGGTGGAGGTGGCCATGGTCATGCTGATGCTGTTGTCGCTGCATTTCCTGCCGACAGCCACCCCCAAGGAAAGCGCCCCCGCGCGGCGCGGCTTCGATATGGCCGTGGCAGGGATCGCAGGGATCGGCGTGGCCTCCTTGTCCTATGCGCTGATGACCCGCGATTTCGCCTTCCCCAGCATCGTGGACTTCCACATCGCCAATGCCAAATCCGGCGGTGGCGGCACCAATATCGTCAATGTGATCTTGGTCGACTTCCGCGGCTATGACACCTTCGGCGAGCTGACCGTTCTGGGCATCGCCGCGGCGCTGATCTTCGCTTTGTCCGATACGCTGCTGCGGGCGGGTCCAGCGAACGACCGCCTGCGCGCCCTGCGCCCGACCCGCGCCTTGGCAGGCGACGCCCATCCCCTGATGCTGCAAGTGGGCGCACGCGTGCTGCTGCCGGTGGCTTTGGTGGTCGGCGTCTATATCTTCCTGCGCGGGCATAACCAACCCGGTGGCGGCTTTGTCGCCGGTCTGGTGATGTCGATCGCCTATCTGATCCAATATATGGCATCGGGCTTCCATTCGGCCCATATCCGCCAGAAGATCGATTACCATGTCTTCATCGCCTGCGGTGTAATTACGGCAGCCTTCACCGGCATCGGCTCGTGGTTCGCAGGTCGCCCCTTCATGACCTCGGCCTTCACCCATGTGCATATCTGGCCTTTCGAGGATGTCGAACTGGCATCCGCCGCCCTGTTCGATCTGGGCGTATTCCTTGCCGTGCTGGGGGCGGTGATGCTGTCGCTGTCATCGCTGGGCCGCTTGGCCCATCGCGCGGGATCGCGTCTGGATGCCCCTTCCGACACTGTTCAAACCCAAGCGGAGGCCCGCTGATGGAGCTTCTTGTCGCTATCGCCCAAGGTGTTCTGACCGCAGGCGGCCTATATCTGATCCTGCGCAAGCGCACCTTCCCCGTGATCTTGGGGCTGACGTTATTATCCTATGCGATCAATATCTTCATCTTCACGGCCGGACGCCTGAAGACGGCGGCCCCCGCGATCTATGATCCGGCGCTCAGCGCCTATTCCGATCCGTTGCCGCAGGCCTTGGTACTGACGGCCATCGTGATTTCCTTCGGCATGTCGGCGGTGATCGTCTTCATAGCCATCGGGGCCTATCTGGCGGGTGGCGACGACAAGATCGCCCTTGGCTCTGACGAACAAGAGGGGCGCAAGTGATGTCGCATTGGATGATCCTGCCGGTGATTTTGCCGGCATTGAGCGGCGCTTTCATCCTGCTTGCGCTGCGTCATGACCTGATGACACAACGTGCCGTCGGGCTTGTGGCATCCTTCGGCCTGCTGGCGGTGGCTATCGCCTTGCTGATCGCGGGCCTGAACAACCCGCCTGAAATGTACAAGCTGGGCAATTGGCCCGCGCCTTTCGGCATCGTTTTGATGCTGGACGGGCTGTCGGGGCTGATGCTGGTGCTGACCGGCCTTCTGGCGGTCGCGGTGCAGTTTTACGTGATCGGCAGCGGTTGGGACAAGGAAGGCAAGAATTTCCACGCTTTGTTCCAGTTCCAGCTGATGGGCATTTCGGGCGCCTTCCTGACGGGGGATGCCTTCAACCTGTTCGTCTTCTTCGAAGTGCTGCTGATCGCGTCTTATGGCTTGATGATCCATGGCGGCGGCCGTGACAGGCTGAAAGCGGGCGTGCAATATGTCGGCTTCAACCTGATCGGATCCTCGCTGTTCCTGATCGCCTTGGCCACGATCTATGGGGTGACCGGCACGCTGAACATTGCCGATCTGGCGGTGAAAGCGCAGCTTTTGACCGATGCCGATGCGGGCCTGTTCCGCGCGGCGGCGATCCTGCTGATGCTGGTCTTCGCGATCAAGGGCGCCTTGGTGCCGCTGCAATTCTGGCTGCCGGGGACCTATGCCAATGCGCCGGGTCCGGTTGCCGCCTTGTTCGCCATCATGACCAAGATCGGCGCCTATGCCATCATCCGCTTCGGCGTGATGGTCTTCCCGCCCAGCCTTGCGGTGACCGGCGACATGATCCAGAGCCTGCTGCTGCCTGCGGCGATTGCCACGCTGGTGCTGGGGGCTTTGGGGGTATTGGGCGCGAAGACGCTGCCGAAACTGGCGGCTTTCTCGGCGATTGCGTCGATGGGCAATCTGTTCATCGCGGTGGCGGGCTTCACGCCGCAATCGACGGCGGCGGCGCTGTATTACCTGCTGCATTCGACCTTCGCGGGCGCGGCGCTGTTCCTGATCGGCGATCTGCTGATCCGGCGGCGCGGATCGAACAGCCTGCAGGCCCCTGCGCAAGTGGTGGCGGGCCAAGGGCTGATCGCGGGGCTGTTCATGGTGATCGCGATCGCTTGTGCGGGGATGCCGCCTTTGTCGGGCTTCTTGGGCAAGCTGATGATCTTGCAATCGGTGCCCGCTCATAGGGCGCTGGTCTGGACGGTCGTGCTGCTGTCATCCTTTACCATGATCTTGGGCTTTGCCCGCGCGGGCTCGGTCCTGTTCTGGAAATCCCATGCGGTTGCGGTGAAATCCGCCGGCAAATCCCCTGCCCGCCCGCGTCCCGAAGGCCTGTCGATCGTGGCCATCGGCGCGCTGATCGCAGGACTGGTGGCGCTGACGATCTTTGCGGGTCCGGTGACCCAAGCCATGCAGGCCATTGCCGCAGCCTTGCATGATCCATCGGCCTATATCGCCGCCAATTCCCTGCCTCAGGAGGGCTGAGCCATGCTGCGCCGCCTTTTCCCCCATCCTTTCCTTAGCCTGAGCCTCTTTGTGATCTGGTTCATGCTGGTGAACGAATTCAAGCTGATATCGGTGCTGATGGCGCTGATCTTGGCCGTGGTCATCCCCAAACTGACCGAGCCCTATTGGCCTGATCGTCCCCGCCTACGCAATCCGCTGGCGATTGCCGAATTTATTGCGGTCGTCATCTATGACATCGTGAAGGCCAATATCGAGGTGGCCAAGATCATCTTGTTCATGAAGCCCGCCGATATCCATGAGGCATGGATCAAGGTGCCGGTCGATCTGGACAGCCATGAGGCGGTCACCCTGCTTGCGGGCACGATCACCATGACGCCGGGCACGGTCAGCGCCGATATCTCGGCGGATGGCAAGTTCATCCTTGTCCATGCGCTGCACGCCCCCGATCCCGATGCGGTCTGCGATGACATCAAGGCTCGCTACGAATCCCGTCTGAAAAGGATTTTCGCATGATCCTGCCCTATGCCCTTGGTTTTGCCTCCCTATGCTTCGCGCTGGGCGTGCTGATCAACCTGTATCAGATCCTGCGCGCAGCTGATGTGGTGGATAAGATCCTTGCGCTGGATACCATGGTGATCAATGTGATCGCGCTGCTGGTGCTTT
>DALYSR010000067.1:0-17794 GCA_031991825.1 Paracoccaceae bacterium
AGCCTGAGGAGGCGAAGAACACATGGTTCAAATGATCCGGTGCCAGTTCCGCGATCTTGGCCGCCAAGGCGATGGCCGGCACATGGGTCGTCTGGAAGAAGGTGTTGTAATAGGGCAGCTCTTCCATCTGCGCCGCCGCGACCTGCGCCAATTCCTTGCGGCCATAGCCGATATTGACGCACCACAGCCCCGCCATCCCGTCAAGGATGCGGTTGCCTTCGCTATCGGTCAGCCAGACACCCTCGCCCCGCGTGATCACCCGCGCGCCCTTGGCGCCCAGTTCCGCTCCGGCGGTAAAAGGATGCATGTGATGCGCCGCATCCAGTGCTTGCAATTCAGCGGTCGGCATATGGTTGGTGATCTTGGTCATGACTGACGCCCCTTGGCTTTGACAGGGCTGCGGCCCCGTTGACCCAAGGATATGATCAAATTCCCCAGCGTTCAAGAAATTTGATCAAATTGTCAGATCGCACCCTGCTGCAAGGCCAGCCGCACCTGATCCAGACCCTGCTCGACATCGCTTTTAATGGCCGATTGCAATGCCTTGGCATCGCCCGCCCGCATCGCCTGCAAGGCTTCGACATGGCGATCGGGCAAGGCCCATTCGTCGAAACGCGCACAAACCACCCGCAGGGAGGGCCCGAAGCGCAGCCACATCGAGCGCGCGATATCCACCAGAACCGGCGCTTGCGAGGCATCATATAGGCGGAAATGGAAGGCGTGGTTCTGTTCCAGATAGGCCGGAATGTCCCGCGCGCGGATCGCGGCATCCAGTTTGGCGTCGATCGCTTCCAACTCGCGGATCAAAGCGGGCGTCAGATGCTTGGCGGCCAAAACCGCCAGTTCCGGTTCAATCGTCAGCCGCGCGAAAGACAGCTGCGCCAGCAGTGCTTCCGACAATCGCGGCACGACCACGCGGCGATTGCCTTGCAAATCCAAGGCACCTTCGGCGGTCAGACGCCGCAAGGCCTCGCGCACCGGTGTCATCCCCGCCCCCAGATCCGCGATCAGCCCTTGGATGGTGACAGCCGATCCCGGCGGAATATGCCCGTAAAGGATCATATCGCGCAGGCGGGCATAGGTCAGCTCGTGGCTGGGTATCTTGCGGCTTTCCGCGTCCATCGCGCCCTCCGGTGATCATGATCGGTCTTGGCCCATTACAGGCCAAATCCACCGGCAATCAAGATATGATCAAATCTTAGGCGGCTTCGGCCTGCAAACGACGATAGTTCATTTCCAGCCACAGCACCGACAACACCAAGGGCGCATTGCCGATTTCACCGCTGGCAACCATCGCTTGCAACGCGGCGCGGTCGATCAGATGGCCGCGAATATTTTCGGCCTCGCCCTCCACGCCGAAAACACCGGCCGCATCATCCGGCAAATCCGCCACCGCGACATAGGAATAAAGATATTCGCTTTTGGCCGCCGGCGAGGGGTAATATTGCGACACCTTTTCCAATGCGCTCAGGGTCAGACCCGCCTCTTCCACGGCTTCGCGGCGGGCGGCCTGTTCTGGCGTTTCGCCCGCATCGATGCGACCGGCAATCGCTTCCAGCGACCACGGGTTCTTGTCACCGCGCGCATAGCATCCCACACGGAACTGTTCGACCAGCAAAACGCGGTCGCGCTTGGGGTCATAGGGCAAGACCGTCGCCGCATCGCCCGAGACGAACACAGCCCGATTGACCAAGGGACTATAGCTGCCATCAAAGCGGCGGAACCGCAGATCATATTCTTCAACCGAGAAGAAATTGGCATAGGTTTCCCGGTGAAGCTTTACATCAATATCGTCCTGCAAGCTGCTGGGCAAAAACCGATATTCTGACGGAACATCTTCTGACAACGCCCGCAGACGGCTGTCCGCCCGCACCGCGATTTGCGGCAGACGCCGCGCCAGCCGCGCCGGTTCGGCGTGATCGAAACCCGCCATTACCGCGCGGGCCAATTCCACCGCCAGATCGCCCTGTGGCGTATCTTGGCGCAAGATGTCACCGCCTGTGCAGGCAGCGGCTTTGATCCCCATCGCGGCCGCATAAAACGCCAAACGCGCGCGATCCTGATCCGTTGCTTCGCCCAGCACCACGCCTTGCGGATGGGCCAACAGATCCCCGACATCGCGTGCCAAGACCTGTTCCAGCACCGCGTAGCGGGCCAATTCACCGCCCAGAACCGTAACGCTCATCCGTCATTTCCTTATTGCTGCCGCGGCATTTTCGCTCGACCGACAGACCAGAAACCGCCCGCAATCGCAAGAAGCCTATGAGAATGAGGCTATTTTGCCCGCCTTGCTGCCCAAGGCTTGATCATTGCCGCACCGATAGACGGCTGTTGGCGCGCGCCAACCACTTTCTCAGCTTGCCCGAGCCAGAAACTCTGTCTAATTTTGCCGCCAAGGCCCATGAAAACAGCCCGAGAATTCAACGTCTAAAACCATCTCCAAAAGAGCCCGTCCAACCCGAGGAGCCCTCATGAAACATGCCAAACTCTTTGCCGCTTGCGCCATTTCGGTGCTGGCTTTGTCCAGCGCGGCACATGCTGCCGATTCCGACCTGTTGGTCTTCGATTGGGCAGGTTGGGAGATTGACGGGCTCAACGCCGAATATGTGGCAAAACACGGCCAGAAGCCGACCTATACCTTCTTCGGCGATGACGACGAAGCGTTCCAGAAGGTTTCGACCGGCTTCAGGGCCGACGTCGGCCACCCCTGCGTGGCTTCCGTTTCGCGCTATCGCGATGCGGGCCTGATCGAGCCGTGGGACACCGCGCGCCTGACCGAATTGCCGAATTTCGGCGAGCGATTCTTCGAATCCCCCATTGTCAAAGATGATCAGGGCCTGTGGTTCATCCCGCTCGATTACGCTTATACCGCAGTGGCTTACAACAAAGACAAGGTGACGGACGAAGACGTCGCATCGCTGGATGTCTTCCTGAACCCCAAATTCGCCGGACGCATCGCCTTGTCGGACAGCGCCGATGACATCTGGTCGCTGGCATTTCTGGCCGTCGGTGTGACCGATTTGGACGATGCGACGCCGGAGAAGCAGGAAGAAGCTGCTGCTTGGCTGCGCGAGGCGCATAAGAACGTGCGCGCCTATTGGTCGGATCCGGCGGAAATGGCCCAATTGATGGCGACCGGCGAAGTGCTGGTGTCGTGGTCGTGGAACGACGGCGTGGCCTTGCTGCGTCAAGAAGGCTTCCCGATCGGCTTCCAGCGCGACACCAAGGAAGGCACCGGCACCTTCTCTTGCGGCTATGTCAACTTCAAGAACGCTCCCGGTTCGGAAGACAAAGCCTATGATTTCATGAATTCGGTCATGGCACAGGCTTCGGCGAAGGCTTTGGTGGATGCGATCGGCTATGCGCATTCCAATGACGCGGGCATGAAACTGGTCCCCGCCGAAGAGCTGGACGCGGCTTTCCTTGGCCCGTTGAAGCCGGAAACCAAAGTGATCATGCAAAGCCCCGTCTCGCCGGAGTTCCGCGAATGGATGATCAATGAATTCGAAATGATCAAATCGGGCTTCTAATCCAAGCCATCACATGAAGATCGCCCCGCAGACCCATGGTTTGCGGGGCTTTTTCATTTCCGATGCCTGCGCCAGTTTTTTAGCCTTGCCCGCTTGTAGTGGGCGCGGATGCCCCCTATATTGGGGATGTTCGGGTTCGCTCGGACTATGGCGATAAACGCACCTGTAATACACGGCTCGGACCCGGGGGCGGTACCCGGCGGCTCCACCATTACACCCGTTCATTTCGGGGGCATGGGGCCGAAATAGGATCGACGAACGTCTAAAGAGGCCAGCTTTCGCTCGGTGAGTTACCACCGTTATCGGTACAAAACGTACAGTTGCAAATGACAACCGTGCTCCGGTCGCTCTGGCTGCGTAAGCAGTTCGAAAGATCGAAACTTAAGTCCTTGCGCTTAGCCGCGTAAGGCGGGGTTCGCAGGTACCTGGCAACAGAAACCTGCACTTCCCCCCTACATCGCCGAAATACGAAAAGGGCCAAGGTTTCCCCTAGCCCCCGCGGTTCATTTCAGCATCGCACCGGGGTTCATGATTCCCTTGGGGTCCAGTGCCGCCTTGATCGCGCGCATGGCCAGCAGTTTTCCCGCATCGCCATAGCGTTCCAGATCTTCGGCCTTCAGGCGTCCGACGCCATGTTCGGCGCTGAAGGACCCGCCCATTTCGACCACGATATCATGCACACAGCGCTGCACTTCACTGCTGCGGTGCTTCAGGGTCTTGTTGGATACGCCTTTGGGCGGGAAGACGTTGAAATGCAGATTGCCGTCGCCCAGATGGCCGAAGCAATTGATCCGCCAGTCGCCGATTGCCGCCAAAGCGGCCTTGGCCTTGGGGATGAAATCGCTGATCGCCGACAGAGGCAGGCTAATATCATGGCTGGACACCGCGCCTATGCGACGATTGGCGGTCGGAATGCTTTCGCGGATCTGCCACAAAGCAGCCGCCTGCGCCCCCGATGTCGCGATCACGCCGTCCTCCACCAGCCCCTTATCTTCGGCTTCGGCGTAAAGCTGCGCCATCGCCTCTTCCGGCGCGATGCCGGTGGGCAGGCCCAATTCGATCAGCACCGACCATTCCGGCAGCGTGTCAAATGGCACGCTCACCTCAGGCACGGTTTCGGCAAGAAAATCATAGCCTTGGCGATGGATCAGCTCGAAGGCCGAAATCATCCCCGACAACCGGCTTTCCGCCAAAGCCAAAAGCGACAAGGCCGCCGCTGGGCTTTCAACCGCCACCAAAGCCACCACCTCCGACGCAGGGCGCGGATAAAGCTTCAGGCTGGCGGCCGTGATGATGCCCAAGGTCCCTTCCGCGCCGATCAGCAGATGGCGCAGGTCATAGCCGGTGTTATCCTTGCGCAAGCGCTTGAGCCCGTTGAAAATCGTGCCATCGGGCAGGACCGCTTCGATGCCCAGACACAGCTCACGCGTATTGCCGTAGCGCAGCACGTTCAGCCCGCCCGCATTGGTCGACAGATTGCCGCCGATCCGGCAGCTGCCTTCGGAGGCAAGCGCCAGCGGGAACAGCCGATCCGCCGCCAAGGCATGCGCCTGCACATCGGCCAAGATCATCCCCGCCTCAACGGTGATCGCGTTTTCTTCCGGCCAGATGCCGCGCAGGGCGGTCATGCGTTCCAGCGACACCAACAACGGCACGGGGCCATGCGGCATCAGCTGCGCGCCGACCAGACCGGTGCCACCGCCCTTGGGCACAATCGCCACCCCCGCCTCATGGCAGGCGCGGACCACATCCGACATTTCCTGAGTGTTACGGGGGCAAGCGACATGGCTGCCCTGCCCGATCCAACGGC
The DNA here is from genome assembly GCA_031991825.1 of Paracoccaceae bacterium. Lineage (GTDB taxonomy): Bacteria > Pseudomonadota > Alphaproteobacteria > Rhodobacterales > Rhodobacteraceae > Pseudotabrizicola. The sequence goes on from DALYSR010000067.1 coordinate 5,341, forward strand.
CGCGCGGCTCTTCCAGATCGGCGGGTTGCGCCGCGCGCAGGACGCCGGGCAAGCGGGCGTCAAGGGCTGCGATGAAGTCGGGCGTGCAGGGCTGCGGCATCGAGTTCCTCCTGATGGCCGCGCCTTGGTAGCGGATAGGCTTGTCTAAGAAAAGCCTTAGCCCACATCCGTGCGGCCACGCCGATCCAAGCGCAACGCCGAATACAACACATGATTGCGCCAGCGTCCGTTGATCTGCAGATAGCTTTGCGCCACACCTTCATATTTGAAGCCAGTCTTTTCCAACACCCCGCGACTGGCGGCATTTTCCGGCAGGCAAGCGGCTTCGATGCGGCTGAGGTCAAGTTTGGTAAAGGAATAATGCACCACGCCCAGAATGGCTTCGCGCATATAGCCTTGGCGGGCGAAAGGCTCGCCCACCCAATAGCCCAAGGTGCCGCATTGGGCAGGCCCGCGTCGGATATTGTCCAAGGTGATCGCACCGACCAAGTGCTGCGTGTCGCGGCAGATCATCAACAGCGGCAAGGCTGTTCCTTGCGAAAAAGCGCGGTCCGACCAATAACAGCGGTTGATGAAAGCTTTGCGCGCCAGATGATCCGGCGCCCAAACAGGTTCCCAAGGCACGAGGAAGGCGCGGCTCGCCTCCCTCAGATCTGCCCATTGCTGCCAATCCGCCTGCTGCGGCAAGCGCAGCGTGAGCCGTTCGGTTTCCAACCTTGGGCGTCGACGGAAAAAAGCCATCAGGCGGCCAACCTCTGACGGATCGCCTCCAAGCTGGGCGCTTTGGCAACGGGGCCATACAGCGCCATGGCGGCATCGGCTTGGGTCAATTCACGCGCGAAACGGCGCACGTCTTCGGTGGTGACCGCATCGATACGGGCAACCGCTTCGGCAGGATCGGCCACACGCCCCCAAACCGACAGCAAACGCGCATTGCGTTCGGCGCGGTTCGACGGGCCTTCCAGCCCCATCAGCAGCCCTGCTTTCAGTTGCGCTTTGGCACGCGCCACCTCGGCATCCGACATATCCTGACCGGCCCGCTTCAGCTCGTCGATGGTCAGTTCGGCCAATTGGCCCAGCTTTTCCTTCGAGGTGCCCGCATAAAGCGTGATCGAACCGGTATCCTCATAGGCGCCCGATTGCGCGAAGATGGTATAGCAAAGCCCGTGCTCTTCACGCACCTTCTGGAACAGACGCGAAGACATGCCGCCGCCCATCGCGGTCGCATAGACCTGCGCGGTATAGACATCGGGATGACGATAGCCCGGTGCGTTGAAGGACATCGCGAAATGGGCCTGTTCCAGCTTCTTCACCTCGCGGCGTTCGATGCCACTGAAATGAGCCGGATCAAAGGTGGTGTCATCCTTGGCGGTAATCTTGCCGAAGATTTCAATCGCTTGCGCGACGATATCGTCATGGTTGACCCCGCCTGCCGCCGACAGGATCATGCGATTGGGCGCATAATGCTGGCTGACGAAAGCGCGCAGATCAGCAGCCGTGAAGCTTTCGACCCGCTCGGCCGGCCCCAGAATGGTGCGACCGAAGGGCTGGTCGGGATAGCTTGCCTCCTGCAGCCAGTCGAAGATGATATCGTCGGGCGTATCAAGCGCTTGGCCGATTTCCTGCAAGATCACATGGCGTTCGGTTTCGATCTCTTTGGGATCGAAGATCGGATGCAACACGATATCGGAAATCACATCCAGCGCCAAAGCCACGTCACCCGACAGGCAGCGCGCGTAATAGGCGGTCATCTCTTTCGAGGTATAGGCGTTGATATAGCCGCCCACATCCTCGATTTCTTCGGCAATCTGCAAGGCCGTGCGACGGGTCGTGCCCTTGAACGCCATATGTTCAAGGAAATGCGCGATCCCGTTCTGTTCGACGGTCTCGTGCCGCCCCCCCGCCATCACCCAGATGCCGACCGATGCGGATTGCATCTCGAGCATGCTTTCGGTGACGATCCGAAGACCGTTGGCGAGGGTCGTAATTTTTAGACTCAACGTGCGATCCTTTCGCGGATCAAAGATTGCAGGGCTGCCAGATCGTTCGGCACCATCGTCACACGCTCGGCGCGTTCGAACAGATCGCCCATACGCTTGGGCAGAGCCGGACGCAAAGCGACGGCGCGCTCGACAGCATCGGGGAATTTGGCGGGATGGGCGGTTGCCAAGGTGATCATCGGCACCTCGCCCAAATGGTCATTAGCGACTTTGACTGCAACCGCCGAATGCGGACAGAGCACTTCACCAGTTCGTGCATATTCGGCGGTGATGGTCGCCAGCGTTTCTTCTTCGGTGCAACGGCCAGATGCGAAGGTGGCGCGCAGGTCTTCCAACATGCCTTGCGGAATGGTGAAACCACCGGCTTTCAACTCGTCCATCAAAGCGGTCACGACAGCGCCGTCACGATCGCAGGCATCGAACAAGGCGCGTTCGAAATTGGACGAAATCTGGATATCCATCGAGGGCGAAATCGACGGCTTGACGCCATCCATGCGGTATTGGCCGGTTTTCAGCGCGCGGTCCAGAATGTCGTTCTGGTTGGTGGCGATCACCAGCTTTTCAATCGGCAGGCCCATCTTGCGCGCGATATAGCCCGCGAAGATATCCCCGAAATTGCCGGTCGGCACGGTGAAGGACACTTTGCGATGCGGCGCGCCAAGGCTGACCGCCGAGGAGCAGTAGTAAACCACCTGCGCCAGAACGCGGGCCCAGTTGATCGAATTGACCCCTGCCAGACGCACGCCGTCGCGGAAGTCGAAATCGTTGAACATATCCTTCAGACGCGATTGCGCATCATCGAAGGTGCCGTCGATGGCCAGGGCGTGAACGTTCTTTTCCGAGGGCGTGGTCATCTGACGACGCTGCACTTCCGACACGCCGCCTTGCGGGAACAAGATCACCACATCGACATTGTCCAAGCCACGGAAGGCTTCAATCGCCGCCGAACCGGTATCGCCCGATGTTGCGCCCACAATGGTGATCCGCTCGCCGGTTTTCGCCAGCGCCGCCTGCATCATCTGGCCGATCAGCTGCATCGCGAAATCTTTGAAGGCCAAGGTCGGACCGTGGAACAGTTCCAGCAGGAAGTTGTTCGGCGCAATCTGCACCAGCGGCGCGCGCGCCACATGGCCAAAGCCCTCATAGGCCTTGGCGATCAGACCCTTGAATTCGTCATCGGCAAAGAAGCCGCCGATATAGGGGCGCATGACGCGGAAAGCGATCTCTTCATAGCTCTGGCCTGCCATGGCGGCAATTTCGTCATGGCTAAGGGTCGGAATGGTTTCGGGGACATAAAGCCCGCCGTCACGGGCCAGACCCGTCATCATTGCTTCACCAAAGCTCAAAACCGGAGCTGCGCCGCGGGTAGAGATATATTTCATCCGAGTCTCGCCTTCACAAAGTCCGTCGTCTGATACGCCAGAGAAGATACGCTGTCATCCCCAACCAAACGATTGCAAGCCCAAACCACTGGATTGCATAGCCCAAGTGATCGTTCGGAATCCCGGAATTGTCCACTGCCATCGGCTCAATCAGCGCAGAGCTGGGGCTGCGTGCAACGATTAGAACCGGTTCGGTCTGCAAAGCGCTTGCCATTGCGGGCAGATCACGGGCAAACCACAGACCGGTTTTCTGATCCGGCGCGGGGGTATAGCCGTCGACTTCCTGCGGCCAATGCAGATTGCCTTCGACCACGCCTGCCCCGCTGTCGCGCGGCTGGCCGCGCTCGGCATTGCGGATAAAGCCACGGTCGACAAGGATGCGGCGGCCATCGGTCAGCTCGAAAGCCGCGATCATCCGCACGCCCGCGCCGATTTCCTTGCGGCTGACCAGAACGTCGAGAAATTCGCCGGTAAAGCTGCCTTCGGCTTTGACCGGCAGATAGCGATCATTGACCGGATCGGGCGCGGCGGGCACCGCCACGGGCGCGGCATGAATGCGCGCATCGATATCCGACAGGATGGCTTCTTTCCACGACATGCGCTGCAACTGCCACATGCCAAGCGAGATCAGGATGGCCCCGCCGACCAGACCAAGCAGCAGCGGGAAGATAAGGCGTTTCATTTCAGTCTTTCCAAACGGCCCGTCTTGAGGGGCCCAGAATGCGCGAAAAGCGCGGGGCCAAAACCCCGCGCTTTTCAGAAGATCAATCACGCGGCCAAAGGCTTAGCGGCCCCAGACATAGATGGCGGCAAACAGGAACAACCAGACCGCATCCACGAAGTGCCAGTACCAAGCCGCGGCTTCGAAACCGACATGCGCTTCCGGCGTGAAGTGGCCCTTCATCGCCCGCAACATGCAAACGAACAGCATAATGGTGCCGACGATCACGTGGAAGCCGTGGAAGCCGGTCGCCATGAAGAAGGTCGCGCCATAGACATTGCCCGAGAAGCCGAAGGTCGCATGGGTATATTCATAGGCTTGGAAGCCGGTGAAGATGATGCCCAAGATGACCGCGATGGCCAGACCGTTGATCATGTCCTTGCGGTTGTTTTCATGGGCAATCGCGTGGTGCGCCCAGGTGCAGGCCGCGCCCGAGCACAGCAGGATCAGCGTGTTGATCAACGGCAGGTGCCACGGATCGAAGGTCTCAATCCCAGCCGGCGGCCAGACGCCGTCGATGGCAGGCGACAGCGGCCCCATCGGATAAAGCGCGTTTTTGAAGAAAGCCCAGAACCATGCGACGAAGAACATGGCTTCCGACATGATGAACATGATCACGCCATAGCGCAGACCGATGCGCACGACGGGCGTATGATCTCCGGTATTGGCTTCTTTCACGACATCGGCCCACCAGCCATACATGACGTAAAGCACGCCAAGAAGGCCGATCAAGAACATCCATGGACCCGAGCCATGCATCCACAGCACGGCGCCGAACAACATGATGAAGGCCGATACCGCGACGACGAAAGGCCAGATCGACGGTGGCAGAATATGGTAATCGTGGTTCTTGGCGTGAGCCATGGCGGGGTTCCCTCGGTTCTTCTTATCAATTTACCTTGATCGCCGAGGGCGCTTGCAGCGCGGCCTGCTCGGCGGTCAGGGGTGTTTCATAGAATGTGTAGGAGAGCGTGATTTCTTTGACGAATTTGCCCTCCCGATCCTTTACGATCGCAGGATCGACGAAAAAGCTGACCGGCATCTGCACGCGTTCCCCCGGTTGGAGAACCTGTTCGGTGAAACAGAAGCAGGCGATCTTGGCGAAATAGCCCCCTGCGGCATCGGGGGTGACGTTGTAGCTGGCGGTGCCTGCCACGACGCGGTCGGTGGGGTTATAGGCTTCATAGAACGCCAAGGCATTCTCGCCGATGCGCAATTCCATGACGGATTGCATCGGCTTGAACTGCCACGGCATGTTATGGCCCAAGGAGGCGTCGAAACGCACCCGAACGGTTTGATCCAGAATGGTATCGGGCGCTGCGCTGGCCACCGATGTGGTGCCCGCAAAGCCCGTCACGCGGCAGAACCAGTCGTAAAACGGCACGGCCGCAAAGGACAGGCCCACCATGACGGCGGCCACTCCCGCCAAAGCCAAACCGGTTTTCTTCTGCGGGGTCATGGCGTGGTCGTCCCCGTTGTCGTCCCAGTCGCTGGGCCCGTCGCTGGTGCTGCTGGTCCTGTGGTGGCACCGGTCAGCGGGATCATTTCGGGACGCGCGACATGGTCGAAGGCCTGCATCGGCTCGCCATTGGTGACTTTCACCACCGTCAGCGCGAAGACCAGCGCCACAAAGGCCACCAATGTCAGACCAAGGCCCACATTGCGCGAGAAGCGGCGTTGATGAAGTTCGTGATCGGGACGAAAGCTCATGCCCAACCTCCCAGACCATAAAGTTTAAGCGCCGCTTCAGCCAGATAGGCCGAGAAGTGCAGGAAAAGATAAAGCAACGAGAACTTGAAGAAGCCGCGTTCCACCGCGTAATTATCCGCTTTGGCCTGATCTTCCTGACGCTTGAAGATCTTCCATGCGCCATGCAGGAACAACAGGTTCAGCACGATGGTCACCGCCAAGCTGAACGGCCCGCCGATCGAGGTCAGCGCCGTTGCAATGGCCACGGGGGCCAGCAGGATGGTGTAGATGATGATATGCTTGCGCGTCACCTTGCGGCCGTGGGTCACGGTCAGCATCGGCACGCCCGCATTGGTGTAATCGTCGTTCATGAACAGGGCCAAGGCCCAGAAATGCGGCGGGGTCCACATGAAGATCAGCGCGAACATCAGGCAGCTTTCAAGCGATACGCCGCCGGTGGCCACGGCCCAGCCGATCATGGGCGGGAAGGCCCCTGCCGCGCCGCCGATGACGATATTCTGCGGCGTGGCGCGCTTCAGCCACATCGAATAGATCACGACATAGAAGAAGATGGTGAAGGCCAGAAACAGCCCCGAAAAGATATTCGAAGCCAAGGCCAGCATCACCACGGAAATGCCCGACAGTGCCAGCCCCAGCCCCAAAGCTTCGCCGCCCGTCACCTTGCCCGACGGGATCGGGCGGGACTTGGTGCGTTTCATCACCTGATCAATATCGGCATCCCACCACATGTTCAGCGCGCCCGATGCGCCGCCGCCCAAGGCGATGAACAGAATGGCCGTGAAGCCCACCACCGGATGCACGCTGACCGGCGCGACCAGCAGGCCTACCAAAGCGGTGAAGACCACAAGCGACATCACCCGCGGTTTAAGCAGCTGGACGTAATCGCCGAACTGCGCCTCGGGGCTGTGATCCCGATTGTGATCGGGGCTGCGGTCGAAACTTTGGACGTCACTCATAGGATCAGGCTCTTCCAAGCGGCCCGCACTACCCGGCGGACCTGAGGTCAGAGAGACCGCAACCAAAGCGGGATGCGGGCTCGGGAAGCGTCAATGGCGGGGCCACCCCAGCGGGGCAGCCCCAGCCGTCAGATCAATTGGCCGCCAGCTGGACCGGCGCTGCAGCCGCATTTTGCGACAGCACAACATCGCCCGCTTTCGCCTGCGCCAGCCATTGGTCATAGACCTCTTGCGAGACGACCTTCACAGTGATCGGCATATAAGCGTGGGCAATGCCGCAAAGTTCCGAGCATTGGCCGAAATAGATGCCTTCACGTTCGGCTTTGAACCACAGATGCGCCAGACGACCCGGAACCGCGTCCTGCTTCACGCCGAAAGCCGGAATGGTCCAGGAGTGGATGACATCGGCACCGGTCACTTGCATGACCACGGTCTTGCCGATCGGAACCACCACGGCGGTATCGGTTGCCAGCAGGAATTCGCGGTCGCTATAGCCAGCCGCTTTCAGCTGCGCGGAGACTTCCGGCGTCAGGCGGTTGTCGCCACCACCAGCCGGAGCGCCGATCATATAGCTTTCGAAGGCCACATTTTCCGCGCCTTCGACTTTGGCTGCGCCATCATCGACATATTCATAGCCCCAATACCATTGGTAGCCGGTCACTTTGATGGTGATGTCGCCCTGCGGGATTTCCTGCTGCTTGAACAGAACCGGCAGCGAGAAGGCGCCGATAAAGACCAGAATCAGGATCGGCACGATGGTCCATGCGATTTCCAGCGGCGAGTTATGGGTGAATGTCGCGGGCTTGGGATTGGCGCGACGGTTGTATCGCACGATGCACCAGCCCATAAGCAGGGTCACAAAGATGGTAATGACAGTGATGATCACCAGCAGCATATCGTCCAGCCCGTGCAGATCGCGGGCAAGCTCGGTCGCTGCGGGCTGGAAGCCAAGAGCCTTGTCGTGCGGAGTTCCGACGATCTCAAGACCCTGAGCCATTGCGGAACTGCCGGCCATCAGACCCAGAACGCTGGCGGCAACTCCGCCAAATTGGTTGCGAAGACGCATGTTCTCTTCCCGTTATGCATTGCGGCTTTGCGCCGTTATCTTGCAGGACATAGACAGGCCAAAGCGCGGGCTGCCAGAATCCCGTTGTTGTCTCGCTGCGTTGAAACCATATTAGTGGTCCTGCCACAAGCAAAAGTGTCGCACCCCTGCGACTTAGTGACCTATAACAAGGACTGAAGCCATGTCAAACCAGCCATTCCGGCCTTTCGAAAGCTATTTGGACGAGGGCACCGCCCTGTCCTTGCTGCGCGAGGCGGTTGCCGGTGCCGATGACGGCGAAATCTATCTCGAACGTCGCCGCTCGGAAGCCTTGGTGCTGGATGATGGCCGCATCAAACATGCGGGCTATGACGCTTCCGAAGGCTTCGGCTTGCGTGCAGTGCGCGGCGAAGTGGCCGGATATGCCCATTCCACCGAAATCAGCGAAGCCGCTTTGCGCCGCGCGGTCGGCACGGCGCGACTGGCCGTCGGTCAAGGCGGCGGCAGCTTGGCCGATGCGCCCAAGGGCACCAACCGCAAATTATACGGCGATGAAGACCCGATCGGTGACGCGACCTTCTCGGTCAAGATCGATTGCTTGCATGAAATCGACGCCTATGCCCGCAGCCTTGATCAGCGCGTAATCCAAGTGTCGGCCACCTTGGCGGCAAGCTATCAGGAAATCGAAATCCTGCGCCCCGAAGGTCTGCGCTTCACCGATATCCGGCCGATGGCGCGGCTGAATATCTCGGTGATGCTGGAAGATCAGGGCCGTCGCGAAAGCGGTGGCATGGGCGGCGGTGGCCGCTTCGGCCTGCTGGGGCTGATGGCGGGCGAGCACTGGAAGCCGATGGTGGCGGAAGCGATCCGCATCGCATCGGTCAACCTGACCGCCGAACCCGCCCCTGCCGGCGTGATGGATGTGGTGCTTGGGCCGGGTTGGCCGGGCATCTTGCTGCATGAAGCGATCGGCCACGGGCTGGAGGGCGACTTCAACCGCAAGAAGACCTCGGCCTTCGCGGGGCTGATGGGCCAACAGATCGCGTCGAAGGGCGTGACCATTCTGGATGACGGCACTATTCCGGATCGTCGCGGCTCGATTTCCGTCGATGACGAAGGCACGGCATCACAGAAGAACGTGCTGATCGAAGACGGCGTGCTGGTCGGCTATATGCAGGACCGTCAGAACGCGCGGCTGATGGGGGTTGACCCCACCGGCAACGGGCGTCGCGAAAGCTTTGCCCATATTCCGATGCCGCGCATGACCAATACCTATATGCTGGCAGGTCAGGATGATCCGAAGGATATCTTGGCCGATCTGAAGGACGGCATCTATGCCGTGGGCTTCGGCGGCGGTCAGGTCGATATCACCAACGGCAAATTCGTCTTCTCTTGCACCGAAGCCTATCAGGTCAAGAACGGCAAGGTCGGCGCGCCGGTCAAAGGCGCCACCCTGATCGGAGACGGCGCGACCGCCCTGAAAGGCATCCGTGCCATCGGCAACGATCTGCAACTTGATCCGGGCATCGGCAATTGCGGCAAGGCCGGTCAATGGGTGCCGGTGGGCGTGGGCCAACCGACGCTGATGATCGGCGGGCTGACCATCGGCGGATCGAAAACCGCCTAAAGCCTTCCGGCAATCAAAAGCCGCCCCTGGGGGCGGCTTTTTTCAAACGACGAGCGGCACTTACTTGGCCAGCAAGGCCGATACCGGCGCGAGCGATACGGACGCCGCGCGGCCTTCGACCGCCCATTGCATGATGCCGGAAATGGTATCGGGGCGCAGATGGCCAAGCACGGCGACGCGGCCTTCTTGTGCCGCCTTGAACGCCGCGCGATCCAGATAGCGCGCCACCACATCAGCGGTTTCGCGGTCCACATCCAGCTTGCGGAAGATCCGGCCATGCGGCAGCCCCTCGCGCTTGGCACTTTGATCGGCAGGATTGGCGCCTTGATCCAAGGTCACCAAACCGCGCCCGCTTTGCGCAAGGAAGGGCACGATTTCGGCGGCCAGCCCCAGATCGTTCTGGAAGGTGCGCCCATCCAGATCGACCAAGGCCACCGCTTCGGGCAAGCCATCCGCCAGCGCCTTGAGCGCGGCACCATAATCCGCCCCGCTGACAGTCGCAGGCAGGCCCGCGCCGGACAGCACCACTTCCTGCCCGCCCTCCCGCCATATCTTGGCCTGCGCCAAGGCTTCGGGCTTGGCCGGATCAATCACGATGGTCAGCGGCAGATCCTGAGCGGCCAGCGCCGCCCGATCCACGCCGTCACCACCTTCATCAACCAACAGGATGGTAAAGAGCGGCTTTTGTTCAAGATTAGAGAAACTGCGGCTATAGCGCTGCAAGGCGCCACCGGTGGACAAAGCCATGGGGGCAGATGCCTCGACCGGATCATCGGCCACGCTTTTCGGCAGCAGCGATCCCGCGGTCAAGGCCTGCGGCACGGCTGGCACTGCCCTATCCGTGCCGCTGCCGATGGGGTCAGGGGCAGTGATCGGCGCCTGCGGCACGACGACCTCATCCTTGACCGGCGCATCCTTGGGGATCGCGGCAGAGGACGGCACAGCAACACCGTTCGATACGGCAGGGCTTGCGACCTCTTGCGGCTTGGCTGGGACGGGGGCCGCGGGAGGTTGGGGCACCACAGCCGCGGCAACCGGATCGACGACCGGCGCCACCACGGATTGCGGTTTCGCACCGGCAATCGCCGGCACGGACGGCGCGTCCGGCACAACTTGCGGAGCGCTCTGGATGGGAGTGATCGGCAGATCCCCCTGCGCTTTGGGCGCAGCCGATGCGCTATCCGGCGCGGTTTGGGCTGCGGCACCGTCCGGCGTGACCGGCGCGGGCGTCTCTGCCGGGCTTTGGGCTGCCGCAATCGGCGGCTCCGAACTGCGCTCAGGCATCGGGATCGGCGCGATCTTTTCCCAATCGTCCTGCAGCGCCTTCACCTCGCGCGGGTCGGTGGCAGCTTTTTGCGGCTGAGCAGCCCCCGCCGCCTCTTGCAGGGCAAACGGGCCCTGTAAAGCGAGCGAGCCGGCCAATTGCGATACGACCGCAAGACCGGCGATGCCGCTGACACCCCCCCAAAACACGCCCCGCAAAAAACCTCGCACGCGCCCTACCCCCATACACTCACTCCCGCCCTTATTGACGGGGCCTTCCTATCTTCTTCCCCGATCCGCGCCGCTCTGGCAAGAGAGCCCTTCCCATTCCGCTGCAATGATCCACCGTCAAAGGCGGGTTCCGCCACCACAGCCGCCCCGCCAAGACGGACCCTGCGACAGCGTGCCTTAGGTAAGCGCCACTGACCGAATAGCCGCTTGATGAATCCTTGCAAGAAATCCCGCCATTATTGATATTTATTTCAGAAACCCGCCGATATCGGCAACAATCACCTCTGCTAGCTTTTCTCAAAATAGCTAAGAAATGGTAAAAATCCCCCGCTCCGCTGCGTGAAAAGCAAGCCAAGCTGCTGGACAGTCAAAAAGATTCCGTGCAACTCTGCGGCAATTCCGCCCGTCATTTCCGTGTGATCGCGGCTGGCGGCGGTCAACTCACCTCTGGGAGGAATTCATGGATAGACGTTCGTTTCTGACGAAAGCTGGCGTGGGCATGGCAGCTTCGGCAGGTGCCGCGACACTCGCAGCACCGGCACTGGCACAGGCAAACCCCAAAGTAACCTGGCGCCTGACCTCGTCCTTCCCCAAATCGCTGGACACCATCTATGGTGGCGGTGACGAACTGGTGAAGCGCGTCTCGGAAATGACCGATGGCAACTTCCAGATCCAGCATTTCGCGGCGGGCGAAATCGTCCCCGGCCTGCAAGCGGCAGATGCCGTGACCAATGGCACCGTCGAAATGGCGCATACCGTGGGCTATTACTACTGGGGCAAGGATCCGGTCTGGGCGCTGGGGTCGACCATTCCCTTCTCGCTGAACGCGCGCGGCATGAATGCTTGGCTCAAGCATGGCGGCGGCAACGAGATGTATAACGAATTCCTCGCACAGCATAACATCGTCGGCTTCATGGGCGGCAATACCGGTGTGCAGATGGGCGGCTGGTTCCGCAAGGAAATCAACTCGGTCGCGGATCTGCAGGGCCTGAAATTCCGCATCGGCGGCTTCGCGGGCAAGGTGCTGGAACGTCTGGGCGTCATCCCGCAGCAGCTGTCGGGTTCGGATGTCTATGCGGCGCTGGAAAAGGGCACCATCGACGCGGTGGAATGGACCACCCCTTACGATGACGAAAAGCTGGGCTTCGTGAAAGTCGCGCCCTATTACTACTATCCGGGCTTCTGGGAAGGTGGTCCGACCGTCCACTTCTACGCCAACAAAGCGCAATACGAGGCCCTGCCGGAAGCCTATAAGGCGATCCTCGCAAGCGCGACCGATGCTGTCGATGTCAGCATGCTGGCAAAATACGACTACAAGAACCCGCCGGCCATCAAGGCCTTGGTGGCGCAGGGCGCGCAGCTGCGTCCCTTCAATCAGGAGGTTCTGGCAGCCTGCTTCGAAGCCGCTGACGCGACCTATGCCGAAATCGAAGCATCCAACGAGATGTTCAAGAAGATGTGGGGCTCGATCAAGGACTTCCGTCGCGAGTTCTATACTTGGCAGCAAGTCGCCGAATAC
>DALYSR010000068.1:0-17777 GCA_031991825.1 Paracoccaceae bacterium
GCTGATCGCCGATCGCTTCGTGGATCAAGATGGCTGCCACCGACGAATCGACGCCGCCCGAGAGGCCGCAGATGACTTGCTTGTCACCGACTTGTTCACGGATCGCGGCGATCGCTTGCTCGCGGTAGCCTGCCATGGTCCAGTCACCGGTGAAACCGGCAAGCTTGATGAAGTTCTTGAAGAGCTCCGGACCTTTGGGCGAGTGGTGCACTTCCGGATGGAACTGAACCGCATAGAAATTGCGCGAAACATCGGCGGTGATGGCATAAGGCGCGTTCGGCGAGGTGCCGTATACGTCGAAGCCGGGCGCGATTTTCGACACGTGGTCGCCGTGGCTCATCCAGACTTGTTCGTTGCCATTGGCAAACCAACCGTCAAGGATCGACAGCTGTTCTGCCGAAGGAGTCACGTAGGCACGGCCGAATTCGGCGGTGCCATGACCGGTTTCGACCTTGCCGCCCAGCTGTTCCATCATGGTTTGCTGGCCGTAGCAAATGCCGAGTACCGGCACGCCAAAGGTCCACAGGCTTTCGGGCGCGCGGGGAGAGCCCTCGCGAGTCACGCTATCAGGACCACCCGACAGGATAACAGCTTGCGGCGCGAAGTCCTTCAGGAAGGCATCGGTCACATTGTTATAGGGGTGGATTTCGCAATAGACGTTCAACTCACGCAGGCGACGCGCGATAAGCTGCGTGACCTGAGAGCCGAAGTCGACAATGAGGAGGCGTTGATGTTGGGTCATGGTCACGCCTTACGAAGAGGCGCGAAATTTCGCAAGAGGGGATGGCGGCGCAAGCCGGAATTAACCCCCAAAACCAGCGCGGCAAGTTGTCAAAATCCCGCGATGACGCAGCGGCAGCAGTCTTACCCATGAAATAAGGCGCGAAGGATGCCCTTCGCGCCTTATTTCTGGTAACTACCTTGCGTGGATCAGACCTGACCCAGCTTCTTCAAACGGGCGTCGCGAAGCTGCGCGAAATCGGTATCGGCATGATAGGAGGACCGGGTCAGCGGTGTCGCCGAAACCATCAAGAAGCCCTTGCCGTAAGCCGCCGTCTCATAGCCCTTGAATTCTTCGGGCGTCACGAAACGGTCGACGCGGTGGTGCTTCGGCGTCGGTTGCAGATATTGGCCGACGGTCAGGAAATCGATATCGGCCGCGCGCATGTCATCCATCACCTGCATGACTTCGGCACGGTTCTCGCCAAGGCCCACCATGATGCCGGATTTGGTGAAAATGGTCGGGTCCATTTCCTTGACGCGCTGCAACAGGCGCAAGGAATGGAAATAACGCGCACCGGGGCGGACTTCCAAGTACAGGCCCGGCACGGTTTCAAGGTTGTGGTTGAACACGTCCGGACGCGCCGCAACCACGGTTTCCAGCGCGGAAGGGGCGCATTTCAGGAAGTCCGGCGTCAGGATTTCGATGGTGGTATTCGGGCTGCGATGACGGATCGCGCGGATGGTCTGGGCGAAATGTTCCGCGCCGCCATCTTCCAGATCGTCACGGTCCACCGATGTGATCACCACATGGTTCAACCCCAGTTCCGACACCGCATGGGCCACGCGGCCCGGCTCGAATACATCCAGATTCTTCGGCTTGCCGGTGGCGACGTTGCAGAAGGTGCAGCCACGGGTGCAAATCTCGCCCATGATCATCATGGTGGCGTGGCCTTGGCTCCAGCATTCGCCGACATTCGGACAGCCCGCTTCTTCGCAGACCGTCACCAGCTTCTTTTCCTTCAGGATATTGCGCGTCTTTTTATAGCCTTCCGAGGTCGGGGCTTTGACACGGATCCAGCTCGGTTTTTTCGGCTGCTCATTGTCGGGGCGATGCGCCTTTTCGGGATGGCGCTGCTCGGGCATTTTCAAATCGCGCAACGGTAAGCTCCCCTGCTGCTGTTGGTCCAAGGCAATAGTCCGATTTCAGGGGCATGGCAATCAAAGAGCATGTTATTTGGCGCGCGCCTCTTGGCCCTTGACGAAAAAAAGGGGCCCGAAGGCCCCGATGATTGCCGCCAAGTCACTAAAGCCGTCACGCAAAAGGCTGTCAGCCGATCATCCGGCTGCCCGCGCCATAGGTATCGCCATAGTGGCGCACCAGCCGATCCAAGGCGATGCGCAGCACCACCTTTCCCGAGCGCGCCGCCCATCGCATCCGCTTTTCGGTGGCCTCGATGCCCTCCAGATAGCAGCAAACCCGCAGGGCCACATCCTCTAGCCCCGGTCCCAGATCCTTCAACGCCGCCGCCACCCGCGCCCGCGCCCGCAGCGCAGAAAGGCTGGCCCCGTCTATAAGCAGATTGGCATCGCAAACGGTGGTGAAATCACCCGCCGTCATCGGCAGATGTCCGTCATGCGCCCTGCTAACGCCCATCTGCGCCAGTTCGAAATCCTCGCGCAGCCGTTCCGCCGCACGCACCATCGCGGAATCGATGAAAGGATGCCCGTCCTTGTCGCGTCTGCGGCCCAGCAAGGAAATCGGGCTTTCGGCCAGATTGTAGCGGATCTTGCGCGTGCTATCGTCGGTATCGATATCGGCCGCGCGCAGATGGCGATGCTGCGCGCCCAGAAACGGCATTGCCGCTTCCGCCAGACCTGCATGATGCGCTTGGCGCGACAGATCGGCGGCGTCGATCAGCCGGCGCAGGGCCGCGCGACCTGCGGCGGTGATTTCATAGGTCGCAATCCGCCCCTGCGCGCGCAACACGATCCAGTCCTTCAGCGCGAAAGCCTGCACGACATTGCGCGCCAGCACCGTTTTGGGGGCGGTGGTCCCGTCAGCGCCAGCCCGCAAGACGGCGGCCTTTTCCATATCGGGCGCGATGGCCAAGACGGCTCCGGCTTCGGCCAAGCGGCGCAAAACGCGGATCGCCTCGCGGTCCAAAGTCGCGGCATCGGGCAGAACATCTGTTGCTGCATCGGAAACGATTTCAGCATCGGCGGCGGGGCGGAAAGCGGCTGTCATGGCGGTATGATCCTCTTGTTCCATCAGGATCGGCCTTTCGCCCAGTCGCGCCAATGCCTCGTCGACAAGCGGGTCTTCACGCATCGCCTCACAGCGGCGCACCTGACGCATCACGGTGGATGCATGAGCGCCGCGTTGTCGCGCAAGTTCGCGTAAAGAAACGCCTTCCGCCGTGTGGGTCAGATAGACCAACACGGCATCGGGCAGCCAGTTCGGCAAGGTGGTTACGGGCAAAAGACCTATCTGCATTTATGGTTCCCAGGCACCGCCAAAGGCTAAATGACAACAGAAAATCAACCTCAGACCCCGAAGCACTCGCATCATCCTGAAGCTGGACCACCCATGGTTACCCAAAGGTTAATTTCGGCGGATAGGTGAACAATTAATGAAAAATATGAATCGAATTTTATCGGTGCGCGCGGCGATTGCGGCCCCGCGCAACGGGGCGAAAACCATGCCTATGCTGGCTCTATCATCTGAAGGAGCAAAGCCATGCGAGATGCCGCGATGACCGAAGCCGTAATCTCCGCCCTGCGCGATAGAGCGAGCCCGAAAGCCCCCCATCCCCAATCTGCGCCGCAGCTTGGCCAAAGGCTGTCGCAACTGCGCCGCCCGAAGCTGTTGATCCACGCCGCACGACTGGGCCAAAGCGAGTATCGCCGCGAGCGGGACCTGAAACGGCTGGGCGGGCAGGGGATGCAGCCCCATGCGGTGGTGGCGCATCTTCTGGATGTGGAACGCGACATCGAAGCCGAACGTCAATCCGGCACGGCGGGCTATTCGATCGCCCGCCATATAGAGGTGCTGATCGCCGTGCTGGCGGAAGCGCGGATTTTCACCACGCCAATGCACCTTGTGCAGTGATGCCGACTTTTGCCGCAGCGGCACCCCTGCTGCGGCAAAGCCGCACAGGGATCAGCTGCGCGGGCCGTAAAGGTCGATTGCGCGGCGTTCAAAGGCCCGCACGATGCGATGCATCGCCTCGTTGAAGACCACGCCGATGATGCCTTGCAAGATCGCGTTCTTGAATTCGAAATCGACCATGAAATCGATCTCGCAGCCGCCCTCGGCTTCGCGGAAATGCCAGTTCGACCGCATATGGCGGAACGGGCCGTCCAGATATTCCGTATCGATCTTTTTCGCGTCTTTCCAAAGGATTACACGGCTTCCGAACTTTTCGCGAAAGACTTTGAAGCTGATGATGAGATCGGCTTCCATCCGCTCCGAGCCATTCCCCATATCATCGCGCGAGCGAATGCGCGCGGCCGCGTTCCACGGCAGGAATTTGGGATAATTCGCCACATCTGCCACAAGGTCATACATCTCTTGGGGCGTATAGGGCAGAAAGCGGGTTTCCGAATGATGGGGCATGGCGCTTGTATCCGTGACTTGCCTTGGCCTTTTGGGTAAAAGGAAGCCGGAAATCAAGGGGACAGCATGACCAAGCGACCTTATGTTATCGATACGCTCATCAGTGCGAAGCAAATCGCGGCCCGCATCGAAGAGCTGGCCAAAGAAATTACCACTCATTTTCACGACACCGACAAGCTGGTGGTCGTTGGTCTGTTGCGTGGCTCGTTCGTCTTCATCGCCGATCTGGTGCGTGAATTGGACCTGCCCGTCGAGGTCGACTTCCTGGAAGCCTCCAGCTATGGCGATTCGATGAAATCCAGCCGAGAGGTCCGTATTCTCAAGGACTTGCGCGGCGAGATTGCCGGACGCGACGTGCTGGTTGTCGAAGATATCGTCGACACCGGCTT
This sequence comes from Paracoccaceae bacterium, assembly GCA_031991825.1. GTDB lineage: Bacteria > Pseudomonadota > Alphaproteobacteria > Rhodobacterales > Rhodobacteraceae > Pseudotabrizicola. The sequence continues at coordinate 4,729 of DALYSR010000068.1, forward strand.
CACGCTGACCCATGTGGTCCGCCTGTTGCAATCGCGTGATCCGGCGCGTCTGAAAGTCTGTGCGCTGCTGGACAAGCCGTCGCGCCGTGAAGTGCCGATCCGTGCGGATTGGACCGGATTTGAAATCCCCGACGAATTCGTCGTGGGCTATGGCATCGACTTCGCGCAGCGCAACCGCAATCTGCCCTATCTGGGCAAGGTGCATTTCACCGACGAAGAAGCATAAACGGGGCAGGGGCCGCATGGCCCCGCCCACCCGCCACAGCCGCGCGCCCCGCCCGCGACAATGGCCGCGTCAATATGCGAATTGGTGGTTCTCTTCGGATTCTGGCATTGCTTGCCCCGAGAGAGGGTCCTGTCCCGATCTGCTCTTTGTTCATCAAAGGGTTCGTCGAAAAGGACTCACCGAACGACGCCATCTCTTTTGCGTGCCACTGGCCGCGCATCGGGGAATTCGCATCTTTGACTGGACCGACCCATGCGTAACATCGCTGTGCTTTTCGCTTCTGCTGCCGTGATCGGCGCAGGCCTATTCTGGTGTGTAACCGCGCCTGACACCTTGCCGGAAGATTACTTCGCGGGTCTGGAGGGCGATGTCACCCGCGGCGAGGCGGTCTTCACCGCCACCGGCTGCGCCTCGTGCCATACCGAACCGGGCGCGCAAGGCGACGCGCATCTTATCCTGAGCGGCGGACAGGAATTCCCCTCCGATTTCGGCACTTTCCTCGCCCCCAATATCAGTTCGGACCCCCTGCACGGCATCGGCAATTGGAGCCTGCAAGATCTGGGCAATGCCATCATGCGCGGTGTATCGCCCGAGGGGGAGCATTACTATCCCGCACTGCCCTATTGGTCCTATGCCAAGCTGGAAAAGCAGGATGTCGTTGATCTTTATAGCTATATGAAGACGCTGCCTGCCTCCGACACGCCGTCCAAGGACCATCATGTCGGCTTCCCCTTCAATCAGCGCCGCCTGTTGGGCGGCTGGAAATTCCTGAACGGGCCGTCGGGTTTCGTGGTGCAGGGCGATCTGACGGCACAGGAAGAACGCGGCCGCTATATCGCCGAGGCGATGGCCCATTGCGCCGAATGCCACACGCCGCGCAATCTGCTGGGCGGGTTGAAGACCGGCCAATGGTTCGCGGGGGTTACCATCGAAGGCGAAATCTGGAATCCGCCGAATATCACGCCCGGCGCGCTGGAATGGATGCGCGAAGATATCATCGATTACATGAGCTATGACACGTCGGTCAATGACGACGGCACCGGCAGCCATATGGTCCATGTGGTGTCCAATATGTCGAAACTGCCGATGGAAGAACGTGAAGCCTTGGCGGCCTATCTGAAAAAAGTCCCCGCCATCGCGGCCGCAGAATAACAAAGGGGCCGAAAGGCCCCTTCATTCATTGCGACAAGGCGGCTTTCAGCAGCTTTAACGCGTGCAGGACAGTGGCTTGCCGCACCTGCTGCCTGCCGATCGCGCCGAATTCGACCGTTTCGACCCGCGCCCGCATCTCCGGCATCGCGATGCCAAAGCAGACGCGACCTTCGGGTTTGAATTCCGATCCGCCGGGTCCTGCGATTCCGGTCACCGACACCGCCAGATCGGCCAGCGAATAGGCAATCGCACCGCTCGCCATTTCGCCAGCGACAGCTTCGCTGACAGCGCCCACGCGGTCCAAGGTGGTGGGCAAGACGCCCAGCATCTCCATCTTGGCCTCGTTGGAATAGGTGGTGAAGCCGCGGTCGAAGACATCCGATGATCCGGCGATTTCGGTCAAGGCTGCGGAAATCAAACCGCCGGTGCAGCTTTCGGCGGTGGCGATCTTCCAGCCCTTGGCGCGGGCCAAGGACAGGACTTCGGTTGCCAAAGCGGTAATGACTTGCTCTTCCATCACATCACCCCGTGATAAATGCCTGCAAAGATCACCGATACGATCCCCGCGAACAGGCCCGCCCAGATATCATCCAGCATCACGCCAAGCGCATCACCACGGCGATCGGCGCGACCGACCAGCCAAGGCTTCCAGATATCGAACAGGCGGAACAGCAGGAAGGGCACCACGAAAGCGGGCCATGCCGCCAGAATATCCACGCCATGACGCGCCAGCGGGATAAAGGTAAAGCTTAACGCCAGCATCTGACCTGCGACTTCGTCGATCACGATTTCCGACGGGTCTTTGTCGTCGCGTCCCGCCGTATCGATCGGCACCGCCCACATGCCCAAGCCGAAGGCCACGACCACTGACACCGGCACCAGCCAGACCAGCCCCAGCTGATAGAAGATCACCGCCAGCAAAACCGTCGCCAGCGATCCCCAAGTCCCCGGTGCGGGACGCAACAGGCCCACGCCGCAGAAAGTGGTGATGGCGCGGGCGATCATGCCTGCACCAAAGCGCAGGTGGCAATGGCGGCAATGCCTTCTTCGCGGCCCGTGAAGCCCAAGCGTTCGGTGGTGGTGGCCTTGACCGAAACGCGGTCAACCTCGACCCCCATGATCTCGGCCAAAGCCGCGCGCATGGTGGCTTGATGCGGGCCGATCTTGGGGCGCTCGCACATCAAGGTCACGTCGCAATTGGCCAGCTTATAGCCGCGCGCCCGCACGCGTTGCATGGCATGGGCCAAGAAGATGCGGCTATCGGCGCCTTTCCATTGCGGATCGGACGGCGGGAAATGCACGCCGATATCGCCTTCGGCCAAAGCGCCATAGATCGCATCGGTCAAGGCATGCATCCCCACATCGGCATCAGAATGACCCAGCAGGGCCTTGGTGTGGGGCAGTTTCACCCCGCAGAGCCAAACATGATCGCCTTCGGTGAAAGCATGAACGTCAAAACCATTACCAAGGCGGAAATCCATGCCGCGCCCTTTCAAAATAGCTGAGGCCCGAGCGAAATCGGGCGGATAGGTCAGTTTCAGATTATCTTCATCGCCCGCGACGATGGCCACTGCAAGCCCTGCGGCGCGGGCCACCTCTACGTCATCGGCGGCGTCACCCTGATGGGCGCGGTGTGCCTGCAAGATAGCCTCGAAGCGGAAGCCCTGCGGGGTCTGCGCGCGCCACAGCCCCTCGCGGCTGAGCGTGCCTTCGACAAAGTCCGCGCCACGCCACAAAGTATCCGTCACCGCCAAAGCAGGCGCCGCGCAGTCATTCCCGTCAAGCGCCGCCAGCACATCGCCGATCACGCGAGGCGACACCAAAGGCCGCGCGCCGTCATGGATCAGGACTTTGGTCACACCCTTGCCCGCCAAGGCTTCCAAGGCGTTCTTCACGCTTTGCGCGCGCGCGCCACCGCCTTCGACCATCGGCAGGCCGAATTCCGACGCAAGGTCACGGTCCTCTGGGTGGATGACCAACAAAATGTGATCAACCTGCGCTTGAAATGCCCTGATGGTATGGGCCAGAACGGGTTCTCCCAACAGGTCTTGCCATTGCTTGGGAATATCTCCCCCCATGCGGGTCCCGCGTCCGGCGGCAAGCAGGATGGCAGCAGTGGTCATGGCAAAGCCTTTCGCGAATTGAACCTTGGTCTTGCTTAGAACAGCCTTGACCTAGGCGCAACTTGTGCAAAACATCAGCAAATGCGCCTATAATTTAGGCATTGCGCGTTTTTCGACCATTTCTACATGCTTGCGAATTTGTTATCCGCCTAGGACAAGGTTACTGCATCTACATGCGCACAAGGATTGGGCAATTGACTATCTCTTTGGACAAACTTCAGATTGATCCGCCGGTGCTTCTGGCACCCTTGGCTGGGATCACTGACCTGCCATTCCGGCAGGTTGTCTCGTCCTTTGGCGCCGGTCTGGTGGTATCGGAAATGATCGCCAGCCAAGAAGTCGTGCAAGCGCGTCCCTTGGCGCGGGCCAAGGCCGAACTTGGGTTCGGCGAGGCCGCGACTTCGGTGCAACTTGCCGGCCGCGATCCCTATTGGATGGCCGAAGCCGCGCGCTATGCCGAAGGGCAGGGTGCCAAGGTCATCGACATCAATATGGGCTGCCCCGCCAAGCGGGTGACCGCATCGGGCGGCAATGGCGCCTGCGGTTCCGCCCTGATGCGCGAGCCGGATCTGGCACAGAAGCTGATCGAAGCCGTGGTGCAGGCCGTCACGATCCCCGTCACGCTGAAAACCCGTCTGGGCTGGGATGAAACGGCGCTGAACGCCCCCGATATCGCGCTGCGCGCCCAGAATTCCGGCATCCGGATGATCACCATCCACGGCCGCACCCGCTGCCAGTTCTATAAAGGCAGTGCCGATTGGGCCGCGATCCGTGCCGTCAAGGATGCGGTATCCATTCCGGTAATCGCCAATGGCGATATCGTCGATGCGGCCAGTGCGGCAGACGCCTTGCGCCTGTCGGGCGCGGATGGCGTGATGGTGGGACGCGGCGCGCAGGGCGCGCCATGGCGTCTGGCCCAGATCGCCCATGCGCTTTACGGCACGCCCGCGCCGAACGTCCCGCAAGGGGCCGATCTGGCCGAACTGATTATCACCCATTACGAGGCGCAGCTTTCCTTCTATGGCACCGCGCTTGGCATCAAGACCGCCCGCAAGCATCTGTCTTGGTGTCTGGAAGAGGCGGGCCGTCTGGACCTGCGCCAAGAGATTTTGACCTCGGATCAACCCGCAGAGGTGATCCGTTTCCTTCGCCAAAGTTTTAGCGAACCCGGAAAGGCCGCTGCATGACGCCAACCTACCGCACCCCCTATCCTGTTCCGGGTGTGATTTGGGCGAGTTTGCCCATTCCCGCATTACTGATTGATCCGAATTCCCTGATAACCGAAGTCAATCCGGCGGCTGAAATCTTCCTTAATGCCTCAAGCAAGCAATTGATGGGGCAGCCTTCCTTAGATCGATTGGCCATCGACGCGCCCATGGAGGAAGCCTTCTTGCGGGCGCGCGCCAATCAATCCCCGATCTTCATCACCGATGTCGATGTCACCAATGGCGAGCGCGCGCCGGTGCAATGCAACCTGCAAATCGCGCCAATGCATGACAATCCCGATTACATCCTGCTGCTGATCCATCCGCGCGATATCGCTGAGCGTCTGGGCCGTTCGATGTCGTCGAAATCCGCCGCGAAATCGGCGATCGGCATGGCGGAAATGCTGGCCCATGAAATCAAGAACCCCTTGGCGGGAATTTCCGGCGCGGCGCAGCTTTTGTCGATGGGCCTGTCGGTGGAAGATCAGGAATTGACCGATCTGATCGTCGAAGAAACCCGCCGCATCGTCAAATTGCTGGAGCAGGTCGAACAATTCGGCAATCTGCGCCCGCCGGAACGCCGCGCCGTCAACATCCATGACGCGTTGGACCGCGCGCGCAAATCGGCAATGGTGGGCTTTGCCGCCCATATGCAGATCATCGAGGATTACGATCCCTCCTTGCCCAATACTTTCGCCGATTCCGATCAATTGATGCAGGTCTTCCTGAACTTGATCAAGAATGCGGCCGAAGCGTCGAAGGGCCAGCCCGGCACCATCCGTCTGCGCAGCTTCTATGATATTTCCTTGCGTGTGCGCAGCAAGCTGGGCGGTGCGGCTGCCATGCCGCTGACGATTGAAATCATTGACGACGGTCCGGGCATCCCGCCCGAGATCGCCACCGAAGTCTTCGAGCCCTTCGTGTCTGGCCGTGAAAACGGCACCGGCCTTGGCCTCGCTTTGGTGTCCAAGATTATCTCTGACCATGAAGGCTGGGTGCAGCTCGACTCGGTGCCGGGGCGAACGGTATTCCGCATTTCGCTTCCGGTCGCGCCCAAGAATAAGGAGGCTAAATAATGGATGGCACGGTTCTGGTCGCGGATGACGACCGCACGATCCGCACGGTTCTAACCCAAGCCCTGACGCGCGCAGGCTGCAAGGTCCATGCCACCTCCAGCCTTATGACGCTGATGCGCTGGGTTGAAGAAGGCAAGGGTGATCTGGTGATTTCCGATGTCATCATGCCCGATGGCAACGGCCTTGACGCTTTGCCGCGCATTTCCAAAATGCGCCCCGGTCTGCCGGTGATCGTGATTTCGGCCCAAAACACCATCATGACCGCCATTCAGGCGGCAGAGGCCGAAGCCTACGATTATTTGCCCAAGCCTTTCGATCTGCCCGATCTGATGAAACGTTCGGCCCGCGCGCTGGAACAAAAGCGTCGCGCGCCCAAGGTTGCCGTCGTCGCGCCGAAAGACGCGGGCGAGGATCTGCCCTTGGTCGGGCGCACACCGGCGATGCAGGCTTTGTATCGTCTGGTCGCCCGCGTGATGAATACCGATCTGGCGGTGCTGATCACCGGCGAAAGCGGCACCGGCAAAAGCCTGATCGCCCGCGCCATCCACGATTTCTCGGACCGTCGCAACCAGCCCTTCGTGGTGGCGCAAGCCGCTGATCTGCAAGGCATCGAAGGGCCATCCACGCTGATCGCGCGCGCCAAGGGCGGCAGCCTCGTTTTCGATGAAGTCACCGATTACGACGACGAAACCCAAGCCCGCATCGTGCGGATGTTGGATCTTATGGGATCGGCCGCACCGCGCATCATGGCGACCAGCCAAGTCGATCTGGCCAGCCGGATGGAGGCGGGCCTGTTCCGCCAAGACCTGTATTACCGTCTGTCGGGCGTGATGCTGCATGTGCCTGCGCTGCGTGAACGGGTCGATGACATCCCGCTCTTGGCCGATCACTTCCTGGCCAAATCCGAACGGGAATTGGGCAGCCAGCGTCGTCTGTCCAATGACGCGCGCGAATTGGTGCGCGGCTATTCCTGGCCGGGCAATGTGCGTCAGCTAGAAAACACGCTGCGCCGTCTGATCGTCACCGCCGCCGAGCCGGAAATTTCCAAAGCCGAAGTCGAAGCCGCACTGGGCAACCAGCCGGTGATGGAGCCCTTGAAGGGCGGTGGCGAGAATGAGAAGCTTTCCGCTTCGGTCGCCCGCCATCTGAAACGCTATTTCGACCTGCATGGCGGGCAGCTACCGCCCAATGGCGTCTATCAGCGCATCATGCGCGAAGTGGAAATGCCGCTGTTGGAAATCGCCTTGGATGCCACCGCTGGCAATCAAGCGAAATGCGCCGATCTATTGGGGATCAACCGCAATACCCTGCGCAAGAAGATCACCGATCTCGATATCCGCGTGACACGCCGCCGCAAACTGATGTAAAACCGCAACATAGGGCGTGTCTTTGCAACCATTTCCGCAAAGACCGCCCGATGTTTCGGTTCCGGCCTGCAGCTTCTGCTTGGCCCGTCAGGAGTGATCAGGCTTGGTGCAACGCGCTTTGGGAGGTGCGGCGTGGGAACGTCTGACGCGTATGCGCAGACAACGTCGGATTCAGACCGCCACCACCTTCGGGCTTGCCTTTCTGGGGCCGCTCTTGGCGGTTTGCACCTATCTTGCCTTCGGCCCGCTCAGCATCGGGGGCAATACGCCGTTCCTGCGGCTGATCCTGCTGGGCGACACCGTTTATGTGCTGGTGGTCGCAGCCTTGGTCATGAGCCGCGTGGCCAAGCTGATCGCCGCGCGCCGCCAACAATCCGCAGGATCGATGCTGCACCTGCGGCTGTCGGCTTTGTTCGCCTTGGTCGCCTTGGTGCCGACGGTTCTGGTCGCGATCTTCGCGGTGCTTACGGTGAATATCGGGCTTGAAGGCTGGTTTTCCGAACGCGTGCGCTCGGTGGTCGGCACCTCGCTCGCCGCCGCGGAATCCTATGAACGCCAAAGCCGCGAGGATCTGATCGAAGACAGCGTCGCGCTGGCGGCCTATCTGAATGCGGCCAAGGAACAGACCTTCCTGTTGCAAGACGGCGATCTGCGCCCGATCCTGTCGCAAGGCCAAGAAGTCGTGCAGCGCGGTCTGAAAGAGGCCTATCTGATCGATGGCGAGGGCCGTCTGCTGATCCGCGGCGAAAGGTCCTATCTGTTTGATTTCGAACGCCCTGATCCGCGATTGGTGGCGCGTAGCCGCAGCGATGGGCCGCAGACGATCCCCGATTGGGGCAATAACGAATTCCGCGCTCTGGTCCATCTGGACGGCTTCGTGGATCGCTATCTTTACGTCAGCCGCAGCGTCGACGGGCAGTTGTTGTCGCTGTTGGATGACACGCAAGAAACCGTGCGAGTGTATAACCAACTGGAAGCCGAACGCGGCAAGGTCTTGTTCAACTTCGGCCTGCTATATCTGGGCTTCGCCTTGATCCTGATCTTGGCCTCGACTTGGGTGGGGCTATTGTTCGCCGAACGGCTAAGCCGTCCGGTGGGCCGCCTGACCGCCGCCGCCGAAAAGGTCAGCCAAGGCGATCTGTCGGTGCAGGTCAAGGAAGAGCCGGGCACCGATGAAATCGCCATGTTGGGCCGTATTTTCAACCACATGACCGGTCAATTGCGCCTGCAACGCGAAGAGCTGGTGCAAAACCACGAAGCCACCGAAAGCCGTCGCAGACTGTTCGATTCCGTGCTGTCGAATGTGACGGCGGGGGTCATGGGGCTGGATCCGGATGGACGCATCGATTTCGTCAATCGCGCCGGTGCGCGGCTGCTGGAAATCGAAGGGGAAAGCGGTCACTCCATTCATGATTCCGTTCCAGAATTTTCAAACCTTTTCCAACGCTTGCAAGAAGTTCCTCAGACCGCGGTGCAAGAGGAATTGCGCCTGACGCGCAAGGGCAAGCTGGAAAGCCTGCTGGTGCGGATGAGCGAAAGGCGCAATGATGACGGCGATCTTGAAGGCTATGTGATCGCCTTCGACGATGTGACCGATTTGGTCAGCGCCCAGCGGCTGGCGGCTTGGGGCGATGTGGCGCGCCGCATCGCGCATGAGATCAAGAACCCGCTGACCCCGATCGCGCTATCGGCCGAACGCATCAAACGCAAATTCGGCAAGGAAGTGCAAAAGCCCGAAGATCTGGAACAATATACCGATGTGATCGTGCGCCAAACCAACGACCTGCGCCGCATTGTCGACGAGTTTTCCAAATTCGCGCGGATGCCCGAACCGGATCGGCGCGAGACCGATCTGTCAAAACTGCTGCGCGATGCGGTGATCTTGCAAGAAAGCGGCCAGCCCAATGTCAGCATCACACTGGAACAGCCCAAACAGCCGCAAATCCTTGATCTTGATGCGACCATGATCAATCAAGCCTTGACAAACTTGATTAAAAACGCAGGCGAAGCTATTGAAACAGCCGTAGAAAATGGAACCTTCGGGGAAGGCGCGCCGCAGATCCGCATCCGGCTTGACGCAGGCGAAGATGCGGTGCACATCCGTATCATGGATAATGGCATCGGACTTCCCCCCGATCGCGCAAGGCTGTTTGAGCCCTATGTCACCACCCGCGAAAAAGGCACTGGCCTTGGGTTGCCGATCGTCAAAAAAATTATTGAAGAACATGGCGGCACGCTCGCCTTGCTCGACGCGCCGGCGTTTTCCGAAGGGGCCCGTCAGGGCGCCATGGCGGAAATAATCTTGCCGCGTTTGTCGCGTAAAAAGTCACGCAATAACATGGCCGCCAATGGCCACGGAGGCTGAGATGAGCATTCTGATCGTAGATGACGAAAAAGATATCCGCGAGCTGATCGGCGATATCTTGGAAGACGAAGGCTTTGCCGTGCGTCTTGCTGCCAATTCCGACGAGGCGATGGCGGAAATCAACGCCGAGCCGCCCGCCTTGATGATCTTGGATATCTGGCTGAAGGACAGCCGGATGGACGGGATCGACATCCTGAAAACCGTCAAGCGCGACAATCCCGATATTCCGGTCGTGATCATCTCGGGCCATGGCAATATCGAAATCGCTGTCGCGGCGATCAAGCAGGGCGCTTATGACTTCATCGAAAAGCCCTTCAATATCGACCAATTGATGGTTGTGGTGACCCGCGCGATGGAAACCTCGCGGCTGCGGCGTGAAAATGCCGATCTGCGGCGGCGCGATGTGACAAGCGCCGAAATGCTGGGCTCCAGCCCCGCTTTCCGCGGGCTGAAATCGCAGCTGGAAAAGGTCACCAAATCCAATGGCCGCGTGATGCTGACCGGCCCGTCTGGGTCGGGCAAAGAGATGGCCGCGCGCTTCATCCATCTCAATTCCAACCGCGCCAATGCGCCTTTCGTATCCGTCTCTTCCGCCACCATCGAACCCGACCGGATGGAAGAAGTCCTATTCGGTCGCGAAGGGTCCGAACGGGGCATCGAAAAAGGCCTGCTGGAACAAGCCCATGGCGGCGTGGTCTATTTCGACGAAGTGGCCGATATGCCGCTTGGCACCCAGTCCAAGATCCTGCGCGTGCTGGTCGAGCAGCAATTCACCCGCGTTGGCGGCACCGACAAGGTCCGCGTCGATCTGCGGGTGATTTCATCCACCACCCGCGATCTGCGTCAGGAAATCGCGGCTGGCCGCTTCCGTCAGGAACTTTATGACCGGCTGAACGTGGTGCCGATCACCGTGCCCAGCCTTGAGGAACGCCGCGAGGACATTCCCGAACTGGCGCGCCATTTCATCGAAATGTTCCACCGAAGCCAAGGCCTGCCGTTGCGCCGCCTGACGCAGGAGGCCGAGGCCTTGTTGCAAACCACCACTTGGCCCGGCAATGTGCGCCAATTGCGCAATATCATCGAACGCGTGCTGATCTTGGGCGACGGCTCCGAAACCATTGAGGCGACGGAACTTCCAGGTCAGGAAGCGGCGCCCGAAGGCGGCAATGGACGGTTGATCCTGGGCGGCGCGATGGCGACCTTGCCGCTGCGCGAGGCGCGCGAGGTGTTCGAGCGCGAATATCTGCTGACCCAGATCAATCGCTTTGGCGGCAATATCTCTCGCACGGCGAATTTCGTGGGCATGGAGCGGTCCGCCTTGCACCGCAAGTTGAAATCCTTGGGCGTGGTGACCACGGCCAAGACCGGTGGGCGGGCCGCGCATTTTGACGATATGGACGATATGGAAGACGGCGATTTTGGCGATGAGTCATAAGCCGTCTGACGGCAGCAGGAGGCTTGCATGAAGGTGATCATCTGCGGCGCGGGGCAAGTCGGCTGGCAAATCGCGCGTCAGCTTGCAGGGGAACGCAATGACGTCACCATCGTCGATATGGACCCCGAACTGGTGCGCCGCGCCACCGATGCCTTGGATGTGCAAGGCGTTGTGGGCTATGCCTCTTATCCGACGGTGCTGGAACAGGCAGGCGCTCGCGATGCCGATCTGATCATCGCCGCCACCCATTCGGACGAGGTGAATATGGTCACCTGCCAGGTGGCCCATTCGGTGTTTTCGGTGCCGCGCAAGATCGCGCGCATCCGCGAGCAGACCTATCTGCTTGATCTTTATGCCGATCTATATCGCCGCGACCATCTGCCGATCGATGTCATCATCAGCCCCGAACGCGAGGTGGCCGAGGCCGCGTTGCAGCGCTTGGCGGCACCTTCGACCTTTGACACCGAAAGCTTCATGAATGACCGCGCGCAACTGCTGGGCGTGGCGCTGGACGGCGATTGTCCGGTGCTGCACACGCCCTTGCGCCAGTTGAACGATCTGTTTGCCACTTTGCGGGCGATCGTGGTGGGGGTGCGGCGCGGCGGCAAATTATTCGCCCCCGAACCCGAAGACCAGCTGTTTGAGGGCGATCAGATCTATGTCTTCACCGATTCCGCCGATGTGAACCGCGCGCTGGAAATCTTTGGCAAGAACACCAAAAAGCAGGAACGTGTCGTCATTATCGGCGGTGGTGCCGTGGGTCTGCGCGTGGCGCAGGCCTTGGAAGCCCAACCCGATCGCATCCGCGCCAAGATGATCGAACGCCACCGTCCCACTGCCGAAGCCGCAGCCGACGGCTTGGAACGCACCATCGTTTTGAACGGCGACGGCATGGATATCGACCTTCTGATGGAAGCCGCCATCGACCGCGCCGATGCGGTGCTGGCCGTCACCGATGACGACAAGACCAATCTGCTGGTGGCGGTGCGCGCCAAGCAGGCGGGCTGCAAGATGGCGATTGCCTTGGTCAATGATCCGACCCTGGCGCCACTGATGGGGGCGCTGGATATCGACGCCTATATCAATCCGCGCGCCTCGACCGTGTCGTCGATCCTGAAACATATCCGCCATGGCAGGGTCCGCGCGGTCTATTCCCTTGGCGATGCCGAAGCCGAAATGATCGAAGCCCAAATCCTGTCAACCAGCCCGATGGCAGGCAAGCTGATCCGCGATATCGACTTCCCCGAAGGCGTCTTGGTGGGCGGCGTGATGAAGGCCGACAAGCTGTATAAGCCCACCGCCGATCTGAAACTGGACGCCGGCGATATTGTCGCGATGTTCGCTCTGTCAAAGGACGTGCCGCAGGTGGAACGTCTGCTGCAAGTGTCGATCGACTTCTTCTAAGCCAATGCGCCAAAAGGGAATTCCGATGGTCAAGCTGCCGCTTCTGATGCGCCTGCCGCTGATCGTCACCCTATCGGGTGGCGTGGCGCTTGCCATGTTCCTGCCCGCAGCCCATGCGACCATTCTGGGCCACCACCATATCGCGCAGTCGTTCTTCTATTCCGGCACCGTGGTCTTGGTGGTGATGGTGATGCTGGGGCTGGCGCTTGGCAACCGCAACGCGCCCAATGCGCCGCGGCTGCAACTGGCGGCATTGGTCGGCATCTATCTGGGCCTGCCGCTGGTGATGGCAATCCCCTTGCTGCAGGCGCTGCCGCAGACGGGGTTGCTGGATGCATGGTTTGAAATGGTCTCCTGTTTCACCACCACAGGGGCCAGCTTGTTCGACGACCCCAAGCGGATCGCGCCCTCCTTGCATCTGTGGCGGGCGATGATGGGCTGGTTCGGCGGCTTTTTCACCTTGCTCAGCGCGACCGCGATCCTTGCCCCCATGAGCCTTGGCGGCTTCGAGTTATTGTCGGACCGAAGCATCGGCCAATTGCGCGGTGATGGCAGCCTTTGGGGCGGTCGCCGCCCCGAACCTGCCGAAAGAATGTGGCGCTTTGCCAAGCTATTGGCCCCATTTTACGGGGCGGTCACGCTGATTCTATGGCTGGGGCTGATGATGTCGGGCGAAGACAATCTGATCGCTTTGGT
>DALYSR010000069.1:0-17737 GCA_031991825.1 Paracoccaceae bacterium
TGTTGATCCCGCAGCGGATGTATGCGGGGATGGATGTCTTCGTTTTGCTGTGCATCCCCGGTTTCATTCTTGCCGGCAATCTGATGAATTTCGGCGGCATCACCGAACGGATCATCCGGCTTGCCAATGCCATGGTGGGATGGATGCGTGGCGGCTTGGCCATGGCCAATGTGGCGGATTCCATGATGTTTGGCGGCGTGTCGGGAACGGCTGTGGCCGATGTGGCCGCAACCGGCGGGGTGATGATCCCCGGCATGAAGAAATCCGGCTATACGCCAGAATTCGCGGCGGCGATCACTGCTGCCTCATCGACCGTGGGCCCGATGCTACCACCTTCGGTGCCGATGATCGTCGTCGGCGCATTGTCGGGCATTTCGGTCGGTCAGCTGTTCTTGGCCGGCGCGATCCCGGGCATTTTGATGGGCTTGGGCATGGCGATCACTTGCTATGTGCTGGCGGTAAAGAACAATTTCCCGCGTCAGGAATGGAAGGGTATGCGCGAATTGTTCGCGGCTTTCCTGTCGGCCTTCTGGGCGTTGGCCATGACCGCGCTGATCCTTGGCGGGCTGATGACCGGCATCGCCACCCCGACTGAAACGGCTGTGGTTGCCTGCATCTATGCCTTCGTGGTTGGCGCCTTTGTCTATCGCGAATTGCCGATCAAGGCCGTTCCCAAGATCATGATCAATAGCGCGGTATCATCGGCCGGCATTCTGGCTTTGGTGGGCTTTGCCAATGTCTTCGGTTCCATCCTTGCTTCCGAGCGCATCCCGCAGATGTTGGTATCGGGTGTCTTGTCGATCACCGACAATCCCATCCTTGTGATCTTGCTGATCAACTGCCTTTTGTTGGTCGTGGGCATGTTCATGGAAACCATCGCCGCGCTGATCATCTTGTTCGTGCCGCTTTTGGGCCTTGCCACCAGCGTGGGCATCGATCCGATCCACTTCGCGACCTTCGCGGTGTTGAACCTGATGATCGGTCTGACCACACCGCCGATCGGGGTCTGCCTTTTCGTGGCAACCAATATCGCCCGCGTGCCTTTGGCTGGCGTGATCCGCGCGATCATTCCCTTCCTGATTTCGAATCTCATCGTGCTGTTGCTGGTATCCTATTATCCGCCTTTCGCCACGTGGCTGCCTGCCACATTGATGGCGACCAATCCCTAAGACAGGGTGGCCCGCGAAAGACAAAAGGCCCGAGCGATTGCTCGGGCCTTTTTCTTGTCTGCTTAGCGTTCAGCGATTGTGATCAATGAGGGCTTGTTCAACCAAAGCGCCGTGATGGCGGATCACTTGACGGCTAAGCGCATGACCGGCCAGAAGCGCCGCCTCGAACGGACCTCCTTGCAGATAGGCCGCCAAGAAGCCCGCGTTGAAGCTGTCGCCCGCCGCCGTGGTATCAACCGCCGGTTCGGGGGCAAGACCATCCACCACGCCGGTCGCGATGCAGCCCGCATAGCGGATCGGATGGCCGCCTGCCTTGACCACGACCTGCGCCGCGCCGCCAGACCGGTAGCGGGCAAGGGTGTCGTCAGCGGTCTTGTCGCCGAAATAGGCCGCCTCGTCATCGAAGCTGGGCAGCACGAGATCGGCGATTGCGGCGGCGCGGGTGATCCATTCGCGCATCTCGTCAAGACTTTGCCACAGCTTGGGGCGCAGGTTGGTATCGAAGATGATCTGCAGGCCCTGCGACTTGGCCGCCGTCAAAGCATCCAGCAGATGGGCCTTGCCCGCCGGTGTCAGGATCGCCAGCGTGATCCCCGACAGATAGGCGATGGAATGCTGCGCCAAGGCCGCAGTCACCGTCCCTGCATCATCTGCCAAGGTCTTTGCCGCCGAGGTGTCGCGCCAATAGCTGAAGCTGCGCTCGCCGTCTTTCAGCGAAATCGCGTAAAGGCCGATCTCGCGTTTGGGGTCACGGGTGACAAAATCCGTGCCGATCCCAGAGGCGGCCAGAAAATCCAGCATCCGCTGCGAGAATTCTCCGCCTCCCACACGGCTGAGGTAATTCACCTCCCATGTCGGCGGCAGAAGTTTGCGCAGATACCACGCGGTGTTCAATGTATCGCCTGCGATGCCGATGCGGAACAATCCGTCTTGTGGGGCGGTGGACAATTCGACCATCGCCTCGCCGATCGCAATGATCGTGTTGGGACGGGGGGTCATGCGCAAGCCTCCACTGCGACGGCAAGCCCTTGCGCAGTGATCCGATCAAGATGTCGAAGCGTCATCTCCTTCAGGGCGTCATCGGCGGCAAGCGCTGCGGGCATGAAACCGGGCAAAGCGCGGATCGCGTCGTAGAATGCGGCAGGATCAGATGCATGTTGGCACGACAGCTCAAACAGCCGGTCGGCCTGCGGGTCGTTGGCGCGCGCGCCCTTTGCGGCAAGCTGGCGCAGATAGGCCAGCCACACCGCCACTGCGAATGCCAGCGGGCCATGGTCATCGCGCAGCTCCAGGGCGGGCGCGAACCATCGCTGCGGCAGCTTTTGCGTCGCATCCATCGCGATCTGGCGGGTCTCATGGTCGATTGCCGGATTGGCGAAGCGGGCCAGCAGGGCATCGATATAGCCGCCGGTGTCAAGCTGGCGGTCCAGCGAGCCCGCGGCCCATGCCATATGCCGCACCACCGCCGCCCGCAGCTTTGGGTCGGCAACCACATCGCGCACATAGTCCAGTCCGGCAAGCTGTCCCATATAGGCGATCAGCGAATGGCTGCCGTTCAACAGCCGCAGCTTCATCGCCTCATAGGGGGCGACATCTGGGACGAACTGCACCCCGCCTGCCTCCCAATAGGGCCTGCCTTGCGGGAAATTATCCTCGATGATCCATTGGGTGAAGGGTTCGGTCTCGATGGCGGCAAGATCCTGATGGCCGGTCAGACGCGCGGCATCCTCCAAGGTCTTGGCGGTGGTGGCGGGGGTGATGCGGTCTACCATCGTCGAGGGGAAGGCCACGTTCTGTGCGATCCAGGCGGCAAGATCGGGGTCGACCCGTCTTGCAAAGCCCAGCACGCCTGCGCGTAACAAAGCCCCGTTATGGGCGAGGTTGTCGCAGCACAGCACCGTAAACGGCGCATGACCGGCACGGCGGCGTTTCGCCAAGGCCATCGTGATCAGGCCCAAAGCCCCCTGCGGGTGATCGGGTGCAGCCAGATCCGCCGCAACCGCCGGATGGCTATCGTCGATGTCCAGCGCGTCACGGTCGATGCCATAGGCTTTTTCGGAGATCGTCAGGGATAGGATGCGGATTTCGGGCCGCAGCGCGGCTTCCAGAATTGCAGCGCAATCGCCGCCGATGGTGGCTGCATGCGCGCCGATCACGCGGGCGAGGGTGTGTTCGCCGCGGATCAGCACGGTATAAAGCCCATCCTGCGCGGCCATTGCCTCGGCCGTGTCGCGGCTGCGCAGATTGGCGCCGATAATCGCCCAATCGCCGCCAGCGGCAGCCAAGGCATCATCGGTCGCCACAGCCTGATGGGCGCGATGAAACGCGCCCAAGCCGATATGCAAGATGCCTGCCCCATGCGCGGAGCGGTCGTAGCGCGGCGCAAGGACGGTCGCAGGAAGCTGCGCCTGATTGTTAAGGCGCGGCAGGGTCATCGCATCGCCTTATGGCTTAGGGCCCTTTCGATGCCGCGCAATTCGGCCAGCCCCTTCAAACGACCGATTGCCGGATATCCCGGCTGCCCGCCGCGCCCCAGATCATCAAGGATATTCTGGCCGTGATCGGGCCGCATCGGAATGCGCCAATCGCTACGGCCTTGGAGTTTGCGACGCTCTTCTTCGCGCAGGATCGCGGCAATCAGCTCGACCATATCAGTCGCCCCGTCCAGATGCTGGTCTTCGAAGAACGATCCCATGATCTGGCTATCGTCATCGCGGGAGACGTTGCGCAGATGCAAGAAATGCACCCGATCCCCCAGCCGATCCATCATGCCCGGCAGATCATTGTCGGGACGCGCGCCAAGCGATCCCGAACACAAGGTGATGCCATTCGCGGGCACATCGACCGCCGCCATGCGTTCGGCATAATCGGCTTCGGTCGACATGATGCGCGGCAGGCCCAACAGGCTGAACGGCGGATCATCGGGGTGGCAGCACAGCCGCATGCCGATGTCCTGAGCGACAGGCGCGACCTGTTCCAGGAAGGCATGGAAATTGCCCCGCAGCACCTGATCGGTCACCGGCGCATAGGTTTGCAGCAGGTCACGCACATCCGACAGGGTGAATTTTTCGGCAGCACCGGGCAGACCGAACACCACATTGCCCGCCAATTCGGCCCTGCGCGCATCATCCATTGCCGCAAAGCGACGGGCGGCTTGTTCGCGCAGATCTTCGGGGAAATCTTCGGCCGCGCCTTTGCGCTGCAGGATATGGATATCGAAAGCCGCGAAATCGATCAGATCGAAGCGCATACAGGTCGCGCCCGTCGGCCTGCGCCAGTTCAGATCGGTGCGCGTCCAGTCCAGCACCGGCATGAAGTTATAGCAGATGACGTCGATTCCCGCCGACTTCAGATTGCGCATCGAGGCGATCCAGTTGTCGATATGCTCCCGCCAATCGCCGCTCTGGGTCTTGATCTGCTCGGAAACCGGCAGGCTTTCCACCACATCCCATGCCAGCCCTGACGGTGCGCCATCCTGCATCACCGAAATCTGCTGCTGACGGCGGGCGATGTCTTCCGCGCTCCAAACCGTTCCGGTCGGCACATGGTGCAAGGCACTGACCACGCCTTCGACACCGGCTTGCAGCATGGTATCGATGGAAACCAGATCACTGGGGCCAAACCAACGCCAAGTATGTTTCATCACTTCATCTCCTGCGGGCATGCCGCATCTGTATCTTGGTAACGCGGATTTATGAGCTGAAATCCAGTTGGACTTTCACGGCACGGGCACGGTCGGAAGCCAGAGCAAAGGCTTCGATCGCCTGATGGGCAGGCAGGACCGCACTGACCATCGGCGACAGATCAATGCTGCCGTTGGATATCATGGCAACAGCCTCGCCGAACTCGCGGTCGAAGCGGTGGGTGCCGTGGAAACGGATTTCCTTGCCGACGATCATGTTCAGCGGCACCGAGGTGGGACCTGCCACACCGATCTGCACCAGACTGCCCATCGGCCGCAGCGCAGCGATTGCGGTGCTGATCGCATGCTCATTGGCCGAACATTCGAGCACGACATCAATCTGGCCCTTATCCTGCATTAGATCATCCAGCTGCGCGCCCGAGGTTGCGACATTGACGATGCGCGTGGCCCCCATGCGTTCGGCCACCGCCAAGGTGTAATCCTGCACATCGGTGACAATGATCTGCGCCGCACCCGCCTTTTTCGCCAAGGCCGTGCAGATCGCCCCGATCGGGCCCGCGCCGGTGATCAGGACCGATTTCCCCGCCAGATCCCCCGCATAGCTTAGGGCATGCAAGCAGACGGCCAATGGCTCGGCGCCTGCTGCCGCTTCGGCCGTGACACCATCGGCATGGGGGAAACATTGGTTGGCCGGAAGGCTTAAGCGGTGGCGGAAGAACCCATCCTCATGCGGCATGCGCATCGCCGAGCCGGAAAAGCGCATATTGCTGCAATGGCGTTCATGGCCAGCCACGCAATGGCGGCATTGCCCACAGGGCCGCGACGGGCAAAGCGACACCAACTGCCCCGGCTTCAGGTTTGATCCATCGGGTGCGACTTCAACGATTCCTGACGCTTCATGGCCCAGAATGATGCCCTCGCGCACGCGGACAGGACCAAAGCCGCCATCTTGATAATAATGCAGATCCGAGCCGCAAATGCCCCCGCGCAGGACGCGAATAATCGCGTCGCCCACATCCGATGATAGCGGTGCCAATGGTTCGATCCGCAGATCGCGCGCGCCATGTAAGCGGCAGACTATTTGGCCAGACACCGGTCACTCCTCTTCATTTTAATTTCCTAAGCGACCGAGACGACCGGCCACTCCTCTTGTCGGTGAAGATAACCATACTTCCATACAAGTAAAGATCGATTTTGTTTTAGCGTTGCTGTGGAATGGCGCAAGCTGTTGGTTGCGCTCTATGTTGATTTTGGTAACGGCGTGCCCCCCCCTAGGAATGCGGGTTTTGGGCCATTTGGGCCGCGCCAGACGCAGGGCAAGGGTGTAGGAAGCTTTTCCAGAGACAAAGAAGGTTTCCTGAGATGCCATTGCCATTGCCATTGCCATTGCCATTGCCATTGCCGCTGGCGTGGAAGGCAGGACGTCTAAGCCCAGTTGGGCTTGTTCGATGTCCCGCAGGCAGGCTGAAAACGATATCGCATGCGAAGGCTACGCCGCGCAGCAATGAAACAGGGTCTGACTGGATAGAACCGAAAGGCTATGGAAAAAGCAAAAATCGGCCCGGCCTCTTTCTGATCCGGCACTGGACTGCGTCCCAAAAGAGACCTCACCTGTCGCCATGTCGATCTGTTCACATAATAAGGCTTTAGCGAACAGCCGCGGGGCAGAAGGCAATATTCATTTCCGACTATACAATTTATCCGCGCGCGCGGACAGCAAATGGCCCTATGCCCGCTGCACTATCGGCGCGCCTTCTGTGTTCCAGTCGAACAAGACAAGGTGCCACAGAGCGGGCGATTTGCGTGAGGGATCTATCATGCCTTTGGCGCCAAGACTGACAAGTCTATTCCGCACATCCCACGAGGAAGGTCGCTGTCCTTTGGTCACAAGCCCCTGCCAATCAGCGATGGCATCGTTGAGAGAGATCCCCGCGATAGCGCGGCGATGGGCATCACGAAGGTCAAAAATGTGATGCGCTATGACATTTACCGCAACAATTTGGCGTTGTTCTGCCCGAGCCTGCATATGGGCTTTCATGGCGGCTTCCACGCCTTCGGGGGTGGAACTGAGATAGAGGGTAGGCTGATGCGCAGCCGAATATCGACCTGGCTGTCGCGAGCCATCCAAGGCTGAGGCTAGATATCTTGGATCGACCGCACGATAGAACCGCCCCTCGAGGGTGGCGAATAGGTCATCAGCTTGGTTCATCATGCGGCCACCCGATTTTAGCCCAACACCATTATGCTATGGGATGTTAGACCCTGCAATCACGCGATGCAGGACCTTATCGCCAAAGCAGAAAATGCATCTGATACTGGAACCTGATCAGATATTTTCTGGGGCTAGGATATTGCTTTTGAAAGAAAGTTTCTGGATAAGACGCTATGGCACGCATAAGATCACGGCTGAGCCCCTATGCAGTATACCAATGCCTTTGCAGCGTTGGTTTTCTTCTTGTGGTTGCGCATACCCAACAATATCAGGTGCTCCATTGGCCGGAGGGGAGGGTGGTTTATGTCCACCCTTGGCTCGTGTTCATCGGATATGCCACCGGCGCTGTGGCCTTGATCTTGGGCCTATGGGGCGCGAGGCATGCAAAGATTATTGCTCACCTTAATCTCTTGATGCCGCGTGCGGCTGCGGCGCTTCTGGCAATCATGGTTTTGATGGCGCTCTTCTTCCCTGGCCCATACGCCCCTTAATCCGAGTGCCATCCTTGGCCTTGCATCCTGCGGGCTGGCAACAGCAGTCTATGATGATCTTATCCATTCCGCCTGTGTCATGGACCCAGACGGCTGCGCCAACCCGTCAATCGGTCCCGACTTCCGTCATCTTGTTCAAGAAGGGATCGTCTATAGGATAGTTTTGATCATTGGCGTTGCTCTCGTCGGTTCTGGTCTTGGGTTGCGGCAAGCGGCGCGCTGAAGGTCCAAATTCTATTGCGATATGTGATACAGGCCCGACCCAATTCTCTGTCGGTTCGTGCGCTACCGTGTGGCGTGGCAAGCATGTCGCCATGCGCGATTGCGGTGAATATGCGACCATTGTCACCGCGTTTATCGATGGTATTTCGCGCCTTTCGCGGCGGCCAAAAGCGCGCTGATCCACGCGGCAGGCGGCAGGTTCCAAAAGCGGGTCTACGGGCGCCGCGCTTGCAATTTGAGCCGTGCCTTATCAATGATGCCGAACGCGATCGAGGAGGGGCCGCCGTGGATTTCAAACGCTTGACCTATTTCGTGGCAGTGGCCGAGGAATTGCATTTCGGCCGCGCCGCCAATCGTCTTGGCATGTCCCAGCCGCCTTTAAGCCGCCAGATCGCCCAGCTTGAGGCGGAACTGGGTGTCACCCTCTTTGATCGCAGCCGCAGCCAAATCCGCCGCACCCAAGCGGGGGATGCGCTTTTGCACTATGGGCGCGACATCTTGGAACGGCTGGACCAAGTCGAGCGCGAGGTGAAACGCATCGGTGTGGGCGCCGCCGGACGGCTGCGCATCGCCTTTATCGGCTCGGCCACGCATGGCGTGCTGCCAAATTTGATCCGCGCCTTTCGCCAGCAATATCCCGATGTCGAACTGGCGATGTCAGCGATGAACAATGCCGAGCTGAAGACCGCCCTGATCGAGCGTCATATCGATCTGGCCTTGCCGCGTCCGGATCTGGAGGACGAAGAAATCACCTGCTTCAAACTGCATAGCGAGCCTTTGGTGCTGGCCTTGCCGATGGAATCCGCGCAGCTCGCGCAAGCACGGATCCGGCTGGCCGATCTGAAAGACGAAACCTTCGTGCTTTATCCGCGTCGCCCGCGCCCCAGCTTTGCCGATCAGATCATCGCGGTCTGCAAATCCGCCGGTTTCACCCCGCGCAACGAGGTTTTCGCGCAGGATTACCAGACCGCGATCTCTTTGGTGTCGGTGGGCGTGGGGCTGGCTTTGGTGCCGCAATCGGTGGCATCCTCGCCCCATCACGGCGTGGTCTATCGCCCCTATGAGGGGCCAAATCCGGGTACGGCGATTTCTTTGGCGATGCGGCGCGATGCGCAAAGCGTGCATCTGCGCAATTTCGTCGCCTTGGCGAAAACGCATGCCCGCAAGGGCTGGGGCTGGCCCAGCTTCACGCTAGAAACGCCGACAGGGCCTGATTGAACGCCTTGGCGGATTCGATATTGACGAAATGGCGACCGGGCAGGGCAAGGCTTTGGCCCTGCTGGACGTTGCGGGCGATCTGCTCCAGATCCGCGGGCGGGCAGACCGGATCATCCTGCCCCGCGATCGTCAGCACCGGCAGGGTGATCTGCGCCAGATCCGCCCGCAGATCCGCCGCTGCCAAAGCGGCACAGCAGCCGATATAGCCCGCGCGGGTGGTGGCGGCAAAACGGGTCAGGATATCATCGACCACCTGAGGCGCGCGGGTGGTGAAATCGGGGGTGAACCACCGTTCGGCCGTGGCGGCGCGCAGGGGCGCCAAGCCGTTTTGCGCCACATCGCGCGCGCGGGCCTGCCAGCTGTCGGCGGTGCCGATCTTGGCGGCGGTGGCGCAAAGCACCATGCGATCAAACCTCTGCGCGGCGTTTTGTGCCAGCCAAAGACCGGTCAGCCCGCCAATCGACAAGCCGCAAAAATGCGCCTTTTCAATGCCCAAGGCCGCCATTAGCGCCAAGACATCGCCGCCGAGATCACCGATGTCATAGGGGGCGGGCGGGGCATCCGACAGGCCATGGCCACGCCGGTCATAGCGCAAGATTTTAAACTGCTGCGCCAGCGCCGCGATCTGGGGATCCCACATCGTCAGATCGGTGCCCAGCGAATTGCAAAGCACCAGCCACGGCAGATCGTGGTCGCCGTCGATTTGGTAATGCATCCGGTGGCTGGGCAAATCAAGGAAGGGCATGGTGGGTCTTTCGCGAAACTGGGCGGGTAGGGGGCAAGGCAAAACACAAGGCCCCGTAAGGGGGCCTTGTGCGGCAGGGATAAGATCAGGCGCTGGCGCGTTTGCGCGCTTCGTTGATCTGGTTGTCGACACCATCGATCAACGCGGTCAGATAGATGTCGAATTCGATTTCCGCGAAGGGGCCATTGAGGTTATTGGCATGGATCGAGGCCTCGTCGTCACGTTCGATGACCTTGGGCACCAGACCTTCGCGGGTGGCGTAAGCGAAATCGTCATCGATCAGCGGATCGCCTTCGATATTGATCTGGGTGGTCAGCTTGCGATGGCCGTCATTGCTGACGAAGAAGTGGATATGTGCGGGGCGCTGACCATGACGGCCCAGAGCCGAGAGCAGCTGTTCGGTGGGGCTGCCCGGCGGCACGCCATAGCCGCTCGGCAGGATCGACTGGAATTTGTAGCGGCCGTTTTCATCGGTGATGATCGACCGGCGCATGTTGAAGGGGGCCTGTTTGCCGGTGGGGTCGAAATGCGAATAGAAGCCACGGGTATCGCAATGCCAGACCTCGACCTTGGCGCCAGCCAAGGGTTTGCCCGCCGCATCATGGACCACGCCATGCATGATCAAGGTCTGCCCTGCCTCGTCGCTGCCGTCATCCAGACGGGCAAAGCCCACGGATTCCGGCGCGCCGGCCACATAGAGCGGGCCTTCGATGGTGCGCGGGGTGGGGTTTTCGATCCCCAAAGCCGCGTCGATCGCATCCAGACGTTCGTCGATGAAATGGTCCAAGCCCAGACCGGGCGAGATCAGGCCCGCTTGGCCCGAGGCGCCGATATCATTGAGCCAGGCAATCCCCGCCCAATATTCGTCGGGGGTGATGTTGAGATCGTCAATCGCCTTGAACAGATCCGACATCAGGCGATGGGTGATTTCTTTCATGCGCGGATTGCCCTCAGTGGCGTTCAGGCCGCTGAGCTCCTTCAGGAAATCCTGCACATCGGGACGGTTATAGATTTTAACGCTCATCGTGGTTCTCCTCCAGAATGCGATAGGCTCAGCTGTCGGTCGCGCGGATCGAGGAGGGATGGCGCAGCAGCGGGCTCACCTCGATCTTCATATATTTGAACAGGGGCAGGCCCGAGATCAGCTGATGCAGCTCTTCGTTGCTTTCGACATCGAAGATGCTGAAATTGGAATATTGGCCAGCGATGCGCCAAATGTGACGCCATTTGCCGCTGGCTTGCAGATCTTGCGAATAGGCTTTTTCCTTGGCGAGGATGTCGGCCACCCGTTCAGGGTCCAGATCATGGGGAATAACGACATCCATACGAACGTGAAACAGCATGAAAACCTCTAGCGGATGGTGTGGATTTTGCGCCCCGACCCGTCACGGGTGAAGCGGGCAAGGCGGTCTTCGTCCAAGGTCAGGCCAAGGCCCGGACCCGAAGGGATCGCCAGTTCGAAATCGCTGTAATCCAGCGGCTCGGTCAGGATTTCTTCGGTCAACAGCAGCGGGCCGAACAGTTCGGTGCCCCATTGCAATTGCGCGAAGGTGGCAAAGGCATGGGCCGAAATGATCGTGCCGATCGCCCCTTCCAGCATAGTGCCGCCATAAAGGCCGATGCCTGCCGCATCCGCGATGGCGGCCACGCGCAGCGCATTGAAAGGGCCACCGCTTTGTTCCACTTTGATCGCGAACACATCCGCGCCGTGCTGGCGGGCGATGTCGAAGGCGGTTTCCGGCCCCATCAGCGATTCATCGGCCATCAGCGCGGTGGGGAAGCGGCGGACCAGACGCGCCAAGGCACTGGCCGAAGCCACCGGCTGTTCGACCAATTCGCAACCCGCATCGGCCAAAGCCGCCATGCCATAAGCCGCTTGGGTCTCGCTCCAGGCCATATTGACATCGACGCGCACGGCGGCACGATCGCCCAAAGCCGCCTTGATGCGGGCAACGTGGCGGATGTCTTCCGCGATCGGTTTGGCGCCGATCTTGAGCTTGAAGATTTTGTGGCGGCGGCGGTCGAGCATCTCCTCGGCTTCGGCGATATCGCGGGCGGTATCCCCCGAGGCCAAGGTCCAAGCCACCGCCAGACGATCACGACGACGCCCCCCCAGCAATTCGCTGACCGGCAGGCCAAGGCGCTTGCCATGGGCGTCCAGAAGCGCGGTTTCCACCGCCGATTTGGCAAAGCGGTTCTCTTTGACCATTTTGCCGATCCGCGCCATCAGCACCTGTACCCGCGTCGCATCCTGACCGATCAGGAGCGGCGCGAAATAGGTGTCTATCGCCAGCTTCATGCTTTCGGGGCTTTCCCCACCATAGGCAAGGCCGCCGATGGTGGTGCCTTCGCCAAGGCCGAAAATCCCGTCAGAACAATGAATGCGCAGAATCATCAGCGTCTGGCCATCCATCGTGGCCACAGAAAGCTTATGCGGGCGGATGGTCGGCAGATCGACCAGAATGGTATCAACCTTGGTGACGGTCGGACCTGCGGCGAGGGGGGGATATTGTGTCATGGCGCCACTCTGCCTGGGTGCATGGCGCAAATCCAAGACCCGTTGAGTGTGATGTGATACCCTGAAGGTATCACCGTCCCGCCACGCGGTAGCCATAACCTTGCGGGCAATCAGCAAGGTCCAAAACCCGCAAGATCGCTCCCAATAGCGCGCCGCTGAACAAAAGCCCTTCTGCGTCCAGAACGGTTCCGGCCCGCAGATCGACCCAAAGCTGCGGGTCAAGCTGGCCCTGTTCGATGGGCGTCAGGCGGGGATATCGGCTTGGGCCACCACCGCCTAGCCGCCGCCTAGCCGCGCTTGGCCAGAGAGCGGATCTCCTCCTCGCCCCCATCACACCACAAGACTGGGCTGAACACCCGCTGAGCGGCCGAGGTGAATATTGACCGATGTGAAGGCCTGACCTAGTCTTGGCGGGGTACGGGGCCCAATAGAAGGGGCATGACATGAAACCCAGAGTTTCCGTTCTGACGCTTGGCGTTGCCGATCTGGACCGCGCTGTTTCGTTCTATCGCGACGGCCTTGGGCTGCCGACGCAGGGCATCATCGGGCAGGAGTTCGAACATGGTGCGGTCGCGTTCTTCGATCTGTCTGGGGGATTGAAGCTTGCTCTCTGGGCGCAGGGCGATATCGCGCATGATACGGGATTGCCGCTGCAACCGGTCAGCCCGACCGCGATGACCATTGGCCATAACGTGATGCGCCGTGAAGAGGTTGCCGCGATCATCAAGGCCGCGGCACAAGCTGGCGCAGAGGTCATCAAGCCTGCGCAAGACACATTCTGGGGCGGTCATGCAGGTTATTTCCG
The DNA here is from genome assembly GCA_031991825.1 of Paracoccaceae bacterium. Classification (GTDB taxonomy): domain Bacteria; phylum Pseudomonadota; class Alphaproteobacteria; order Rhodobacterales; family Rhodobacteraceae; genus Pseudotabrizicola. The sequence continues at coordinate 13,024 of DALYSR010000069.1, forward strand.
CGACCCCGACGGCCATCTGTGGGAGATCGTGTGGAACCCGAACCTGCTGCCGCCGGAAGAGTGAGATCGCATCCAAAAGCCGCCTCCCATCAGGCACGACAGGTAAGTTCCAAAGGAGTTCCGCCAAGTAAATCCTATCAAAGCAGGAACTTACCTGCTGGGATCCGCATTTATGACCAGCAATACACTTTAAAGGTCCGTGATGCCCGTTATTGACTATACGCTTCGTCGCCGCTCCGTGTTTACCAAGCAGGTCGCGATCGCCCGCAAGAAAGCCCTGAATGGCTGCCTTGGCTACACGGAATTAGAAGCCCTTTCGACACTCGGAAAGAGCTTGGGCTTAAGCAAGATCGCGGTCGACGAGATCATTGCACTGAGCGCTGAGACATGGCGGGGGCAGGGAAAGATATCGAATACCGGTTTCGCAGCAAGGCGCTGATCAACAATTTGGCTGGGACAGCCCGACGCCCTGCTGGCCACCCCATCTGCACCGATAGAGGCATATCGCCATCTGCTTTGGGAACCAAGGTGGCCATTCCCCCGCACTGTCTGGCATTGCACGGGGGGGGGGCTGACCTTCATATTTGCTGTGTATATAATGACACATAAAGGGGCGATGGGGCTGGAAACCCATTCCGGCAAGTTCCTGAATGTTTTAAAGGGCGCGGGTTACGGAGACGTTTCCAAACGGGATCACAGCTGAAGCTACGGAAAAGGGAGCGAACCGTCATCCTCTCCATCCGAAGAAGGACTGGCCGCTTGGACCTGTCCGGACCATCTACAAGGTGGCAGGGCTTCTTTAGCGCGGCCTGCACACCCTTCGCCCCTGCCCTTCAAATGGAGTATGATGATGCGTTGCTTTATCGCCGTGATTGAACAAGACGAAGGCAGCGCCTATGGGCTGTCTTTCCCTGATCTGCCGGGATGCGTCGCGGCGGCAGATGGGTGGAACGGCATCGCGGCCGCGGCCACCGAAGCTCTTGATCTTTGGTTCGAGGATATGCCTGACATCGAGCCTGCTACGCTCGACGTCATCCGCAAGCGTCCTGATGTCACCGCGGCCATGGCGGCAGGTGCGGTCTTGATGCCGGTGCCTTATATTCCTGCTGACACCGCGCTCGCGCGTGAATATCAGCAGGGAGCGGGGCTTGCTTCGGGCAATCAATGAGACGGCCAAAGCCCGCAACATGCCCGGTCATCTGTCTTGGCCTCCGCCGCGGGTCGCGACATCATCTGCGCTTAGGTCTCATCATTGCACGTAAAAAGCCACCGTTACGCGCGGGCGGCTTTTGTCAGATAATATTGCAGCCATCGTCTGTTATGCGGATATAGATGCTGTTCGCTAAATCAGCTGTGCTGAGCGAAACGAATGAGATATCCGTCAGGATCCTGCACGAGACACTCTAGTGATTTCAGGCATTTACTTCCTACTTGGTAGGTCTTTTCTTGCACAGGGCGAAATAGCGGCCATCCATGTTTCTCTAATGATGACACCACAGTATCGAGGTTTTTAATCGTCATTTGGAAGTTGATGCCTCGCCCAAACGGCGGTTCAAGCCTGCCGGTCATCCATTCGCCATTTATCTGACACAGCATGACTTGGATGGCTTCACGCTGAAGATAAACAAAATTTGCGGCGGGACGGGCATAGGCGATTTCAAAGCCCAGCATCTCACACCAGAACTTCAAACTAACATTGAGATCAGTGACGTCGAGTTCTGGCACGAGGGCCGCAAAACCGCTGACCGGACTATCCCCTGCTGATGCCGAGGCATTGCGTTGTCTCTGATCCATGACATCCCTCATCTATAATGTCTCAACTGTAGGTGCGGGCTTTGGTCCAACAACAGCACGAACCGCATACAGGGCTGAATTTATAGAGCGTCCGCGTTGGCCCCTTAGCAATAGAGCCGATCAAGGCCACGCGTGACGCTTCAGCGGGCAGAAAGCGCCGCGTTGTCAGTTGGTGCGTCACAACCAATAAAATTGCATCGCCCGTCCCCTTTGCGGACGAACTGGCCGTTCGGGCTAGCTTGCGCCTATTCAGTCGGGCTGAATCGTAAGACCCCTGCAATTTTAGGGCCGCCCGTGGAATCTGACGGATGAGAGATGCCGTCCATCACCATGACTTCAGGGAAATCAAATGGGCTGATCCCCTCGATACACGCCACGTTAACGCCAAACTGGCTGGGGTTCGACCGCCGCTGATGATGTGTATAAACACCGCATGTTTTGCAAAAATAGTGTTTCGCGGTTCGCGTATTGAACTGATACAGCGTCAGATTTTCTTCGCCTTTAACGAACTCAATATCCGAGAGTTGCGCCGAAACGGCGATGGCTCCCCGCATTCGGCAATACGAGCATGAACAACGTCGGACCGTGTTAAACTCATCTGTCAGGCGCAGTTTGAACTGCACCGAACGGCAATGACAAGCGGCGCTGTACTGGGGTCGTTGGATGTTCATCGGTTATCGGCTCCCTGCATGTCAGATAATTTAGCACACACCCTCCGCAGCTTCGCAACGGGCTGTTTGCGATGGAGCCAATTGAGGCCAATCTTGGTGCGTCTCATGGCCAAAAGCGCCGCGTTGTCAGTTCGTGCTTTACAACCAATAATCTTGCATTATCGGATATATTATTTTCGGGTTTCATTCATCTGATCTTCTCTGAATCACGGGTATAGATGTGCCTTTTGAGGTGGGCTTCAACCAATATCTTTTGGCTTTCCCATCCGCCGACGGCGTCCTCGATGGCCTTTTTGAGCTTTTGGCCGTGTCCAGGACGGTAGCGCCCTCATCTTGTCAGATGCCCACATCCGCATGGGCATTCCCGCTCGGCATTATTGCAGAAGTCCCTAGCGAACAGGATTCACACCAGAAATCCATGGGGTTAATGGTCTGAGATGACGAGACCCGACCCTACCCTACCCGCTATCAGACAACGAACCGGAAGAGCTACAACGAGGCCCTGAAGCGGCGCGGTTCCTTGCTGATCTGGTTGGACAAGGACATGACATGGCTTGCGTCGAAGGCCGGTCACAATGACCGACGGCCGGTGTTCAGCGATGAGGCTGTCCGGTTTTGTTTGATGGGAAGGTTCTAGTCGGGCTGCAGCCCCGCTATCGCCAAAGCCTCTGAGGGGGCCTCAGAAATCGTATCGATCCTCTCGGCGATCTGGCTTCTCACACAGATTTGGAAAGCCTAGCGTAAGTCCGAACGGGCCAACATCAGCAGCCCCAACACAATGCATGCGATAAGCGCCAAGAACAGTGCCGCCCCGTTGTAGATTGGAGTCGGTGCCAAGCACCGGCTGCAGCGTGAGGCATGAAAGCGGACCCAATGGTCGCAATCGCTGCCTGCAATTCTAATGGATTTAATATCTAAATACCTGAATTAAAATAGAATTTTAAAATATTACCACAATACCGATACTACCCAAAAGCATAAGCAACCCGCCATCGAGCGGTTTTTTCATTGGAGGCACCATGAGACTGATACGCGCAGCCCTCGGGCTTTGAGCGCTGAGGGCTTGTACGGCTTTGCAACCGCCATCCCCTGATCAGACTGATGTGGCCGCAGAGCTGGCCAAGCGCCTTGCTGCGGGGGGCATGAGCAAACGCATGGCTCTGGTGATCGACAACAACGCCATGGCCCAAGGCATCGGAGGGGGCATCCGCCATTGTGCCGATCTACTCGACCATATGGCTTGTTACGCAAATCTCGAAGGCGTGGCGGAAATCCTGACACGAAAAACCCCTACACTCCGTTGCAGGGGTGCAGGGGCATTTAAAAATAAACGTATTCAGTGGCTTGCGTGTAAATTTGTTCGCCTGAATTACTTAGGGTGATCATGCTTGTCTATTCCCCAGAACAGGGGAGTCCCCCCCATAATCCAGCTCACCGTGACCGGCCTGCGTGCGGGGCTTTTTCCATTTTCTGCGCGGGGAGGTGCGATGCAGGATTCGCGATTATAAACGAGATCAAGGTCGCGCGCATCGCGCTGCCTTTGATCGGTCTCGCCATCTGGGGGGCGCCAGCGGCTCTCTGGCCTATCTTACCGGATCGCTAGGCTCTGTCGCGTTCGAGGTGGTGCGACAGCGCATTCAGACTGGGAGGGCTGCCCGGTGACACCCCGTTATCCCCGCCCCCATGTCAACTGCCCTAAAATGGCGCTGGCGATCAGGACCTAGATAGCTCTGGTGATCGCCATCGCCCTGCAGAATCAAGCCGGATTTGGTCTCCATAATTGCATGACCCATGAAGCATAGCCTCGTACCTGCATCGGGAGACGTTTTGTAAAGCCGCGCGTCTGGATCCGTTGTCGAGACATGGGTGGCATTGGACCGCTTCTCATCCCGAAAATCGGCTTCGGGATTGCGGGTCAGGCGGAACGCCCGGGCCGGTATCGAAGGCTGTGCCCATGGCTTTCGGCCGAACATTTTCATGGACGCCCAAGCCTTCAGCAAGATCGCCACCAACACCTCGCGCGACATCTCCGTGCGCAGTGGCAGTAATCGTTCGTGGTGCTTGGTGTGAAATCCGTAGGAACCCAGACAAGATCATCAATCCCGAGACCGACAAACCGGCGGAACAACAAGTTATACTCCATCTGCTCCATCAACTGCCGTTCGGATAGGATCGAGAACTGTATTTGGATCAGGCTGGCCAGGATCAGACGTTCAGGCGCGATCGAAGGGCGACCGAAATCAGTGTAG
>DALYSR010000070.1:0-17479 GCA_031991825.1 Paracoccaceae bacterium
TAGATTTTACTTATTTGGTCAGCTTTCTCAAACTTTCCCATATGACCGGCGCATGATGCGTCTGGGTCCCATAAGAAGGCCATCAGGCCTCAGCTTCAAGTTCATTTTCAGGGAGACTTCGATGGACCGCAAAAGCCTGTTTCTGTCTGCCCCCTTGCTCTTCTGCCTTGCCGCGCAGGCCTCTGCCCAGACCGATCTGACCGTTTATACCGCGATTGAGGCGGAAGATCTGGATCGCTATGCGCAGGCCTTCAATGCGGAGCATCCCGATATCAAAATCAATTGGGTCAGGGATTCCACCGGCGTCATTACCGCCAAGCTGTTGGCCGAAAAGAACAATCCGCAAGCCGATATGGTTTGGGGCTTGGCGGCCACCTCCTTGATGATGCTGAAGATGGAGGGAATGCTTGCCCCCTATGACGGCAAAGCCGCCGATCCGATCGAGGCGCGCTATAAGGATGCCGATCAGCCGCCGACCTGGCTGGGCATGAATGCCTGGCAAGCGGCGATCTGCTTCAACACCGTCGAAGGCGCCAAGCGTGGCATTGCCGCACCGACCTCGTGGGAGGATCTGACCAAGCCCGAATATGCGGGCAGCATCGTGATGCCGAATCCGGCCTCGTCGGGCACGGGCTATCTGGATGTCTCGGCATGGCTGCAGATGTGGGGCGAGGAAAAGGGCTGGGCCTATATGGATGCGCTGCACAAAAATGTGGCGAGCTATACCCATTCGGGATCGAAGCCCTGCAAAATGGCCGGATCGGGCGAAGCTTTGGTCGGCATCTCCTTCGCCTTCCGTGCGGCAAAAACCAAGACCGACGGCGCGCCCATCGAGGTGATCATCCCCTCGGAAGGGATCGGTTGGGAAATGGAAGCCTCTGCCGTGATCGACGGCACGCCCAATGAAGAGGCGGCAATGACCCTGCTGGAATGGACCGTCAGCCCCGCGGCGATGGAACAATACAGCAAAGGCTGGGCCATCGTGTCGCTGCCCGGACATTCCAAACCCGTACCGAATTACCCCGAAAATTCGGACAAGCTGATGATCGACAATGATCTGGAATGGGCTGCCAAGAACCGCGCCACCATCCTGAAGGAATGGAGCACGCGCTACGACAGCAAGACCGAAGCCGCAGGTTAATCCCGCGCCAAAGACCGCCGCTCCGGTTGCATCGGGGCGGCATAGGGCCCAACAAATCACAAGGATCGCAACGATGAATGCGCTTAGCCACAGCTCGACCCCCATGCAAGGCGAGGCCGCTTGCGATTATCTGGTGATCCGCGATCTGTGGAAATCCTATGGCAGCTTCACGGCGTTGAAGGATATCAACCTGAGCATCGGCAAGGGGGAATTCATCTGCTTCCTCGGGCCGTCGGGCTGTGGCAAGACCACCTTGTTGCGCGCCATCGCGGGGCTGGATCTGCAAACGCGCGGCCATATCGAGCAACAGGGGCGCGATATATCGACCCTGCCGCCATCGGCGCGCGATTACGGCATCGTGTTCCAGTCCTATGCTTTGTTCCCCAATCTGACCATTGCCAAGAATGTGGCTTTCGGCTTGGAAAATACCGGCGTGCCGCGCGCGCAGATCAAGGCCCGCGTGCAAGAGCTGTTAACGCTGGTGGGGCTGGCCGACAAGGCGGATAGCTATCCCACGCGGCTGTCGGGCGGACAGCAACAGCGCATCGCTTTGGCGCGGGCCATTGCGATCAACCCCGGCCTTTTGCTGCTGGACGAACCGCTATCGGCACTGGATGCCAAGGTCAGGGTAAAATTACGCCACGAAATCAAAGAGCTGCAGCGCAGGCTGGGTGTGACCACCATCATGGTGACCCATGATCAGGACGAGGCCCTGTCGATGGCCGACCGCATCGTGGTGATGAACCACGGCATCATCGAACAGATCGGCACGCCCACCGAAATCTACCGCAACCCCAGCAGCCTTTTCGTCGCCGATTTCGTCGGCGAAACCAATCGCATCCCGACCCGCACCCAAGGCGGGCGGGTCAAATTGGGCAGTTTCACCCTGCGCAGCACCTCGCGCGATATGCCGATGGACGGCGATGTCACCTTGACCGTGCGCCCAGAGGATATCTTGGCCCATGCGCGCGGCCATCTGGCGGATATGCCGGAAAACCATCTGCCGGTCGCGCTGCGCACCATGGAATTCATGGGCTCGTTCTGGCGCTGCTATCTGGTCAGCCCCGCTTTGGGTGACGCCGAATTGGTGGCCAATTTCTCGATGAACGCCGTGCGGCGTCTGGGACTGTCGATCGGCGACGATATGACGGTGGAACTGCCCGCGGAACGTGTACTCATTTTCAAGTAAGGATCGACATGGCTTTCAAGGCTTTGACCCTGCCTGCGGGTGCTGCGCCATCGGTCAAACTGGATCGGGATGCGGTGATCAAACGCGTGCTGATCGTGATCATCGGGCTGTATCTGATCATCTCACTGGCGCTGCCGCTTTACACGATGTTGTCGAAATCCTTCGTGACCTACCGGTTCGATCTGTCGCAATATGAAATCCAGATCAGCGACGAGACCGGACAGAATTTCGGCCCCGTCCAGAGCTTGGAAGCTTTGAATGCCGCGCAAAAGGCGCTGGATGTCACCGGCATTCCCGGCGGCAATATGGCGCGCCTTGCCGCGCCCGATCTGCTGAACGATTTTTCCTTCCGCAGCGCCGTCATCTACCGGCTCAGATCGGCCTCGGATCAAGGGATCTGGCAAGAGGGCGCGAAAAAGGTCCAGTCGCGCGACTGGATCGACTATAGCGCCCGCGATTTCCGCCGCATCGCCCTGCAGCCGGTGCCGACGCGCAGCCTGCAGAACTATGTGGAGTATTTCACCAATCCCGCCTTGGCCGGATCGATCGGCAATTCGGTGAAAGTGGCGCTGATCTCCACCATCGCGACGGTGGGTCTGGCCTTCGGCTTTGCCTATGCGCTCAGCCGCAGCTGCATGAAGTTCAAGGGCAGCATGCGATTGATCGCGATGATGCCGATCTTGGTGCCATCGCTTTTGCCCGGTATCGCGCTGATCTATCTGTTCGGCAATCAGGGCCTGCTGCGCGGGCTTTTGTTCGGCCAGTCGATCTATGGGCCTTTGGGGATCGTGATGGGGTCGATCTTCTTCACCTTCCCCCATGCGTTTTTGATCATCTCGACCGCGCTGAATATGGCCGACCAACGCCAATACGAGGCGGCGCAATCGCTGCGCTCCAGCCCGTGGCGCACCTTCTGGACGGTCACCGTGCCGGGCGCGCGCTATGGCCTGATTTCGGCGGCCTTCGTCACTTTCACGCTGGTCATCACCGATTTCGGCCTGCCCAAGGTGATTGGCGGGCAGTATAACGTGCTGGCGGTGGATATTTACAAACAAGTCATCGGTCAGCAGAATTTCGAAATGGGCGCGGTGGTTTCGGCCATTTTGCTACTGCCTGCCGTGCTGGCTTTCGTCACCGACCGCTATATCCAGAAAAAGCAGGTCTCGCAGCTGTCATCGCGCGCGGTGCCCTATAGCCCCAAGCCCGATGCGATGTTCGACGCGCTTTGCCTGCTGGGATGTGCGCTGATCGCGGGCTTCATTGTGGCGATCATCCTGACCTGCCAGCTGGCCTCGGTGGTGAGCTATTGGCCCTATGACATGACCTTTAGCCTGAAGAATTTCGCTTTTGACAAGATGGACGGCGGCGGCTGGTCGGCCTATGGCAATTCGCTGAAGCTGGCGGCGCTGACATCGCTGATCGGCACGGCCATCGTGTTCATCGGCGCCTATGCGGTCGAAAAGATTGGCGATTTCGGCTTTGGCAGGGGCGTCTTCCAGTTTCTGGCGATGCTGCCAATGGCGGTGCCGGGCATGGTGCTGGGTCTGGCCTATATCTTCTTCTTCAACAATCCCGACAACCCGCTGCACGGGATTTACGGCACGATGACGATCCTGGTCGTCTCGACGGTGACCCATTTCTACACCGTGGGCCATCTGACCGCGCTGACCGCGCTCAAACAGATCGACCCCGAATACGAGGCGGTTGCGGCCTCGATGCGCCAGCCCTTCTACCGGCTGTTCACCCGCGTCACCGTGCCGATCTGCCTGCCCGCTATTCTGGATATCGCAGTCTATATGTTCGTCAATGCGATGACGACGGTATCGGCGGTGGTGTTCATCTATTCGACCCATACGGCGCTGGCATCGGTTGCGGTCTTGAACATGGATGATGCGGGCGACATCGCCCCCGCCGCCGCGATGGGGATGCTGATCTTCTATACCAATGTCGCCGTGCGCGGGCTTTATACCCTTGTGTCCCGCCAATTATTGGCGCGCACCCAGCATTGGCGCTAGGGCCTTAAAAGCTTGGCTCTTTCAAGCCGAAGGCCGCAGTGCCATGGTTTTGAAACCTGTGCCGCCCCCGTAACGGGGCGGCATTTCCAAAACACCATTTCCGCCGCATCTGCGAAGATATCGACAAATCTGTCGATGCCTGTCATGCGCGGCCCATTACACCTGCCGTGTCGGGCCTGCATCGGACTGGCCTGATCGATTCTGCGGATGTGGCTCTGCGCGGCTTGGCGGGACTGGGGCACAATCGGGATCATTAGCGTCATCCTACAATAGGCCTGCCATGTCCCTTGATCATCACCCCAACGACCTGTCCGCCGTCATCGCCGCCGATCGCGCCCATGTCTGGCACCATCTGAGCCAGCATAAGGCCTATGAAACCATCGATCCGCGCATCTTTGTCGAAGGCAAGGGCCTGACGCTCTGGGATGCGACGGGGCGGGAATTTCTGGATGCCGTCTCGGGCGCGGTCTGGACGGTCAATGTGGGCTATGGGCGCGAACGCATCGCCGATGCGGTGCGCGATCAACTGGTGCGGATGAATTATTATGCCGGTGCCGCGGGCACGGTGCCTGCCGCGATTTTCGCCGAAATGCTGATCGACAAGATGCCGGGGATGAGCCGCGTCTATTATTCCAACTCGGGCTCAGAAGCCAACGAGAAGGTCTACAAGATGGTGCGCCAGATTTCCGCGCGCCATTACGGCGGCAAGAAATGGAAGATCCTGTATCGCGACCGTGATTATCACGGCACCACCATCGCGACGCTTGCCACATCGGGGCAGGATGAACGTGCCGCGCAATACGGGCCCTTCCCCGAGGGCTTTGTTCGCGTGCCGCATTGCCTTGAATATCGCGCGCAGTGGGAGGATGCCGATTACGGCCGCCGCGCGGCGGATGCCATCGAAGAGGTCATCTTGCGTGAAGGGCCCGACACCATCGGTGCCATCGTGCTCGAACCTGTAACCGCAGGTGGCGGCGTCATCACGCCCCCCGAAGGCTATTGGCCCCGCGTGCAGGAAATCTGCCGCAAATACGATATTCTGCTGCATATCGACGAAGTGGTCTGCGGCCTTGGCCGGACCGGCAAATGGTTCGGCTACCAGCATTACGGCATCGAGCCCGATTTCGTGACCATGGCCAAGGGATTGGCCTCGGGCTATGCGGCGATTTCCGCCACCGTCACCACCGAACGCGTCTTCGAGATGTTCAAGGACAATGCCGCCGATCCCTTGGGCCATTTCCGCGACATTTCCACCTTTGGCGGCTGCACCGCAGGCCCGGTCGCTGCAATCGAGAACATGAAGATCATCGAAGAAGAAGACCTTCTGGGTAATACGCTGCGCATGGGCGAACGTCTGATGCAAAACCTTGAAGCGCTAAAGGCCAAGCATCCAGTGATTGGCGATGTGCGCGGCAAGGGGCTGTTCTGCGGGGCGGAACTGGTGCTTGACCGCGTCACCAAAGACCCTGCTCCGGAAGCGCAGGTTCAAGCGGTGGTTGCCGCCTGCCTTGCCGAAGGGGTGATCATCGGGGCGACCAACCGGTCCATTCCGGGGCTGAACAACACCTTGTGCATGGCGCCCGCCTTGGTGGTCAGCGCCGCACAGATCGACCGCATCACCGATACCATCGACCGCGCCCTGACCAAGGTCTTCGGCTGAGGCTCGACCTATAAAGCCATGCGGTGCCACGTGCTTTTGCATTGTCGGCACCGCATCGGCTATACTAAGACCCGTGGGACATGCAGGGTTCCGTAAGGGTGGCAAAGGCAATTGGCTGTTTCTGTCGAATATTTCTTCGTGAGCAAGGCAGACCTGCGGCCGTTGCAATTGCAATTATGCGACGCCATCGTGCGCGGCATCGCCGAGGGCTCTTTGACGGCGGGCGATAAGCTGCCCTCCAGCCGCAGCCTTGCGCTTTGGCTGGGGATCAGCCGGATGACGGTATCGCTGGCCTATGACGAATTATGCGCCAAGGGACTGCTGGTCTCGCGCCGCGGATCGGGCGTCTATATCGCCGAGAGCGGCTTGCAAGCGCTTGAAGGCCTGCCGCCGCCGCCCCAACCGCAAAAGGCGTTCTCCTGGGCGCGCCATCTGGATTTCCGCCATCTGACCAGCCAACGCAAGGATCGGGTGCAGGATTGGCACCGCTACCGCTGGTGCTTTACCTATGGGCAAAGCGATCCCAGCATCGTCGACCGCAACGGCTGGCGCGAGGCCACGCTACAGGCTTTGTCCGCCACGGCCTTTTCCCGTTCGATCGAGGATCATTACGACGGCGATGATCCCGATCTGATCGCCTATATCTGCAGCCATGTGCTGCCCCGACGCGGCATCCATGCCCGCCCCGAACAGGTCTTGCTGACCTTGGGGGCGCAAAACGCGCTTTGGCTGATCGCGCAGATCCTGTTGGGCAAGGGCGGGCATTGCGTGATCGAAGACCCCGGATATCCCGGATTGAAGGAAATCCTTGGCCAAAGTGCCGCGCGGATCACGCCTGTACGGGTCGATCACGACGGCTTGCCGCCCGAGGCCTTGCCCCAAGGCACGGATGTGGTCTTCATGACCGCCAGCCACCAATGCCCGACCGGCGCCACCATGCCGCTTGCGCGCAAAAAGGCCCTGTTGGACCAAGCTCTTGCGCAGAATTTCGTGATTGTCGAAGATGATTACGAAGTGCAGATGTCCTTCGAGGGCCGCCATCTTCCCGCCTTGAAGGCGATGGATCAGTCCGGCGCCGTCATCTATGTGGGATCGTTTTCCAAATCGGTTTTTCCGGCCCTGAGGATCGGCTATATCGTGGCGGATGACCCCTTTATCCGCGAAGCGCGCGCCTTGCGATCCCTTAGCCTGCGCCATATTCCGGTGCAGATGCAGCGGACCCTGACGATGTTCATGTCCTCCGGCGCCTATGACGCGCAATTGCGCCGGACCCGCCTGCATTTCGACGCGCGACGCAAGGCGATGCAGGCGGCATTCCAGAAATCTGGTCTGACCTGCGCCGCGCCCAAGAACAGCGGCGGCTCCAGCTTCTGGATGACCCTGCCCGAGGGGGTGAAGGCCGGAACACTGGCCGCGGATCTATTGCAGCGCGGCGTCGTGATCGAACCCGGAGAGCCGTTCTTCATCCGCCAATCCGATGGCGAGCGCTTCTACCGACTGGCCTATTCCTCGGTGAAGCTAGAGGATATTGCCGAAGGCATCGCGCAGATCGCGGCGGCCATCGGGCAATCATCCCCCCATCCATTGCGGAACGGCTGACCGCCGCGGGTCGCCATCAGACCCGCGGCCAAATCGGCAGGTCCCTGCTGCCTTGGCCTTGGCTCACAAGAAAACCCGTGCCCAATAGCTGCGGATGGCGGCTTCTTCGCGGGTCGAAAAGGCGCCGCCACGCAAGATCACGTCAAGCTGACGGTCGTGGCGCAGGATGTTGATCGGCGTCGCGCCATCGCTGGTGATCGCACCGACGGTTATCACCCGATTGATGTCAATCGAGGCAAGGCCATAGCTCCCCGCAGGCAGGGTGACATTCAGGGCGTCATTGCCGTCGTTGTAAAGGTGCCAAAGATCGGCAATGCCCGCCTGTGTGATGTCATTGGCGCTGGTGATCCCTTGGAAAGGCGTGGCTTCGGTGCCGCTTTCGATCTGTAGCGCCTTGATCTTGAGGGTGGCATCCACCTCGGCCAAGGGCGGCACGCGCAGATAGATACCGCGATTGGAAACCTCGTCGCAGGGCAGGCCGTCAATCGGATTGATGGTCGCCGACATGATCCTTTCGGTCGCATCCGGCGTGAATGTGGTGGTGGTGCCATTCACGCCTGCGCCCGCCCGCCGGAAGTTGGTGAAGGCGCGCAGCGTTGGCGTGGCATCCGACGCCCCCAAAGATCCGGCCAGCAGCGTGATCTTGGCACGAAGGCTGACCGCCGTTGTGCCAATCGGATAGAAATCGGTATTGCTGATATTCATGAATTTCGTCGCATTGACGGCATTGGCGCCGTAAAACCGGATCACAATATAGGGCTCGCCCGCCTCCATTCCGCGATCCAGCACATCGGCACTGATGCCATCGCCACTAACCGATGTGCCAAAGCCGGAAACACTATTGCTGGACAGCTGCAAGCCCAGCGGAATGGCGTTGAAAATATTGCGGTTTTGCAGCATCCGCCTGCCGGTCTTCGGCCAGCGCGCCAGCGTGGGCTTGTTTGCTGCCGTCGCTTGCAGCGCATCTTGGGTGCCGCCCGCCCGCAAGATGCGCCCGACCGGCTGCCCCGCCAGCACTGCCGCAATGGTGCCATCGGCATCTTGGAAAAACCTTTGTGTCATCACTTGCCCCCCAAATAGCCACCGGCGCGATGACCTGTCGTGGCGTTCCACACTGTGCCGCTTGGATCGAACCAGAGGCGGGGCGCAGCACATCACATGAAGGGTGGCCCAATCCTTAGGGCTGCGCACGGGGCCAGGCGGCGCAACAGGGGTAAGGAATATCAGCGATGTAGCAGCGAGGAACTTACCACCTCCCAGACCACGCGCTGCATTTGTGCGGCCAGCGCGGCGGATGGGGCCTCGGCAGCCGTGCCATCCGCGCGACGCAGCTGATGCGGCAATCCTTCGGGCGATCGGCCGTAAAGCGATGCGTAATGCGTCAAAGCCACCAGATAATTGCCCAGATCGTTCAGATGGATATCATCGCTGAACAGGTCCTTGCGGCTGAACTGCCCTGCCCCCTCGGCTTCCAAGGCGCCGACCAATCGGGCCAAGACACTGCCCGCAGGCACCAGCCGCACCGGCGCGCCTGCGGCACGAATGGCAGGGGCAAGCAACGCAGGCTCCCACATCTGGTTGCGGTCCTTGGGGATACGTTCCAGCCAGTCTGCATGGTCTTGCGAATGCCATGTCTCGTATAAAGCGATGCTCAGATCGGGGTTCGCCGCCAAGGCCTTGGTGACCAGTTCGGTGACGGCTTTGGTGGAATCCTGATAGGTGATGGCATCGCGCAGATCGACGGATTCCGTCAGCACCAGAACGTCATAGCTTGGATCGCGCAAAGCATCTTCCAAGGGGACAAAGCGGGGATGGGCATTTTCGGCAGCAAAGCCGTAGATCTCCTTAGGCCCCGCGAGGTGCTGCTTTAGGCTGGTGCCCCAGCCCAATTGCACGCCGTAATCATGCCCCTCGCCCGCCAATTGCTGCAGCATGGCAGGCATGTCGCGCCCGACCAGACTATGGCCCAGATGATAGACCTTCAGCCCCCGCTCGAGCGCAGGCGGCGGCACGTCGGGATAAAGCGCGCGCAGATCATCGGGCAATCCGTTGCCAAGACTGCGGGCGGGGCCGAACAGGCTCCAGCCGGCCGCGCAAAGAAGCGCCACGCCCATAGCGCCGGCGGCAGACATCAAAGCAACGATGCGGGGGGAACGGAAAGCCATCGGCGGAACCTGCTACGCTGAATATGGGTCGGTTCGACCTTAAGCGGTTCGCAGCTTGGCACAATGGGGCTTGGTGCCGGAAAGCAAAAACCGCGCCATGCCCTATCGAAGGCGTGGCGCGGTCGGGGGTTATCGTTTCAGCTTGCGGGCTTCGGCGAAGGTCATCAGACGACGTTCGCCTTCGTCCCACAGATGCAGCTTCACGCTTCTCAGGCTTTCGCCGATGGTCAGGCGTTGGGCTTCGGCCAATTCGCGGTAATCGCGCAGCACTTCGGGCAGGCGATAGAACGGGATGCGCGAATACAGGTGATGCACATGATGGATGCCGATATTGCCGGAAAACCAGCGCAGCGGCTGCGGCAAGACGTAATGCGAGCTGCCTTCAAGCGCCGCATCATGCAGCTGCCATTCCTCGTGGCGCGCCCAATGGGTTTCCTCGAATTGGTGCTGCACATAGAACAGCCAGACGCCGATGGTGGCCGCAAGGATCGAACAGGGCAGGAAGACCAGCAGCACCGGCATCCAGCCCAAGGCATAGACCACCGCGCCAAGCCCCAAAGCGATCATCACATTGGTACCCATGGCCGATCCCCAATACCGCCAGCCCGACGACATCAGGCCGATCGGAAGGCGATTTTGCAGCAAGAACAGATAGCTGGGTCCCAGCAGGAACAGAACCAGCGGATGGCGATACAGCCGATACTGCAAGCGTCCCCAGATGCTGCGGGCATGGTATTCGTCGGTGGTCAGCGTGTCGACATCGCCGAAACCGCGCTGGTCCAGATCGCCGTGATGGGCATGGTGCAGCGCATGGGTCCGCTTCCAGACCGCATAGGGCGTCAGCGTGAAGACCCCCAAGCTGCGCCCGATCCAATCCTGCGCCTTGCGATTGGCCAAGAAAGAGCCATGGCCGCAATCATGCTGGATGATGAAAATGCGCACCAAGAACAAGCCGCTCAACAGCCCGCAGACCAATGCAAGCCAAGGGCTGATCGATATCAGGAAAGTTCCCAGCGCCCAAAGCGCCATCATCGGGACAAGCGTCACCACAAGTTCGAACACGCTGCGCGATGTGTTCGGCTCGCGGTATTTCGCCAAGGTGCTTAACCAAGCGCGGGCGCTACGAGGGGGCGCAGCGTCTTGCTGGCCAGAAAGATAAGTCATCGGTGCCTTATGAGGTAAAGGTGGTCACGGCGCGAGGGCAGCACGCTCGGGCATTAAAGGCACCAGCAATTTGCTCAAGCTCGTTTCCAGTAGCCTCCCGCCCTGTGCATATCAACTGAATTTATAGGCATCGATCGTCATTCGACCTGGGCTATGACCAAACGGGTGCCCAAAGGGTCAGTTCCCCGCCGAAACGCGGCGCCCAACAGCAAAAGGCCGCCTGCGGTCATCCCCGAACTGCGGCATATGCTACCCGAAACGGGTTGCCGCCACATACTGCAGGACAAAGCGCCACGGCAGGTCCACGGCCTTGGTGATGCCGATGCGCGGGCCGCAGATCAGCGCGGGCCTTTCCACGGCCAGATGGATGCTGAAATCTTCCCCGTCGAAGGCCCGCCCGTTATCGTCAAGCGTGATGCCCAAGGACCGCCCCACCCGCCCCGGCCCTGTGCCGTAAGGCGGCGCACGGCGCGATGCCATCAGATCAAGACCCAGTTGCGGCAGGATGGACCGGATCAGCACCGCCTCGCCTTCCTGCGCCACCACGTTCAGGCACAGATGAATCCCATAGGACCGATAGACATAGGCCGTACCCGCTGGCCCGAACATCGCCCGATTGCGCAGGCTGGGGCCTCTATGGCTATGGGATGCGGGATCGTCGCGCCGATAGGCTTCGGTTTCGATGATGATGCCGCCTGCGCCGCGAATAACCAGCATTGCGCCGATCAGCAGCGGCGCCAGATCAGTCGCGGGACGATCGCAGATATCGCGCGAGATCGGGCGGGGCTGCAGGCGCATGGATCACATCAGGCCTTTGGCTTCAAAGCCTTGGACGACCTTGTCGGGCGTGGCAGGCAAATCGCGCAACCGCAAGCCGCAGGCGTTATAGACCGCGTTCAAGATCGCAGCCCCCGCGCCACAAATCCCCAGCTCCCCCAATCCCTTGGCCTGCAAGGGACCGACATGGGGATCCAACTCCTCCAGCAGATGCACCTCCAGATCGGGCACATCCGCATGGCAGGGAATATGGTATTCCGCCAGATCGCGGGTGACGATATGGCCGTCGCGGGGATCATGTTCCATGGCTTCGGTCAGCGCGCCGCCAATGCCGAAGACCATCCCGCCCAGACATTGCGAGCGCGCGGTCTGCGCATTCAACACCCGCCCGCAGGCAAAAACCCCCAGCATCCGCCGCAGCCGGATTTCGCCGGTATGGCGGTTGACCGCCACTTCGGCCCAATGGCTACCCCATGTCGCTTGGCGCACCGCCTTTTCGGTCTTTCCCGGTTCCAGATGGCCCTCGCCGACAAGGGCTGTCTCAAGCACTTCGGACAACGGCAGATCGACATTGCCGTGGCGCAGCCGACCGTTCTGCAAGGTCAGATCATCGACATTCACCCCCAACTTCTCCGCAATTTGCTGACGAATATCGGCGCAGGCCAGATAGACTGCATTGCCGGAAGATGCCGCGCCGAAAGAGCCGCCCGAGCCTGCGGCGGGCGGATAGTCGGTATCGCCCAGACGCACATCGATCCGATCCAGCGGCAGTCCCAGCATTTCGCCCGCGATCTGGGCCAAGATCGTATAGCTGCCGGTGCCGATATCGGTCATGTCGGTTTCGACCACCGCTTGGCCCGCTGGCAGCAGCCGCACCCGCGCGCGGGATTCGATCAGCATATTGACCCGCACCGCACTTGCCATGCCCATGCCGATAAACCATTCGCCATCCAGATGTTGCCGCGGGCGGGGATCGCGCGCCTCCCAGCCGAAGCGATCCGCCCCCTCGCGCAGGGCTTCGCCGAGTTTGTGACTGGAAAACGGGCGACCGCTGACGGGTTCGGTGTCGGGAATATTGGCCAGCCGCAAGGCCACCGGATCGATGCCCGCCGCTTCGGCCAATTCATCCAAGGCGCATTCGAAGACGGTGACGCCCACCGCCTCGCCCGGCGCCCGTACCGATCCCGCACAGCTGCGATGGACCCGCGCCACCTGATGCACGATCTGGCGATGCGCGGCCTGATAGGTGAAGGGCGTGGCCTGCGTGACCGGTTCCGAGAAGCCGACATCGGGCAGGTTGGACACCAGCGCCTCATGGCCAATGGCGGTCAAGACGCCTTGCGCGTCGCAGCCCAGCCTGATCCTTTGGCGGGTCTCTGAGCGACGATGCGCCAGATCGAAGACCTGCGGCCGGCTCATCACCACTTGCACCGGACGGCCCAATTGGCGCGCGGCAATGGCGGCGGCGACCGCTTCGGCATTGATCCCCAGCTTGGAGCCGAACCCGCCGCCGACATAAGGCGCCAATATCCGCAACTGATCGACTTTGATGCCCAAGGCATCGGCCAATTGCGCCTTTGCGCTTGCCAGCATCTGAATGCTTGCGCGGATGGTCAATTGATCGCCCTGCCAATGGGCCATCGCGGCATGAGGCTCCATCGCGGCTGATGTCTGCGACGGCGTATGCCATTCCTGATCAATCCGGAAAGCCGCTTCACGCAGGCCCGCGTCGATATCACCATGCGCGGATTGTTTCGACTTCGGCAGCTCGCGCGGCACCCGATCGGGATCGACGGGCACATTGTCGTCAGTGAGATAACGCAGCCGCAGATTGCCCGCCGCATGGCGCGCGGCTTCAAAGGTTTCGGCCACCACCAAAGCCACCGCTTGCCCCATATATGCGACCCGCTCGGGTCCTGCCTTGGGACCCTGACGTTCCATCCCCTGCGCGGCCCAGCGGATCATGCGCGGATCATGGATCACGGCCAAAACCTCGGGGGCATCGCCCAGCGACACCACCTGCCCCGCAGGCACCGCCGCTTGCACCAAGACGCCGTAAACCATGTCCTGCGGCTGGTCTTCGGCGGCATAGGTGGCATGGCCGGTCACCTTCAAGCCCGCTTCCAGACGCGCAACCCCTTGGCCCAGCACGCCTTGGGCCAGTCCGGCCAAGCGGTCTTCGGTTTCGGGGTGATCGACTTTCAGATGGCGGGTCATCGCTCCACCTCCATGCCCGTGACATCGATAAGGCTTGCGATCAGGCTGCGGCGCAAGAGCGGGATTTTGAAAGCATTCGCCCCATGGCTTTGCGCCGGTTCCACCAAGGCATCGGCCACATCGGCAAACAAGCGCCTCGACGGGGCCTGCCCCACCAGCATCGCGTCGATCCACGGATCGCGCCACGGCATCGGCGCCACACCGCCAAAGGCCAAGGCCGCTTTGGTGATATGGCCGTCTTCCACTGTAACCGCCGCAGCCACCGATACCAAGGCAAAGGCATAGGACGCCCGATCCCGCACCTTGCGATAATCCTGCACCCCGCCCAAAGGCGCGGGCAGGATGACGGAGGTGATGATATCCCCCGCTTCCAGCACGGTTTCGATATGGGGCGTGTCTTCGGGAAGCCGGTAGAAATCCGCAAGCGCCACCAGACGCGGGCGCAGGCCATCGATCTGCACATGCGCGTCTAAGGCCATCATCGCCACCGCCATATCGCTGGGATGAGTAGCGATACAGGCGGGCGAAGTGCCGAATATCGCATGATTGCGGGCAATCCCGCCGATGGCGGCACAGCCCGATTGCGGCACGCGTTTGTTGCAGGCCATGCGGGTGTCGTAGAAATAAGGACAGCGCGTGCGTTGCAACAGATTGCCGCCGGTGGTGGCCATGTTGCGCAGCTGCGCGCTCGCGCCCGACAATAGCGCCCGCGACAGCAGCGGATAATCGCGCCGGATGGTGGGATGCGCCGCCAGATCGCTGTTCCTGACCAAGGCGCCGATCCGCAGCCCCTTCCCCTGCCCGTCCGGCGTGATCGCGGTCAAATCCAGACCTGTGATATCGGCCAGATGGTCAGGCGTCACAACTTCGTGTTTCATCAGGTCCAGAAGATTGGTGCCGCCCGCGATCAAGGTCGCCCCCTGCGGGATATCGGCAATCTGGCGCGGGCTGTGAAAGGTGAAGGGCTTCATGATTGCGCGCCCTTGCCTGCCGGTTGATCACCCGCAACGGCTTGGATCGCCGCGACAATATTGGAATAGGCCGCGCAACGGCACAGATTGCCGCTCATGCGTTCGGCGATTTCCGCATGGGTGAAGGGGAAAGGCCCCTGCAGATCCTGCGAGGCGTGACTGGGCCAATGGGCGGCGATTTCCTCAAGCAGGGCCGTTGCCGAACAGATCTGTCCGGGGGTGCAATAGCCGCATTGGAAGGCATCATGATCGACAAAGGCCTGTTGCAGCGCCGACAAGGCGGCGGAGCTGCCCAGACCTTCGATGGTGGTGATCGCGGCGCCTTGCGACATGCAGGCCAGTGTAAGGCAGGCATTGATGCGCCGCCCGTCCTTCAGCACGGTGCACGCGCCGCATTGGCCATGATCGCAGCCCTTCTTGCTGCCGCTCAGCCCAAGATGCTGGCGCAAGGCGTCCAACAAGGTGGTGCGGGGGTCGATGTCCAAATCATGCGAAATGCCGTTGATGTCGAGATGGATATGCATCGGTCCTCCGATTGCTGGCGCGGGCTGGCGGGACGGTTACAGCCCTAACCCGCCAAAGCGGGGAATTGTTCCCTTTGTCGGCGCTGGCGGGCGGGGCGTGGCAAATCCGACCCGAAGCTCGGGAACTTCCTATGCTTCGGCAGATTGTCCAGCGCGCATCAGTAAAGCGCTTTAATCTGTTCAAGGAGTTTTCCATGGCACAGGCAAAAGAAGAGCCGAAGCAAAGCGAAACCGCAGCCTCCAGAAAAACCAAGACGACAAAAGCCGGACGCACCAAGACGGTTTCGCGTGACAAGCCCGCTGCCGATCAGCGCAGCAAACGCGCCCACACGGCGGTGACCAAGGCCGCCGCAAAGCGCGCAGCCCCCGCCAAGCAAGCCAAAAGCGACGAGAAGGGTCTGATCGACCTGCTCGAACATGGCCTGCGCGACATGTATTATGCCGAGAAGAATATCTACCGCGCTTTGCCCAAACTGGTGAAGGCAGCGGATGACGATGACCTGACCGAAGCCTTGACCGCGCATCGCGAGGAAACCCAAGGCCATATCGAAACGCTGGAAGCGGTGTTCGAGGCCATGGGCCTGCGGGCCAAGGGTGAAAAATGCGATGCCATCGATGGTATCATCGAAGAAGCCGAAGGCATTTTGGACGATTTCGGCGGCACCCTTGCAGGCGACGCGGCAATCATCTTTTCCGCCCGCGCGGTCGAGCATTACGAGATCTGCCGCTATAGCGCCATGGTAGGCTTTGCCGATGCCTTGGGGCTGGACGAGGTGCATACCAAACTGCAATCGATCCTGGATCAGGAAAACGCCGCCGAAGCCAAGATGGTGGCGCTGGCGGAAGGATCGATCAACGAAGCTGCCTCGGAATATGACGAGGAAGACGCCTAAGTTTTCCGACACGCCTGTCACGATCACCGCGCGCCCCATCACAGGGCGCGCGGTTTTTTTTATGGTGTCATGAGGGCGCCATTTCAGACAGAGCCGCACCAAGCGGGCTAGGATTTTCCGGAAGCGGACCGGCCTTCTGGCCCGTCTTCAGGGGCGTCGGCGGGCGGACAAAAGGGACGGGCAGCGCTCGCAGCGCCCTGAGATAGCTTTCACACCAATCGAAAACCGTATTATTGCCAAGCTCTTGCGCCATCATCTCGTAACGGCTGCGCCTTTCGCTGCGCGGCATGTCGATGGCACGGCTTAGGGCTATGGCAATTTCATCGGGGTCATAGGGATTGACCAGCAAAGCCCCCTTGCCCAGCTCCAAGGCCGCCCCCGCAAAGCGCGACAGGATCAATACACCGGGGTCTGCGGGGTCTTGGGCCGCGACATATTCCTTGGCGACCAAGTTCATCCCGTCGCGCAGGGGTGTCACCAGCCCCACCTCTGCCATCCGGTAGATCCCCGCCAGCACGTTCTGCCCGAACGAGCGGGTCACATAGCGCATCGGCGTCCAATCCAGCATGGCGAAATCCCCCGCCAAACTGCCCGCCAATCCGGCGATTTCCTGTTCTAACTGGGCATATTGTTCGACAGTGGAGCGGCTTTTGGGCGTGATCTGCAGATAGGATATCTGCCCCATGCGGTCGGGATTCTCCTCCAAGAACCGGCGATATCCGGCCAAACGCTGCGGGATGCCTTTGGTGTAATCCAAACGATCCACCCCCACCACCAGCTTCTGCCCCGCAAGTGTCGCGCGCAATTCGCGCAGACGCGGCTCGGCGGTGGCATTGCGGGCGCGACGTGCAAAACCGTCCAGATCGATGGAAATCGGGAAGGCCGCGATCTTGCAGCTCAAGCCCTGCCCCGCTTCTTGCGGGATATCGGCGCGCAACAGGGATTGTTCGAAATTGGCCGCGTCATTCGGGGTCTGGAAACCGATCAGATCACAGGCGGTCAAGGCTTCAAGCAGCGCTTTGCCACGCGGCAGCGTCAGAAAGACATCCGGCGCAGGCCACGGAATATGCAGGAAAAATCCTATCCGGTTGGTCACGCCTTTTTCCCGCAGCACCGCCGCCAGCGGCAAAAGGTGGTAGTCGTGGATCCAGATCAGATCATCCG
>DALYSR010000071.1:0-17114 GCA_031991825.1 Paracoccaceae bacterium
CACCCGCGGGGTCGATGCGGGCGCGCGGGCCGATATTTATGCCCTGATCCGCCAGATTGCCGCCGACGGGACCGCGGTCTTGATGATTTCGTCCGATTTCGACGAGATCACACGTCTGTCACATAGAATTCTGGTGATGGCGGGGGGGCGTATCGCCGGAACCCTGCCTGCTGGCGCCGATGCCGAGCAGATTGGCGCGCTCGCCTTCGAAGCACGGGACACCCTTGATGTTTGAACGCCTGCTACAAAACCGTGTCCTGACGCTGTTCCTGATCACCCTGATCGTCTTGGGCGGGATCGGGCTGCTGGCACCGGGCTTCGCCTCGGCCAAGACCGCCGCCTCGATCTGGGGCGCGGCGATGGTGCTGCTGGCGGTGGCGATCGGGCTGCTGCCGGTGCTGCTGATGCGCCAGATCGATGTCTCCAGCGGCTCGATCCTCGGGTTATCGGCGGCGGTCTTGGGGCTGTCGCTGCAAAGCGGCTGGTCGCTGGGCGCGGCGATATCCTTCAGCCTTCTGACGGGGGCGGGGGCGGGTTTGGTGAATGGCCTGCTGGTCAGCGGTCTGGGCGTGCCCGCCATTGTCGCGACTTTGGGCACCTTGGGGCTGTTTCGCGGGGTGATGCTGATCCTGACGGGAGGCAAGTGGATCGAAAACCTGCCCACCTCCTTGAAAGATCTGGCCGCGCGTGGCGAAATCGGCCTCTCGCCGCTGGGGCTGGCCGTGATCGCGCTGATCATCGGCGTCTGGCTGGTCCTGCGCAGCCAATCGGGGCGCTGGCTGCGTGCGGTCGGCGACAACCGCCTTGCCGCCCGCCATCTGGGCCTGCCCGTCAAGCGCCTCGAATTGGCTGGATTTGTCTTTTCTGGTCTCTGCGCCGGCTTTGCGGGGATCATTTTCGCGGCCCAGATCGGCTTTATTCCCAATCAGGCGGGAACGGGGATCGAGCTGCGTGCCATCGCGGCGCTGGTTCTGGGCGGCGTCAGTCTTTTGGGCGGGGTCGGCGGCATCGCAGGCGCGGTGATCGGTGTGATCTTTCTGACCTCGATCGATACGGCGCTGATTTTCCTGCGCATTCCGGCGTATTGGAACGATCTGGTGGGCGGGGCCCTGCTGTTGGCGGTGCTGCTGTTTGACGGCCGTCTGCGTCAGGCGCTGGCCAAGCGTGATCGCGCTGCACGCTATCGCCAGACCCCTCAAAGCCAGATCGAGGAATCCTCGGCCCTTTCCCCCGCATCCAAGAAGGCTATGCCATGAAATCCCTTATTCTGCGCTGGGAAGCGGTTCTGGTGGTGCTGTTGATCCTTGAGATCGCGATCTTTGGCATGATCAATCCGCGGTTCCTGAACCCGTCGAGCCTGCTGTTCGGCACCTCGGATTTCGTGCAGATCGGCATGGTGGCGCTGCCGCTGACGCTGGTGATCATCGCCGGAGGCATAGATGTCAGTTTTGCCTCTACCATCGGTTTGGCCGCGATTGGCTTCGGCCTGACGCTGCATTTCGGCATGCCCTTGGCGCTGGCAATCGGCGTGGCGCTGGCCTTGGGCGCGGGCGCGGGGCTGCTGGTCGCGATCATCATCCGCCTGACGCAGCTCCAGCCGTTGATTGTCAGTCTGGGCGCGCTTTATCTTTATGCGGGCCTTGCCACCGTGCTTTCGGGGCTTGCCGGTGCCGGTGGCTTCGAGGGGATCGGCAATTTCCCCGCCGCCTTTACCGCCCTGGGCTATCTGCAAATCCTTGGCCTGCCGCTGCCGCTGGTCATTTTCCTGATTGCTGCGGCGCTGATGGTGTTCTTGCTGCATGCCACCCGCTTCGGCCGCGAAGTCTTCCTGATCGGGATGAGCGAGGCCGCCGCGACCCATTCCGGCCTTCCCGTGCTGCGGGTGCAGACGACGACCTATATCCTGCTGGGCCTTTTCGCCGCGATCACAGGGCTGATGCTGGCGGCCTATTTCGGCTCGGCGCGGGTGGATCTGGGCGCGACCACGCTGCTGCCTGCCATCACCGCAACGGTGCTGGGCGGCGCCTCGATCTATGGCGGCAAGGGATCGGTGCTGGGCACCGTGATCGCCACCTTCCTGATCGGCTATCTGCAACAGGGCCTGCAGATGTCCGGCGTGTCCAGCCAGATATCCAGCGCGCTTTCGGGGGCGCTGTTGGTCATCGTGGTCGCCTGCCGCTTTGGCGCGGTGCTGCTGCGCGACGGATTACCCTTTCACTTGCGCTCTCGTGTCCCCCGATAGGAGCGGGTGGCACGGCGTTTCGTTCAACCGAGGAGGAGAAAGAGAATGAAGACGAAATTCATGAAATCCGTGGCCGTCGCCGCCCTTATGGCCACGCCCTTACCTGCAGTGGCCGAAGGCATCGCCTTCATCCCGAAACTTGTCGGCGTGGGCTTTTTCACCTCGGGCGGGGCAGGGGCCACGGCACAAGGCGAGAAGCTGGGCGTGAAGGTCACCTATGACGGCCCGACCGAGCCTTCGGTATCCGGGCAGGTGCAATTCATCAACAACTTCGTCAACCAAGGCTATGAGGCGGTGATCGTCTCGTCGGTTTCGCCCGATGGTCTGTGCCCTGCGCTGAAACAGGCCATGGCGCGCGGTGTGCTGGTCCTGACTTGGGACAGCGATGTCAATCCGGATTGCCGGTCCTATTACGTCAATCAAGGCACGCCCGAGCAATTGGGCGGGCTGCTGGTCGATATGGCAAATGACGGCATGAAGGCCAAGGAAAAGGCCAAAGTGGCCTTCTTCTATTCCTCGCCCACCGTGACCGACCAGAACGCTTGGGCTGATGCCGCCAAGGCCAAGATCGCCGCCGAACATCCCGGCTGGGAGATCGTCGCGACCGAATTCGGCTATAACGACGCGCAGAAATCGCTGCAGACCGCCGAGGCGATCTTGAATGCGCATCCCGATCTGGATGCGATCATCGCCCCCGATGCCAATGCCCTGCCCGCCGCCGCCCAAGCCGCCGAAAACCTCAAGCGTGCCGGTCAAGTCACCATCGTCGGCTTCTCGACCCCCAATGTGATGCGTCCCTATGTCGAACGCGGCACGATCGAACGTTTCGGTCTGTGGGATGTGACCCAGCAAGGGGCGATTTCGGTCGCGGTGGCGGCGCATGTGCTGAAAAACGGGCCGATGAAAGTCGGGGACAAGCTGGAAATCGACGGTCTCGGCACCATCGAGGTCTCGCCGAATGCGGTGCAGGGCTATGAGTACGAAGCCGAAGGCAACGGCATCATCCTCATGCCTGAGCGTACTGTTTTCACGAAAGAAAACATCAATAATTTCGATTTCTGATCCGACAGGACAGATCCTGCAGGGGGCGGGCTTCGCCCCCTGTTTTTTGCAAGAAGGACATATAAGATGCAATCGCGTTGGTCGGATGCCGAAGCAGGGGAATATGTCGCGCGTGCCGCGGCCGCAGGTCAGGCAGGCGCATTGGGCCTGCGTGTCTATAGCTCGCGGTTGATCGGGCAGGATCCCGATCTGGTGCTGCATGGCGGCGGCAATACCTCGGTCAAGATTGACGGGCCGGCGGGGCGGGTGATCCATGTGAAAGGCTCGGGCTGGGACTTGGGCCAAATCGAAGCGGCGGGCCTGCCCGCGATGCATCTGGAGCCGCTTTTGCAAGCGCGCCAGATCGCGCGGATGTCGGACCCCGACATGGTCGCTTTCCTGCGGGCCAACCTGCTGGACCCTGCCGCGCCCAACCCTTCGGTTGAAGCTTTGCTGCATGCCTATATCCCCTTTGATTTCGTCGATCACACCCATGCCACGGCGATTTTGGCGCTGGCCGATCAGGACGGCATGGCGGAAACGGTCGCGCGGCTATATGGCGGTCGGGTGGGTTTTGTGCCCTATGTGATGCCGGGCTATGATCTGGGTCAGGCCTGCGACCGCATCTTCCGCGCAGACCCCCAGGTCGAGGGCCTTTGGCTGGAGAAGCACGGCCTTTTCACCTTTGCCGATGATGCGCGCCAAAGCTATGAATTGATGATCGAATTCGTCACCTTGGCCGAGCAACATCTCCGCCGTTTGGGGGCGGATGTCACGCAGGGGCCCGAGGCCAACGAAACCGATGGCGAAGACCCTGCGTTGCGGCAGCACTTGCAGCGCTGTCTGGCCGTCCAAGGCCATCTGGGTGCGGATCCGGTCGTCCAGTTCTGGTCGACGCCCTCACTGCGCACTTTGCTGGCGCGGCCCGATCTGGATGCGCTGCTGCGGCGCGGGACGGCGACGCCCGATCATGTCATTCGCATCAAGCCCTTTCCGATGATCCTTGCCCCCGATGCCGACCCGCGCCAGATCGAGGCGGGACTTGCCGCCTATGCCGCCCGCTACGAGGCCTATTTCCGGCGCAACGCCGCCTTCGCGCGGGAAAAAAAGGTGATGCTCGACCCCGCGCCGCGCGCCGTTTTCGTGCCCGGTCGGGGGATCTATGCCTTGGGGGCCAATGCCAAAGCAGCGGCCATTGTCGGTGATCTGTGGGAACAATCCGCCCGCATCATCCTGACCGCTGAAGCCATCGGCCATTACAGCCCCATCCGCGAGGCGGAATTGTTCGACATGGAATATTGGTCGCTTGAACAGGCCAAGCTCAAACAGGTCTGACAGGGTGCTGAAGACGTCGGCAGTGCGGGAAGGTTTCGTCCTGCGCAACCGACCGCGCTTGATCTTCAAACCTTTCGCCCAGAGGGCCTGCATCGCGGCTGAGGTTTCTCAAAGGTTGCAATGAAAGTTCGGCGTGCTGGATGGGCGCGCCGAGATCGTCGTGCCATGCCACGCGGGGCTTATAACAGGCGTGGCAGGAAGGTGACAACGGCGGGGAAGGCGATCACCACGACAATGCGCAACAGATCGACCATGAAGAACGGTAATATGCCTTTGAAAATGGTAACGGCGCTGACATCGGGGATCACCGCGCGCAGCACGAAGACATTCATCCCGACCGGCGGCGTGATCAGGCTGACCTCGATCAGGATCACGACCAGAATGCCGAACCAGATCAGATCGAAGCCCAAACCTTGCATCACGGGAAAGAACACCGGCACCGTCAGCAACATCATGGACATGCTTTCCAACACGCAGCCCAGCACGACATAGATCACCACGATCGTTAGGATGACCATCATCGGCGATATGCCATGGACCGCCAGCAACACGCTGGGCGGGATTAGGATGCCCAAAGTGCCGCCTGCGGCCGAGGTCGCGGTCGCCAGACTGTCGCCACAGATCGCCGAGGAGGCACCCGATGCCACCACGCTCGCCATGGCATCACCGCCTCCGCCTTCACCGCCCTGACAGATGAGCCGCCGATGGTGCTGGTTTGTCTGAACCGGCAAAGCTATACGGCCTCGGTGGTCAATGCCAATCGCAAACTTGCGGTGAAGTGCCTGCCGTCTTCGGCGCTTGCAACGGCCGCGCGCTTCGCGGGGAAGGACAAGCTCTCGATGCCCGAATGCTTTGATGCGGAAGTGGCGTGGAAGCGCATGGCCAGCGGAGCGCCCGTTTTGCCTGAGGCGATTGCGGTTTTCGATTGCGACGTCGAAAGCATTGCCGAACTTGGCACGCATTACCTTTACACCTGCCGTGTCCTGGCCGCGTCCCATGCTGACGGCGACGCGCTCCTCTATCAAAATCGCGGCTACATATCGACCAAAGCGATAGGCTAGCCAGTCACAGCGGATAAATCCCTGCCCCCTCATCGGCAGTGTCAGGGTGTTTGGATCAGTCAGCAGATGAAATGGCGATTGCCACTTAGGCGCGATCCCCTTGGGGAGGGGCGTGGATCGTGGCGCAGACGCTTGAAGATGGTGGCACTGTGGCTGCGGCTGCGCGACGCTACGGTGTGCAGCCCAACCAACTGTCAGTCTGGTGCCGACTGGGCAAGAGTGGTCAGTCGGTTCTACCGATGCGGCAGAGTGATGAGGTGGCGCCTTTAGTCGCCCCGCTGGTCGTGCAGGATATGCGCGATTGTGCGGGTGGGTCATCCCGCCCCTTGAGTGCGAAATATCTTGGGCGGGATTTTCTTGAAATATCAGACGCATTTTGTCCGGCGCGTGATATCTTGTTGCATGCTGTGCAGCGCCTGCTCGCGCGTTATAATCCGGTCCGGTCCAGCTGGCTGCGGCGCGGAATTGCAGCCGCATTTCATGATCTAGAGATCCGATCTTTACTTTATGATCTTCAGATCATATATTGCCTTTATGATCTGAAGATCATATCATGAGAGGGTGGCTGATGACGCAAATCTCGCGCAGTCCGGCAGAGATCGGCAATATCCTACGCAATGCCCGCAAGGCACAAAAGCTGTCGCAGGCGGATCTGGCACAGCGATCGGGTCTGTGGCCGCGCACGATATCCTTACTGGAAAGCGGGGCCGGTGGCGCCAAGCTTGACACCTTGTTCGATCTGCTGGCCGCGCTTGATCTGGAAATACATATCGCCCCGCGCAGCAAAGGCGATGCGACCGATTTCGAGGATATCTTCTGATGGGGCGGCGCAGGGCCTATCCGCCGCTCGGGGTGTTCATGAACGGCCGCACTGTCGGCAGGCTGTATCGCGATCCCGATGGCAGCTATGCCTTCGATTATGCGGAGGAATGGCTTGCATGGGAAAACACCATGCCGGTCTCGCTATCGCTGCCCTTGCGCGCGGATCGCTATACCGGTGCGCCGGTGATCGCGGTTTTCGACAATCTGCTGCCCGACAATGACGATATCCGCCGCCGCTTGGCGGGGCGTGTGGGGGCCGAGGGGGCCGATGCCTATAGCCTGCTGGCCAAGATCGGCCGCGATTGCGTCGGTGCCTTGCAATTTCTACCCCAAGGAGAGGCGCCGCGCCTGACCCCGCCCGACGGAGAGCCCCTGAGCGAGGGCGATATCGCGGCACTGCTGCGCGATTTGAAAGCCTCGCCCCTTGGTCTGCGGCCCAATCGCGATTTCCGCATCTCGGTTGCGGGGGCGCAAGAAAAGACCGCGCTTTTGTGGCACGAAGGCCAATGGCTAGAGCCTGCCGGAACCACCCCCACGACCCATATTTTCAAGCCAGCGATCGGCCAGCTCCCCAATGGCATGGATTTAAGCCACAGTGTTGAAAACGAACACTTTTGCCTGACACTTCTGGGCGGTTTCGGCCTGCCTGTCGCCCAAAGCCGGATCAGCATTTTCGAGGATGTGAAGGTCTTGGTTGTCGACCGCTTCGACCGCTTGCAGGCGCGTGATGGCCGCCTTTTGCGTCTGCCGCAAGAAGATTGCTGTCAGGCATTGGGCGTGCCGCCGCATGCCAAATACCAAAGCGATGGCGGTCCAGGGATCGCAGAGATCACCAGTTTGTTGCGGGCCAGCGATCATGCGCAGCGCGATCAGGACATCTTCTTCAAGGCGGTCGTGCTGTTCTGGCTGCTGGGGGCGACCGACGGACATGCCAAGAATTTCAGCCTTGCTTTGCGGCCTGCGGGCAGGTTTACCCTTGCGCCGCTCTATGATGTGCTCAGCGTGCAGCCCAGTCTTGCCTCGGGACAATTGCAGATCAAGGATATGAAGCTGGCGATGCGGGCGGGCAAAAGTCGCCATTACAAGGTCGATACCCTTTTGGGCCGCCATTTCATCGAGACAGGCGCCGCCGCCGGTCTGTCGGCCGAACGTATCCAAGGGATCTTCGCGGAGCTGCGCGCCAAAGCCTCCGCAGCCTTCGATCACGCCTTGGCCCAGATGCCTGCGGATTTCCCCCAAGCCATGGCGGATGCGATCAGACAGGGGTTCGAGCAACGCGTGGCGCGGCTTTAAGCGGCCAAAGAAAACGGCCCTTTAAAGTCCCTTAACGATAGCCCGACAGCGATTTTCCGGCCTGTTCCAACAAGGTGCCGAATTTGGCCGAGAATTCTTCGAGCGAATATTCCTCGCTGGTGCTGGCGATGTGAATGGCCCCCATCGGACGGCCCGTGCCATCCATCACCGCAACCCCCATCGCGATCTCGTGGCGCAAAAGCTGTCCCTGCAGCAGCGAATGGCCGCGTCTGCGGGCGCTGTGGACGGCCTCCATCACCTCCGGCAGGGTCGTCATGGTCTGCGGCGTGAAAGGCGTGCGGTCGGATGCCGCGAAAATACGCGCGATCTCGTCATCGCCAAGCTGCGTCATCACCGCGACGCCACCGGCGGTGCAATAAAGCGGCACGGTATTTCCGGTCAAGGTGGCGGTGAAAATCTCGTGCTTTGACGGCATGCGCAGCGCATAGATCAGCCGCGTATCGTCCCATAACGACAGATCGACCCGCTCGCGGGTGCGACGGCGCAGCTCCAGCAAAATAGGGGTCGCGCGTTGCAACATCGGGTTCAGGCGCAGGGCGGAATGGGCCATCGTCAGGATGCGCTTGCCCGGCAGATAGCCGCGATCATCGTCGTCGCGCACGATCATCCCCAAAGCCTGCAGCGTATGCACCATGCGCTGGGTGGCGCTGCGGTCCACCCCCGAAAGATCGGAAAGCTCTTTCAGCGATAAGGGTTTGTTTGCAAACTCGAAAGCAGACAGGATCGCCACGGCGCGGGCGGCGGCACGCACGAAAAGCGGGTCCTCGCTGAATTTATCAGCTTCTTTCGGATCAAATGTCGAAACGCCAATCAGTTCGCGAAACACGAATATTTAACTCCTTTGCGTTCAGAAAAACTGTTGACAGTTGGGAAAGCAGCGTCATTCTTTTTGATATTGACGTATCGGCAGGCGATACTCAACAATTGAATTAAGCCTGCCCAGGATTATAAGGAAAGCCTGCCTCCATGCGCGTCGCCTTTGCCGGATTTCTGCACGAAAGTAACAGCTTTGCAGCCGCACCTGCCGATCTTGCGGCATTCGAACAGGGCGGCGGCTATATCCCCTTCACCCGCGGCGCCCCCCTGCGCGAGGCGATCAGGGGCGTTAATCTGGGCATGGCGGGCGCATTCGATTTTGCCGAAACCGCCGGCTGGGAGGTCGTGCCGATCCTATGGGCGGGGGCCATTCCCTCGGCGCCGGTGACCGAGGCCGCCTTTGAGGCCATAACCGGCGAAATCATCGCGGGTCTTCGGCAAAACGGGCCCTTCGACGCCATCTATCTGGACCTGCATGGTGCGATGGTGGCCGAGCACCAGCCCGACGGCGAGGGCGAGCTGCTGGCCCGCATCCGCGAGGTCTATCCCGATCTGCCGATTGGCTGTTCGCTGGATCTGCATGGCAATATCACCGCGCGGATGTTCGACTTGTCGGATATCATGGTGGGCTTTCGCACCTATCCCCATATCGACATGGCAGATACCGGCTACCGCGCGGCGCAGGCCTTGCAGGCGATGGTGTCCAGCGGTCGGACTTGGGCCAAAGCGATGGCCGCGGTCGATTATCTGATCCCGATCAGCTGGCAATATACCAATATGGAACCTGCGCGGGGCCTGTATCAGATGACCCGCGATCTGCCCGAAGGGGTGGCGACAGCGTCGCTTTTCATGGGCTTTCCGGCTTCGGATTTCGAAGGCTGCGGTCCGGCGGCCTTTGCCTATGGCCCCGATGCGGCTGTCGTCGAAGATTATGCGCAGGCCATGGCCGGCGCCTTGCAAGCGCGGGAGGCAGAGTTCTCGGGGCGGGCCTACACGCCCGAAGCGGGCGTGATCGAGGCGATGCGGATTGCCGCGGGCGCGACGAAGCCGGTGATCATCGCCGATACGCAGGACAATCCCGGCGCGGGCGGGTCATCGGACACCACCGGCATGCTGCGCGCGCTGATCGCCTTGGATGCGCAAGACGCGGCATTGGGCAATTTCCATGACCCCGATGCGGCGCGCGCCGCCCATGAAGCGGGCGTGGGCGCACAGATCGAGGTCGCTCTTGGCGGGCGGTCGGGCATAGCGGGGGATGCGCCCTTCTTGACCCGCGCCACCGTAACCGCCTTGTCCGACGGCAAGGTCCATGCCACCGGCCCCTATTACGGCGGCACCCATATCGACATGGGACCATCGGCGGCCCTGGCCATCGGCGGCACCCGTGTGGTCGTCACCAGCCATATCGCCCAGATGGCGGATCGCAATTTCTTCCGCATGGTCGGCATCGAGCCCGAGGCGCAGAAGATCCTTGTGAACAAGAGTTCGGTTCATTTCCGGGCAGATTTCGAACCGATCGCCGAAGCCATCCTTGTTGCGACAGCCCCCGGCGCGATGCCGCTTTGCCCCTCGGCGCTGCCATGGACGGCCTTGCGCAAGGGAATGCGGTTGCGCCCGCTTGGTCCAACCTTCGGCAAATAACCCAAAAGCCCGTTCAACAGAGAGAAGACGCCTATGACACCTTCCATGACGCTTTCCTTAAAGACTGGACTCTTCGCATCGATTTTCGCCCTTGCTGCAGGGGGGGCATTCGCCGAGACGACGATCAACGCGGTGATGCATTCCGATCTGCGCGTGCTCGATCCCGTGATCACCACCGCCCATATCACCCGCAACCACGCCTATATGATCTATGACGTGCTGGTTGCCGAGGATGAGAATGCCGCGATCAAGCCGCAAATGGCCGAATTCACCGTCTCAGATGATGCTTTGGTCTATACCTTCACCCTACGCGACGGGCTGAAATTCCATGATGGCGCCGATGTCACTGCCGATGACGTGGTCGCGTCGCTGCAGCGTTGGGCCAAGCGCGATTCCGGCGGTCAGGCGATCATGGATGCCACCGCCTCCCTTGAGGCCAAAGATGCCAAGACCGTGGTTTGGACCCTGAGCGCGCCCTTCGGACCCTTCCTTGAAACGATCGGCAAGCAATCGGCGCTGCCGCCCTTCATCATGCCCAAGCGCATTGCGGAAACCCCCGCCGATCAGGCCATTCAGGAACATATCGGTTCGGGCCCGTTCAAATTCGTCGCCGCGGAATTCCAACCGGGTGTTGGCGCAAGCTATCTTAAAAACGAAGACTACATTCCCCGCGCGGAACCCGCTTCGGGCTATGCGGGCGGCAAAATCGTCAATATCGACAAGGTGCGTTGGGTCACCATGGCCGATAGCCAGACCGCGGTGAATGCGCTGCAATCGGGCGATATCGATATCATCGAGTCAATGCCGGTCGATCTGATCCCGCTGCTTGAGGGCGATGATACCGTCGTCGTCGAGAAGCGTTCGGCCTTCGGCTTCCAGACCATGGGCCGGATGAACTTCAAACATCCGCCCTTCGACAATCCGAAAATCCGTCAGGCGGCCTTGCTCGCCATGTCGCAAGAACCGGTGCTGATGGCTTTGACCGCCAGCCCCGAATATTACAAGACCTGCGGTGCGATCTTCGGTTGCAACACCGCTTTCGCCGACGAGACCGGCACCGCAACCCTGACCGGCAAGGGCGATCCGGCAGCGGCCAAGGCGCTGTTGGCCGAGGCGGGCTATGACGGCACGCCGGTCGTCTTGATGCAGCCGACCGAAGCGCCCACCTTGAAGGCGCAACCGGTGGTGGCCGCCCAACAGCTGCGCGAGGCGGGTTTTGTCGTCGATATGCAGCCGATGGATTGGCAGACTTTGGTGACCCGCCGTGCGTCGATGGATGCGCCAAGCGCCGGCGGTTGGAACATGTTCTTCACCAACTGGCAGATTTCCGAGATCGCGAACCCGCTGATCAACGTCATGATGAACGGGCGCGGCGATCAGGCGTGGTTCGGCTGGCCCGATGATCCTGTGAACGAGGCGCTGAAGAAGGAGTTCATTGCCGCACAGACCCCCGAAGCGCAGAAGGCGGTCACCGACAAGATGCAAGCGCATGCCATGGAATTTGTCAGCTACATCCCGCTTGGCGAATACAACTTCCCCCAAGCGCGCCGCACGGTGATCACCGACATGCAGCCGACACCGGCGCCGGTGTTCTGGGGTGTCACCAAGACCGAAGACTAATCCCTTCCGAACCATAAAGTCATCCGATCCGCGCGCTGCGGGTCGGATCCTCTCGGCCACTGCTCGCTCCGGCGGCTTTAGGCGCATGTCCGAAACCCATTCCATCGGAGCCGCCCCTTGCTCAGTTATCTCATCAAGCGGATCCTGTCGGTGATACCCGTCCTGATCCTCGTCTCGGTCTTCGTCTTCCTTCTGCTGCGCCTGACACCGGGCGATCCGGCCGCGATCATCGCGGGCGATAATGCCACCCCCGAGACGCTGGAACGCATCCGCGAAGCGATGGGCCTGAACGAGCCGATCGTGACGCAATATGTCAAATGGATCGGCGGCATCTTGCAGGGCGATTTCGGCACCTCGCTGATTTCCAGCGTGCCGGTGCTGGATATGGTGGCACAGCGTGTAGCCCCATCCCTTTCGATCGCGGTGCTGACCATTTTGATCGCCGTCTTGATCGCCATTCCCATGGGCGTGATCGCCGCGTGGAAGCATCGGACTTGGGTGGATTATCTGGTGATGTCCTTTTCCGTGCTGGGCTTCTCGGTGCCGGTCTTTCTGGTCGGCTACGTTCTTTTGCTTATCTTTTCGGTCAAACTGGGCTGGTTGCCGCCGCAGGGCTACAAGCCGATCACCGCGGGCCTCGGCGCCTTCCTTGAACGCGCCATTCTGCCTGCGCTCACGCTGGCCTCGATCTATATCGCTTTGATCGCGCGGATGACGCGGGCGGCGATGCTGGATGTGTTGAACGAAGACTATATCCGCACCGCCCGTGCCAAAGGCATCGGAGAACAGCGGATCTTGTTCAAACATGCGCTCAAGAATGCCGCCGTGCCGATCGCCACCATCGTCGGCGCAGGTTTCGCGCTGCTGATATCGGGGGTGGTGGTGACCGAGACGATCTTCAACATCCCCGGCATCGGCCGCCTGACCGTCGATGCCGTGCTGGCCCGCGACTATCCTGTCATCCAAGCGCTGATCCTGCTGACCGCTTCGCTGTATGTCTTCATCAACCTGTTGATCGACATGTCCTATTCGCTCTTTGACCCGAGGATCCGTTACTGATGGAAATCGACCGTTCCTCTGCGTATAAATCGCTTTCGCTTCGCCTGCTTTCACTGGTTTCGCCCTCGCGTACCGGTCTGGTCCCCTTCATTGCCGCGGCCGTGCTGCTGGCGGTCATCCTTCTGACCATTTTTTCGCCTTGGCTCGCGCCGCATGATCCTTTGGCGATGGATCCGGTCATGCGCCTGAAACCGCCGTCCGAACAATACCTGCTGGGCACCGACGGTTTTGGCCGCGATCTTTTCTCGCGGATCATCCTTGGCGGCCGGATATCGCTGCTGATCGGGATCTGCGCGGCGATTGTCGCGCTGGGTCTGGGCGTGCTGATCGGCTTGGTGGCGGGCTATTTCCGTCTGGCCGATGCGATCATCATGCGGGCGATGGATGCGCTGATGGCGATGCCCTCGATCCTGATCGCCATCGCATTGGTGGCGCTGAACGGCCCCTCGATCGGATCGGTGGTCATGGCGATCACCATCCCCGAAGTGCCCCGCGTCGTGCGCCTTGTCCGCTCGGTCGTGCTGAGCGCCCGCGAGGAACCCTATGTCGAGGCGGCGATGGCCTTGGGATCCTCCACCCCCAAAATCCTGTTCCAACATCTGCTGCCCAATACCATGGCGCCGATGATCGTGCAGGGCACCTATATCGTGGCCTCGGCCATTCTGACCGAAGCGCTGCTGTCCTTCCTTGGCGCGGGCATTTCCACCGAGATCCCCACATGGGGCAATATCATGGCCGAGGGGCGGCAATATTTTCGCATCAACCCCGGCATCATTCTGTGGCCAGGCCTTTTGCTGACCATCTGCGTGCTGTCGATCAACCTGATCGGCGACACGGCACGCGACGCGCTTGATCCGCGCATGAAGAAACGGGAGGCCTAAGATGCAATTACGAGACAAGGATTTTTCGACCCAGCCGGTCGTCGTCGAGATCAAGGATCTGGTGGTCGAGATTCTGGGGACCAGCGCCTTGCCGCCGGTGCTCAAGGGCATCACGTTCGACATCCGTCGCGGCGAAACGGTTTGTCTGGTCGGCGAAAGCGGCTCGGGCAAATCGGTGACATCGCTGGCCACTATGGGATTGCTGCCCAAATCGGCGCTGGGGGTGAAATCGGGGCAGATCTTGCTGAATGGCCAGAATTTGCTGGCGCTGAGCGCAGGCCAGATGCGGGACAAGCGCGCCAAAGATCTGGCGATGATCTTTCAGGAACCGATGACCGCGCTTAATCCCGTCCTCAAGGTCGGGGCGCAGATCCTAGAGGTGCTGGACCTGCATACCTCGCTGGGCACCGCCGAGAAACGCGCCCGCGTCATCGAGATCATGGAACAGGTCCATCTGCCCGATGTCGAACGCATCTTCGACAGCTATCCGCACCAGCTTTCGGGTGGCCAGCGCCAGCGGATCATGATCGCCATGGCGCTGATCTTGGGGCCCGCGCTGTTGATCGCCGACGAGCCGACCACCGCGCTTGATGTGACCACCCAAAAGCAAATCCTGTCGCTGATTGCCGAGCTGCAGGAAAAACACGGCACCGCGGTTCTTTTCATCACCCATGACATGGGCGTGGTGGCGGAAATCGCCGATCGCGTCTGCGTCATGCGCCACGGCGAAATCGTCGAAAGCGGGCCGATCCGGCAGGTGCTTGAAGCCCCCAATCACGATTACACCAAAAAGCTGCTGGCCGCGGTGCCAAGCCTGATCCCGCGCGCGCCGCGCAGCGATGCGCGATCAGCGCCGGTTTTGGTCACCAAGGCGCTTGGCAAGACCTATCGCAGCGGGTCGTTCCTTGGCAAAAAATCCGAGGTGCGGGCCTCTTACGGGGTGAATTTCGACCTCGCACCCGGTCGCACATTGGGGATCGTCGGCGAAAGCGGTTCGGGCAAGACCACCGTTGCACGCGCCATCATGCGGCTGATCGAGCCGACCGAGGGCGAAATTCTGCTGGAAGGCGATGATATCGCGCATCTGTCCCCCCGCGCGATGAAGCCCAAGCGCAAGAAGCTGCAGGTGGTGTTCCAAGACCCCTTCCGCTCGCTCAACCCGCGGTGGACCATTGCGCGGTCGCTGACCGAGGGGCCGCTGAACTATGGCGTCTCTTATGACGAGGCGATCACCGAAGCCAAACGGCTGTTGCGCATCGTCTCGCTGCCCGAGGATGCCTTGCAGCGCTATCCGCATCAATTCTCGGGCGGGCAGCGCCAGCGCATCGCCATTGCCCGCGCGGTGATGCTGCGCCCCGATGTGCTGGTCGCCGATGAGGCGGTCTCCGCCTTGGATGTGTCGGTTCAGGCGCAGGTCCTTGATCTTTTGGAAGAACTGCAGCGCCAGACCGGCATCGCAATCATCTTCATCACCCATGATCTGCGCGTCGCGGCCCAAATCTGTGACGAGGTCTTGGTGATGCAGCGCGGCGCGGTGGTCGAACAGGGCCCCGCCGGAGAAGTCCTGCACAATCCGCAACATGATTATACCCGCGCGCTGATCGATGCAGCGCCGGGGCGTTTTTGGGATTTCGCGGCACATCAGCCGCTGATCGCCTGATTGGGAGAGAACATGACCATCATCAAATTCATCGAGGATCACGCGGCGCAGATGCGCGCGGTATTCGAAGACCTCCACGCGCATCCCGAAATCGGGTTCGAGGAGAAACGCACCGCCGCGATTGTCGAGCAGCATCTGAAGGATTGGGGCTTTGACGAGGTCCATGCAGGTCTGGCCCAGACCGGTGTTGTGGGCATCTTGCGCGGCAAGGGACAAGGCAACCGCCGGATCGGGCTGCGCGCCGATATGGATGCGCTGCCGATTCAGGAAATCACGGGGCTGGCCTATAGCTCGAAAAACCCCAACACAATGCATGCCTGCGGCCATGACGGCCATACCACCATGCTGCTGGGGGCTGCGCAATATCTGGCGGCCAGCCGCGATTTCGACGGCACCGCCGTTTTCATCTTCCAACCCGCCGAAGAAGGCCTTGGCGGGGCGCGGCGGATGATGGCGGAGGGGCTGTTCCAGCGCTTCCCCGTCGATGAAGTCTATGGCATGCACAACCAGCCGCTGTCGCAGCTTGGCAAGGCCCGCTTGCGCAAGGGGCCGATGATGGCGGGGGCGTCGTTCTTCGATATCACCGTCAAAGGCAAGGGCAGCCATGCCGCCGCCCCCAACCAATCGCGTGACGCTTTGGTGATCGGCGCCGAATTGATCGGCCTGCTGCAGACCATCGTTTCGCGCAATGTCGATCCGGTCAAACCCTGCGTTCTATCCTGCACCCAGTTCCACACTGGATCGGCCTATAACATCGTGCCCGAAACCGCCGTGATCACCGGCACCGTGCGTTATTTCGATCCCGAGGTGATGGATCTGGTCGACCGGCGGATGCGCGAGCTATGTGCGGGTCTGGCGCTGGCCCATGGGATCGACATCCAGATCGACATCCGCAATGTCTTCGATGTTCTGGTCAACCAGCCCGAATTGAGCGATGCCTATCTGCAGGCCGCAGCCGATATTCTGGGGGCGGAAAATGTCAGCGACAACGGGCCTTTGGTGATGGGATCAGAGGATTTCGCCGATATGTCCGCCGCCATCCCCGGTGCCTATATCAATGTGATGCATGGCGGCGCGGCAGCGCTGCACAATCCCGCTTTCCTGCTTGATCCGGCAGTGCTGCCGATCGGGTCCTCGATCTATGCCCGCATCATCGAGCGCCGCATGCCGCTGCACAAGGACGCCGCCTGATGTCATTTCTCGATCTGAAATTCGACAATGAAGACATGATCCGCCGCCTACGCCCGTGGATCGAAACCGAAAGCCCGACCTTCGATGCGGCGGCGGTTGCGCGTATGGTCGATGTGGTGGCCTATGATTGCGCCGCAGCCGGTGCCTCGATCGAGGTCATTCCGGGCCGTATGGGCCTTGGCCCGTCGCTGCGGGTGAAATTCCCCCATCCCGATCAGGGCAAGCCCGGCATTCTGGTCTCGGGCCATCTGGATACCGTCCATCCGCTCGGCACCTTGAAGGTCAATCCGTGGCGGCGCGAGGGGGGCAAAATCTATGGCCCCGGCATTCAGGACATGAAGGGCGGCAATTTCGTGGCGCTCGAAGCGATGCGCCAGATCATGCGCGCGGGGGCCCAGACCAAATTGCCGGTCACCTTCCTGCTGACCCCC
>DALYSR010000072.1:0-17060 GCA_031991825.1 Paracoccaceae bacterium
TCATACAGCAGTCCGGGGCGGTCGCGGGTATCCACCTCGATGATGGTATAGATATCCGACCCTTCGTTATCGAACATGATATGGGTCGGGAAGCGGAACTCGCGTTCGCGTTTCTTGACCTTGTCGCGGTCTTTCAGGGCTTCGCGCGCAACGACTTCGCCTTTCAGCGCCTTGCCGACCATCTGGCGCAGGCGGGGCAGGCGGGCTTCGTCATAGGGCTTGCCATCGGCATCCTGCAGCCAGAATACCGCCGTCGCATAGCCGTCCTTCGAGGTATAGGTGCGCGCATCCACGACATTCGCGCCGACCAAGGCCAAGGCCCCCGCCAGTCGCGAGAAAATGCCCGGATGATCGGTCAAAGCGAAACAGGCGCGGGTGGCATCGCGGTCGGGATCGGGGACCAGATCCATGCGGATTTCCCCGTCGCCCAGACCTTTCAGCAGGCGGGCAAAGACGGCCTGCGTTTCGGTCGGCAGGCCCTGCCAATAGGGCGGGTAGTGGCGGCCCAGTTCGGCGCGGATATCCGCGGGGCTCCAATCGGCCAGATGCAGCTTTAGCGCGCGTTTGGATTCGTCTTCGCGCTTGTCACGGTTCAACACTTCCAAGCCGTTTTCCAAGGCGTCGCTGGTTTCGGAATACAGCTTGCGCAGCAGCATCGCCTTCCAGTTGTTCCAGGTCCCCGGACCGACGCCACGAATGTCGCAAACGGTCAGGATGGTCAGCAGGTCCAACCGCTTGCGGGTTTTCACCGCCTTGGCGAAATCGCGCAGGGTGCGGGGATCAGAGATATCGCGTTTCTGCGCCATATCCGACATCAGAAGGTGATAGCGCACCAGCCATTCGACGGTCTCGGATTCCTCTGGTGTCAGCCCAAGGCGCGGCGCGACTTTGCGCGCGATACGGGCGCCAAGGATCGAGTGATCCTCTGGCCGTCCCTTGCCGATATCATGCAACAAAAGCGCCACATACATCACCTTGCGGTTGATGGAATTGCGGATGATTTCGGCGGTGATCGGCAGTTCCTCGTTCAGCTCGCCGCGTTCGACCTGCGCAAGTGTCGAGATACATTGGATGATATGTTCGTCCACCGTGTAGTGGTGATAGACGTTGAACTGCATCATCGCCACGATGGGTTCGAATTCGGGAATGAAGGCGGCCAAGACGCCAAGTTCGTTCATCCGCCGCAGCGACCGTTCGGGATTGCCGTGCTTCAGCAGCAGATCAAGGAAGATGCGGATCGCTTCGGGATCATGGCGCATCTCGTCGTCGATCAGGTGCAAATTGGATGCCACCAGCCGCATCACATTGGGGTGCAACAGGTAATTGGTGCGCAGGGCTTCTTCGAAGATGCGCAGCAGGTTCAGCTTATCGGCCAAGAACACCTGCTGATCAGAGGCGTCCAAGCGCCCTTGGACCACGCGCATCCCCTCGCGCAGCTTCTTGCGGCGCTTGAAGATGCCAAGCAGGTTGGATTCGGGCTTGGCGTGACGCGCCTCCAATTCGGTCAGGAAGATGCGGGTCAATTCGCCGACGCGGGTGGCATGGCGGAAGTAATCCTGCATGAAGATTTCCACCGCGCGGCGTCCGCCCGCATCCAGATAGCCCATCCGCGCCGCAACTTCGACCTGCAGATCGAAGGTCAGCTGGTCCATCGCACGTCCGGCGATGTAATGCAGATGGCAGCGCACGGTCCACAGGAAGTCTTCGGCGGTGCGGAAGGTGTCGTATTCTTCGGCATCGAACAGCCCTTGGGCCACCAATTCGCGGGCCGATCCGACGCGGTGCAGGTATTTGCCGATCCAATACAGGGTTTGCAGGTCGCGCAAGCCGCCCTTGCCCTCTTTGACATTGGGTTCAAGCACATAGCGCTGGCCGCCTTGGCGGCGGTGGCGTTCGGCGCGTTCGGCCAGTTTGGCTTCGATGAACTGGGGACCGGTGCTGCTGAACAGCTCGTTCCACAAAGTCTCTTCCAGATCGGCCGCAACCGCGGCTTCCCCCGCAATGAAGCGGTGCTCCAGCAGGGCGGTGCGGATGGTGATATCCTCGCGGCCCAAGCGCAGGCAATCGGGGATGCTGCGGGTGGCGTGGCCGACCTTCAGCTTCAGATCCCACAGGATGTAAAGCATGCTTTCGACAACGCTTTCCGCCCAAGTGCTGCTTTTGGCGGGCGTCAGGAACAGCAGATCCACATCCGAGAAGGGCGCCATTTCCGCACGGCCATAGCCGCCGACGGCAAGGACCGCCAGCCGTTCGGCTTGGGTTGGATTGGCCGCGCCGTGGATATCTTGGCTTGCCAGTTCGAAAGCAATGCGCACCAGACAATCGGTCAGCTGGCTTTGCGCGGCGGTCAGCGCGCGCGATGCGCTGGGCCTTTCAAGATAGGCTGCCGCAAGGGCCGCATTCGCTTTGGACTTGGCATCAAGCAAATGGCGCACGGCGATGGCGCGCAGCCCCTTGGGGGGGGCCAAGGCCGCATCTTCTGCGGCCTCGGTCATCGCGTCGTGGCGGATCGCTGCCAGCACGGCCCGCGTGTCGATCAGCTGCGCTTCGGGCAGCAAGAGTTCGGCAGGTGCTATACGAATGGCGGGGCTGGTGGCTTTCGCGGCGCTGGGCGCCATGGCAGGATCCTTAGGTCAAAAGGCTTTCGTCTTAGAAACCGGCTCCGCCAAAGCTGCGCGGGGCCGCGTCGATGATAACCACTTGATTATTGCGGATTGACGCAATGGCAAGTCCGCGTTCGTTGGTGCCGTCGCCGCGCAGGCGGAAAATGCCGTTCACGCCTACGAATCCGGCACCCTGAGTCAGGGCCGAGCCCGACAAGGCGTTGGATTTGCCCTGCTTAAGCAGCGCGCCGATGGCCGCGATACCATCATAGGCCAGCCCCGAAATCGGATGGGGCGCTTGGCCGTAGGCGGCCTGATAGCGGCTTTGGTATTGGTTATACAGGTTCGGGTCCGGCATCGCGAACCAGCCGTTTTGCACCCCCGGCAGCGCCAGTGTCGCCTGCGGGATGTCCCAACGGGTCAACCCCATATATTGCGTCGATGCAGGGCTAAGGCCGTTTTCGGACAGCATCTGGGTGATCATCGGCAGCGCGCCTGCGGTATCGGCGGTCAGGAAGATCGCATCGGCCCCATTGGCGCGGGCGGCTTCGGCAATGCGCGGGGCCGCTTGCACCACACCGTTTTGCGAGAATTCATAGGAGCCGACCGCAACCACCGATGCACCACTGCGGGCGACACCTTGCTCGATCGACTTGCGGCCAACCTCGCCTGCGGCGTTCTGATCATGGACGATCATGATGCGACGCTTGCCCTGCTGGGCGGCATAGCTGGCCAGACGGGCTGCGGTATTGGGGAAGGTCTGGCCCAGAATGAAGACGTTGCCGCCTGCGATATCGGGGTTGTTCGAGAAGGCCAGGACATTGACGCCTTTGGCTTTTGCGGCGTTACCGGCCGCATTGGCTTCTTGGGCGAAAACGGGGCCCAAGATGATCTTGGCGCCTTCGTCGATGGCTTTATTGGCCATGGCCTGCGCTTGGCCGGGCTGGCCTGCGGTGTTGTAGACGCGCAGATCGATGCGGGTGGACCCGCCCAGATCGGCGATTGCCAGCCGGGCCGCATTTTGCAAGGACCGCGCCAGCACCTCATCGCCCGGCTGACCCGACCCTGCGGGAACCAGCAGCGCCACCGGCACGGCGACGGTGGTGTCGATCTTCGGACCGGCGGTATTGGCGCCTCCGGTGGGTTGACATGCGGCCAGACCAATCGCCGCAAGGCCGAGGGTTGCGTGCCACAGCGACTTGCGGGCCTTACTCAAAACAGACAACATCGGCATTCCTCTTCCCGAAATGGAGGCGACATTCGTCAAACTTACGGGCATTGAGGGCGCATGTAAACTTGTAGGACCAGAGCAATGTCGGAAGAGCTGAACGAAACCCCGCGCTATGAGGCCCACAGCACCGGCGCAAGGTCGATCGCCCCCGGGCTGCATCTGATCGCCACCCCGATCGGGGCCGCAAGGGACATCACTTTGCGGGCTCTGGATCTGCTGGCAGGTGCGGATGTCTTGGCGGCGGAAGATACCCGAAGCCTGCGGCATTTGATGGAAATTCATGGCATTGCGCTGAAAGATCGCCACGTCTACGCCTATCACGACCATAACGAGGCGCAGGTTCTGCCGCGCCTGATGCAGGCGATTTCGGAAGGTAAGTCGGTGGTTTATGCGTCCGAAGCCGGCACGCCTTTGGTGTCGGATCCGGGCTTTGGTCTGGCCCGTGCGGTGATCGCGGAAGGGCTGCCCTTGGTCGCAGCACCCGGCCCGTCGGCGGCAATCTGCGCGCTGACGGTGGCGGGTTTGCCGTCGGATCGCTTCATGTTCGCGGGCTTCCCGCCGTCGACACAGCAGGCGCGGCAGAAGTTCCTGCAGGAATTGGCGAATTGTGGCGCGACCCTTATTCTTTATGAATCCCCCAAGCGCATTAAGGATTGCTTAGCGGATTGTGTGGCAATGTTGGGAGGCGAGCGGCAGGCGGCGGTGTGTCGTGAATTGACCAAACGGTTCGAAGAAGTCTCGCGCGGGACCTTGGCGGAATTGGTCGAAGATTTCGCGGCGCGTGACGTGAAGGGCGAAATCGTCCTGCTGATCGACCGCAGTCATGCGGTGCAGGCGGGGCGCGATACCATCGAAGCGGCCTTGGATCGCGCGATGGAAGAAATGTCGGTGAAGGATGCGGCGGCGACCGTGGCAGAAGCCTTCGGTATCCCGCGTCGTGAAATGTATCAGCTGGCCCTGACGCGGGCCAAGAAGGGCTAGAAAATGGCGCAGGCGGGCAAGATTGCACGGGGACAGATGGCCTATCATGCGGGGCTCGCCGCCGAAGAACAGGTGCTTCGCCATTATCAATTGGCGGGGCACCGGATTTGCGCAAGGCGATTTCGGTCTGCTTGGGGCGAAATCGATCTGGTGCTGCGCAATGGCGACGAAGTGATCTTTGTCGAAGTGAAGCGTGGCCGCAGTCATGCGGAAGCGGCCGAACGGCTGTCTGCGCGTCAGATTGGCCGGATCTTCAACACGGCGCTCGCCTATGTTGCCAATGAACCTTTGGGGCAGAACACGCCGATGCGGTTTGATGTCGCTTTGGTGGATGGCATGGGGCGGATCGAAGTCCTGGAACAGGCTTTGGCCGCCTGACGGTTTGCATCCTTTCGTCATTTGCGCCA
Source organism: Paracoccaceae bacterium (assembly GCA_031991825.1). Taxonomy (GTDB): domain Bacteria; phylum Pseudomonadota; class Alphaproteobacteria; order Rhodobacterales; family Rhodobacteraceae; genus Pseudotabrizicola. Next base: position 5,223 of record DALYSR010000072.1, read on the forward strand.
GAACGGTGACGTTCAGGAGGATTGCCCATGCCGCTTAAGGTTGCCTTGCAGATGGACCCGATCGGGTCGGTCAATATCAATGCCGACAGCACGTTCCGCATCGCGCTGGAAGCGCAGACGCGCGGGCATAGCCTATTCTTCTATACGCCAGATCGGCTCGCCTATGTCGAAGGCCGTGTGATGGCGCGTGGCTGGCATATCGAATTGCGCCGCGAAGAGGGCAATCACGTCAGCTATGGCCCGGAAACCGAAGTCGATCTGTCGGAATTCGACGTGGTTTGGCTGCGTCAGGATCCGCCCTTCGACATGGGCTATATCACCACCACGCATTTGCTGGATATGATCCATCCCAAGACCTTGGTGGTGAATGATCCCTTCTGGGTGCGCAACAGCCCCGAGAAGCTTTTGGTGTTGAACTTCCCGCATCTGACCCCGCCGACGGCGATCGCACGCGATCTGCAGACGATTCGCGCCTTCAAGGACCGTCATGGCGATATCATCCTCAAGCCGCTTTACGGCAATGGCGGTGCGGGCGTGTTCCGCCTTGATCCCAACGACCGCAACCTGTCCTCGCTTTACGAGCTGTTCACCGGCATCAACCGCGAACCTTTGATCGTGCAGAAATTCCTGCCTGCCGTTGCGGCCGGTGACAAGCGGATCATTCTGGTCGATGGCGAGCCGGTGGGGGCCATCAACCGTGTGCCCCAAGCCGGAGAGACGCGCTCGAATATGCATGTCGGCGGACGTCCCGAAAAAATCGGCCTGACCGAGCGCGATCTTGAGATCTGCCGCACCATCGGTCCGGTGCTGCGCGAAAAGGGGCAGGTCTTCGTGGGGATCGACGTGATCGGGGATTGGTTGACCGAAATCAACGTCACCTCGCCCACCGGCATTCAAGAGCTTGAACGTTTCGACGGGATCAACACGGCGGAAAAAATCTGGCAGGTGATTGAGGCGAAGCGCGCCTAATCGAATTTGATATCAAGGCGGTAGCTGATCGCCTCGGTGACATGGGGGAGGCCGATTTGGTCATCCCCCGCCAAATCGGCGATGGTGCGCGCGACTTTCAAGATGCGGTAATAGCCGCGCGCACTTAATCCCATCTTATCTGCGAACTTGTTGATAAAGCTTCTGCTTTCGGCGTCTGGACTTGCGTGTTCGTCCAAGATCGCGCCGTCCAGATCGGCATTGGTGCGGATTTTCGAGTCCTCGCCATAACGCGCGGTTTGGCGGGCGCGGGCGGCTGCCACGCGCGCCGCGACAGAGCGGGAACTTTCCCCGTCGACGCGCAGGTCGGTGTCGGTGAAACGCGGCGGTGCGAAGTCGATCCGCAGATCGAAGCGATCCAGCAGCGGGCCGGAAATCTTGCCCAAATAATCCTGCCCGCAGATCGGCGCGCGGTTGCAGGCGCGGTCCGCATCCAGCAAATGCCCGCAACGACAGGGATTTGCCGCAGCCAACAACAGGAAGCGGCTTGGATAGCGGACATGCGCATTGGCGCGCGCGATCATCACGGATCCCGTTTCGATCGGTTGGCGCAGGCTTTCCAGTGCGGGGCGCGAAAATTCCGGTAGTTCATCCAGAAACAGCACGCCGTTATGCGCGAAGCTGATCTGGCCGGGCTGGGCTTTTCTGCCGCCGCCCACCAAAGCCACCATCGATGCGCTATGATGCGGTTCGAAATAGGGCCGATTGCGCGAAATACCTTCGCGCGGCAACAGCCCCGCCAGCGAATGGATCATCGAAGTCTCTAGCGCTTCGCTCACGGAAAGCGGCGGCAGAATGCCGGGCATACATTTGGCAAGGAAGGATTTTCCTGTGCCAGGAGGGCCCATCATCAACATATGGTGACGTCCGGCGGCGGCAATCTCCAAAGCGCGTTTGGCGCGTGGCAACCCTTTGACCGCCCTAAGGTCATGGGAAATGGCGGCGGGGGGAAGGGTGACGGCATCCGCCGGCGGCAGCGGCGTTTGTCCGGTGAAATGGCGCAGGATCTGGTCCAGCGATTTGGCGCCCAGCACTTCAGCCGCGCCAACCCATGCCGCCTCTGCGGCCGAGCTATGGGGGCAAAGCAGGGTCAGGTCATGCTCGGCCGCAGCCAAGGCCGCAGGTAGCGTGCCAAGCACGGGTAACAACCTGCCATCCAAGGACAATTCGCCCATGGCAAGCGTCGCGGCGATTTCATCTTTCGGCAAAATCTCCACCGCCGCGAGCAGCGCCAAAGCGATCGGCAGATCGAAATGCGCGCCCTCTTTCGGCAGATCGGCGGGCGCGAGGTTCAGGGTGATCTTCTTCGCAGGCAAAGCGATGCCAAAAGCCTGCAGCGCTGCGCGCACGCGTTCCTTGGCTTCACTGACCGCCTTGTCGGGCAGTCCGACCATTGAAAAGCTGGGCAATCCCGGTGACAGCGCACATTGCACCTCCACCAATCTGGCTTCGAGGCCGTCGAAGGCGACGCTATAGGCGCTGGCGATCATTTGGGGCTCCTTGCAGCCCATTCACCGTTACGCAGCAAAGATTGACGAAGTGTTAACCGTCTTGCTGCGACACAGGCCACGTAGAAAATTTGTGATCGCATTAGCTTTTGAGGAACGAATTTCAAGGAAACTCGTTTTAGAAATGCGGCGTCAGTGATCGGGAAGCGATCAGGCGGTGATGGTCGCTCGATTTACGAGTCTGGTCTTAACGAATTTGTGACCTTTTTTATCGAAGAGTTGGAGGCACTGATGGCGCTTGATGGCTTTACCGACCAAACCCTGCCGCGTCAGGCCATGCGGGCCGAGCTGTTGGATGCCGAAACCGAAACTTTGTTGGCGCGGCGTTGGCGTGAACAACGCGATGAACGTGCCTTACACCGTTTGGTTACGGCCTATATGCGGCTGGCGATCAGCATGGCCGCGAAATATCGCCGGTATGGCGCGCCGATGAATGATCTGATTCAGGAAGCCTCCCTTGGCCTGATGAAAGCCGCTGACAAGTTCGACCCCGGTCGTGGCGTCCGGTTTTCGACCTATGCGGTTTGGTGGATCAAGGCGTCGATCCAAGATTATGTCATGCGCAATTGGTCTTTGGTGCGGACGGGCTCGACCGGTAGCCAGAAATCGTTGTTTTTCAATCTGCGCCGCGTGCAGGCGCGGTTGGAGCGTGAAGCCGCCCAGCGGGGTGAAAATCTGGATCAGGCGCAGCTGCGCCAGCTTGTCTCGACCGATCTGGGCGTCTCGATTTCCGATGTTGAAATGATGGAAGGCCGTCTTTCGGGCAGCGATTTTTCGTTAAATGCGACCCAAGCCTCTGATGACGAAGGCCGCGAGTGGATCGATGTGCTGGAAGATGACGCGCCGCAGCCGCAACAGGCAGTTGAGCTGAACCATGATGCGCAATGCTTGCGGGATTGGTTGTTGGCGGCTTTGGGGGCGTTGAATGCGCGCGAACGTTTCATTGTAGCGGAACGCAAGCTGCGGGAAGATCCCCGCACTTTGGAATCCTTGGGCGCCGAACTGGGGTTGAGCAAGGAACGTGTGCGCCAGTTGGAAGCGGCGGCCTATGTCAAAATGCGGCGCAATATCGAAACGGCGACGCAGGAAGTGCATCATTTCCTATAGACTTGCCTTTCCCCCCTGCGCCCGCCTAGTTTCCTTTTGAAACCAAGGGAGACGGCCATGCTGGTGGGTAAACGCATTTTGCTGATCGTGGGCGGCGGCATCGCCGCTTACAAATCGCTCGAGCTGATCCGCCAGTTGAAAAAGGCAGGGGCTTCGGTGGTGCCGGTGTTGACCAAGGCGGCGGCGGAATTCGTAACGCCGCTTAGCCTGTCGGCCTTGGCCGGTGAAAAGGTCTATCAAGATCTGTTCGACCTGACGGATGAGGCGGAGATGGGCCATATCCAGCTGTCTCGGTCCGCCGATCTGCTGGTGGTATCGCCCGCCACGGCGGATCTGATGGCGAAGATGGCGACGGGGCGGGCGGATGATCTGGCATCGACGCTGCTGCTTGCCACCGACAAGCGGGTGCTGATCGCGCCTGCGATGAATGTGCGGATGTGGACCCATCCGGCGACCCAGCGCAATCTGCAAGTGCTGCAAGGTGATGGCGTGCTGGTCTGCGGGCCGGATGCGGGCGAAATGGCCTGTGGCGAGTTTGGCCCCGGTCGTCTGGCCGAGCCCTTGACGATTTTTGCTGCGATCGACCAAGCGCTGCGCGAAGGTCCGTTGCGCGGCAAACATGTGTTGGTGACATCCGGTCCGACCCATGAACCCATTGATCCGGTGCGTTATATCGCCAACCGCTCGTCGGGCGCGCAAGGCACTGCGATTGCAGCCGCCCTGCGCGATCTGGGGGCAGAGGTCAGCTTCGTGACCGGACCCGCCAGCGTGCCGCCGCCTGCAGGCGTCAAGGTAATCCGCGTGGAAACCGCGCGCGAGATGCTGGATGCCGTGACCCGTGCCTTGCCAGCGGATGCTGCCGTAATGACGGCGGCGGTGGCCGATTTTCGGGTGCTGAACCAAGCCGATCAGAAGGTGAAGAAGGACGGATCGGGTAAGGCGCCGGTGCTGGAATTCGCGCAGAACCCCGACATTCTGGCCATGGTTTCCCAAGGTGATATGCGCCCGCAATTGGTGGTGGGCTTTGCGGCGGAAACGGAAAAGGTGGTGGAACATGCCACCTCCAAGCGCTTGCGCAAGGGCTGTGACTGGATCGTGGCCAATGATGTCAGCCCCGCGACCGGTATCATGGGCGGGCAGGAAAATGCCGTGACGCTTATTTCCGATGCGGGTGCCGAAGAATGGGCGCGGATGCCGAAGGATCAGGTTGCGCGGCGTCTGGCCTTGCGCATTGCGGATGCGCTAAACCAAGGGCAAAAGTGACCCGCGCCTGAGTCCCTTGGGCTTTGCGCGCCTCTCAGGAGTAAGCCCATGCCGCCGGTGTTGAAAATCAAGTTCGAAGACTGGGCCGATCGCAGCCTGCCGCTGCCGGCCTATGAAACCGCAGGGGCGGCGGGGGCGGATATCCGCGCTTGCTTCAAACCCGAAGACCGCGCGGCGGGCCTGACCCTGCAGCCGATGCAGCGCGCGATCTGCCCGACTGCTATGCGTGTCGAAATCCCGCTGGGCTATGAGATGCAGATCCGCCCGCGTTCGGGTCTGGCCACCAAATCGGGCATCACTTTGCCCAATACGCCCGGCACCATCGACAGCGATTACCGCGGACCGCTGGGAGTGGCCCTGATCAACCTGTCGTCCGAACCCTATACCATCCAGCATGGCGACCGTATCGCACAGATGATCATCGCGCCGGTGGTGCAGGTGGCTTTCGACGTGGTGGATGATCTGTCGGATACCGCGCGCGGTGAAGGCGGCTTCGGCTCGACCGGTCGCCAATGATCGGGCTTTTGGGATTTGTCGCCATCGGGGCTGCCGCTTGGCTGGGCCGGCTGGCGGCAGCTCCCTTGCGCGTGGCGCTGGCGCTGTGGTGGCTGATGCTGCTGGCAGCCCATGCGCCTGTCGCGCCCGATGCCTTGGGCCGTTTCTTTGGCGGATCACTGCCGCTTTGGGTGGCGGTGGGCGTGATTGCCATGGTGGTTGTCGCCTATCGCCAAATGCTTAGGGGCTTGCGCGCCAAGGCCGAACCGCCCCAAGCGCCGGTGCAATCCGGTCCCTTCCGTGAGGCGGAATATGACCGCTATGCGCGCCATCTGATGCTGCGCGAAATCGGCGGGCCGGGGCAGGTGAAGCTGAAATCGGCCAAGGTTTTGGTGGTGGGGGCAGGCGGGCTTGGCGCGCCGGTGCTGTTGTATCTGGCGGCGGGGGGCGTCGGGCAGATCGGTATCGTCGATGACGATCAGGTGGAAAATTCCAACCTGCAACGCCAGATCATCCATAGCGACGCGCGGCTTGGCCAGCCAAAGGTCTTCTCGGCGGAAACTGCGCTGAAAGAGCTTAACCCTTTCATCACCATTCGCCCCTATCATCGACGCTTGGATGAGGCTGCGGCGGGGGAATTATTTGCCGAATACGACCTGATTATCGACGGGTCGGATAATTTCGACACGCGTTACATGGTTAACCGTGTTGCGGTGCAGCAGGGCAAGCCCTTGATCGCAGGCGCTATGGCGCAGTGGGAAGGGCAGCTTTCGCTGTATCATCCGGCGGCGGGCGGGCCCTGCTATCAGTGCATCTTCCCGCAAGCGCCTGCCGCAGGGCTGGCGCCAAGCTGCGCCGAAGCGGGCGTTATGACCGCTTTGCCCGGCGTGATCGGCACCATGATGGCGACCGAGGCGATCAAGCATATCACCGGCGCGGGGGAAACCCTGCGCGGGCGGATGGTGCTGTACAATGCCTTGGACAGCGAAAGCCGCGTGCTGCGGTTAAAGCCCCGTCAGGATTGCCCGATCTGCGGTGGTGGTCACTGATCCGATGCCTTCGACTTCGGGATGAAGCCCGCCAAGGCGCGGCTTAGGGTCTGTGATGTCGAAGGCTTTTCCACCGCGACGAAGGGCAGGGGACGGCAAAGTTCGATCGCCGCCAGACCCACGCGGGCGGTGAGCGCGCCATTGACCACGCCCTCGCCGAAACGACGCGAGATTTTGGACAAGATGCCGCCGCCTGCCACCGATCCGATCAGATCGTCGGTCAAAGCCAAGGCCCCTGCCGCCACCAGCGATCCGAAGACGCGGCGCAGCAGCTTCCACGATCCCAAAGCCCCCGATCTGCCCCCGTAAATTTCCGCAATCCGTCGGATCATGCGGATATTGGCGGTCAGCGCCATGGCGACATCGGCCAAGGCCAAGGGCACCAAAGCGGTCACCGTCGCCACCTGCCGCGCCGCGGATTCGACTTCCGCCCGCGCCAAATTATCCAAGGGCGCGAGCAATTCAGTTTCCGCCAAGGTCAGCAGCGCATCGGCATCCATGATTTCGTCTTGGCGATCTTTTAGCCGCGCCAAACCCCAAGCCGAAGCCGCGCGCGCGGTGTAAAGCCCAACCAGATGCGCGGTAATCTTGCGGGCGGATGCGATATTGGCGGTTTCATAGGCGCTGACCGCTTCGGCCCGCAGCAGGTCCAGCCGCATCAGCCGCGCATAGGCGAACCATTCCCGCCCCGCCAAGACCAAGGCCGCGATCAGCGCGCAGACCAAGAAAAACACGGACATCCAGCCCAAGATCGGGCTTCTGGCCATCAGGCTGGCGGTAAAGTCCCATGCGGCGACCGTCAGCACGAAGGTGAACAGCGAACTAAAGGCCCAAAGCGCGAATGTGGCGAAACGGCTGCGCGGGGCGGCCACTTTGGCGGCCAGCTGCATCGCCGCGCCTTGGGGCAGGATGTCGTCGACCAAGGGGGCGGCCGAGGGATCGGCCTCGTCTTCAAGATCGAAAATCAGCGGTTTTTTCGGGGCGTCACTCATGCGAGGCGGTCTCCGATCAGGAATTGGGCGGCGCGGTCAAGCCGGATATGCGGCGGACCTTCCCCCGGTTTCAACACCATACGGGCGGGGGCAAAGTTCATCAGCGCGAAATCGGCGTCCAGCCAGCCTTCGGCTCCGGCGCGGGCGGGGGCCAAGATGCGGCTGGGGTCAGAGGGCAATTCGCCCGCGAACATCGCGGCCTGCTTGCCGGTCGCCATCAGCTTGCCGCGCACCAGATCCAGCATCTGACCGTCGCGTTCAAGGCTGTCTTCAACGGTGGTCCGCAATGACGCCAGCGACAGGGCCATTGTTTTTGCGCCGGAAAAATCGGCGCGGCGTTTGGCATCGGCCAGAAGGGCTTCGGTGATCGCGGTCAGTGCGGGATGCTGGCTTTGGTGCAAATGGTCGGCCTTGGTGGCGGCGAACAGGATCTTTTCGACCTTCTTGCCGCCCAAAAGACTGGTCAGCCAGCTGTTGGCGCCGGGGCGGAAGGCGGTCAGGATATCGGCCATCGTGCGGCGCAGGTCTTCGACGGCTTGAGGGCCAGAATGGATCGCGCCCAGCACATCCATCAGGACCACTTGGCGGTCGATGCGGGCAAAGTGGTTGCGGAAGAAAGGCTTCACCACCTTGGCCTTATAGCCTTCGTAACGCCGTTCCATTTCTGCCCATAGGCTGCCCCGCGCGGTGGACGCGGGCAGGGGCAGCGGCGCGAAGGTCAGGACGGGCGATCCTTCCAGCTCGCCCGGCAGCAGGAAGCGCCCCGGTGTCAGGTCGGACCAGCCGTTCTTGCGGGTGTCGTGCAAGAAGGCGGTATAGACGTCGGCCATCCGCTTGGCGCGCGCCTCGTCAAGGGGCAGCGCGCCGTCTTCGGCACGGGCCATTGCCATGAATGTCTGCGCTTCCGGACGTTTGCCAATGCGGGTCAGGGTTTCTTCCGACCAGCGGGCATAATCCTTGTCCAACAGCGACAGATCCAGCAGCCATTCGCCGGGGTAGTCGATGATATCCAGATGCAGCGTCGACGGCCCGCTAAACCCCGCCAGCAGGCCGGTGTTTTTCAGCCGAAACGACAGCCGCAGTTCCGATACCGACCTTGTCGATTCCGGCCAGCGCGGGCTATCGCCCAGCAAGGCGGTCATATGATCTTCATAAGCGAAACGCGGCAGGGTCATATCGGGTTGTGGTTGCAGCACCACCGCCTCGATCAGCCCTGCCGCTTCGGCCTTCAACTGGGGCATCCGACCGCGCTGCAACAGGTTCGCGGTTAGCGCGGTGATGAACACCGTCTTGCCCGCACCCGACAGGCCGGTGACGCCAAGCCGCAAGGTGGGTTCGAAAATATCGCTGACGGAACTGGCCATGCTTTCAAGGCGGCGGCTGATTTCATCGGTAAGGCTGGACAGGACCACGCTATATTCCCCGCTGCAATTGCCTTGAAGATAGGGCCGCTTGCCTCAACTGTGTAGGGGGCATGTCGCAGCTTTGGGCATGGATCGCACGAGGGGGATGCGCTAAGGGAGGGGCATGCCAAGATTTGCGTTGAAAATTGAGTATAACGGTGGCCCCTATCAGGGCTGGCAGCGTCAAGCGCAGGGCCAGCCTTCGGTGCAGGCTGCGATTGAAGCGGCTTTGGCCAAGCTGGAACCGGGCGCGCATACCATTGCCGCCGCCGGTCGCACTGACACGGGTGTGCATGGCACGGGGCAGGTGGCGACGGTCGATCTGGCCCGCGACTGGGACCCTTTCCGCTTGAGCGAAGCGCTGAATTTCCATCTGAAGCCGCATCCGGTCGCCATCGTGCAAGCGGTGCAGGTCGCCGATGATTTTCACGCGCGGTTCAGCGCGATGGAGCGGCGCTATCTGTTCCGGCTGGTTGCGCGTCGGGCGCCCGTGACGCATGACAAGGGCTTGGTCTGGCAGATCCTGCGGCCGCTGGATGTGGAGGCGATGCGCGCCGGTGCGGCCCATCTGGTCGGGCATCATGATTTCACCACCTTCCGCTCGACGATCTGTCAGGCGAAATCGCCGGTGAAGACCTTGGATGAAATCACCATCACCGAACATTCCTATGTCGGCGGCAGCGAATACCGCTTCTCCTTGCGCGCGCGCAGCTTCTTGCACAACCAGGTCCGCTCGATCGTGGGCACTTTGGAACGTGTGGGGGCCGGATCGTGGCAGCCCGATGATGTGAAAACCGCGCTGGAGGCCCGTGACCGCGCGGCTTGCGGGCCGGTCTGTCCGCCGCAGGGATTGTATCTTTGCGGGGTGGGATATCCCGACGATCCCTTCCAGTAATGCAAAACGCCGGCCCTAGGGACCGGCGTTTTTCGTTTTGACCGAAAGACTTATTCCGCTTGATTGGCAGGCGTTGCGTTCAACAGCGCATAGCCTTGTTCGCCCAATTGGTCGTACAGGCCAAGTTGGGTTTCAAGGAAGTCGATATGGCCTTCTTCGTCTTGGATCAGCTCGTCGAACAAAGCGCGCGAGACGAAATCGCCGACGCTATCGCAATATTTGCGCGCTTCGATATACAGATTGCGCGCTTCATGTTCGGCGGCCAGATCGCCTTCAAGGGTTTCCTTGACGGTCTGGCCGATGCGCAGCGAATCCAGCTTTTGCAGGTTCGGATGGCCTTCAAGGAAGATGATCCGCGAGATGAACTTATCCGCATGCTGCATTTCTTCGATCGACTCGGCCCGCGATTTTGCGGCCAGCTTGCCCAGACCCCAATCCTCTTGCAGGCGGTAGTGCAACCAATATTGGCTGACAGCCGTCAGTTCCGAGCGCAGGCCAGCGTTCAGATATTCAATGACTTTTGCGTCGCCCTTCATAGAAGCCCTCTTTTTAAAATGGAGCGTGATCGCCCCGTTCACTGGAATTTCCGTAAGGTTAGGGCAGTCTGGCCCACCTGTCCATGGGTCAGCTGCGCTTTCTTAGAATAATTCTAAAAAGAAGGGGCGAGATCAGCCCGTACGACGCATGGTCTTGGCGACAGGGCGCAACAGCGGCGGACGCGCGGGGCGGTCGGCCACGCCAATGCTATCGCAGCCGCGCATGGTGTCCAAGAACAGCGGCATGCAGCCACCGCAATCGGCGCGTTTGCCAAGGGCGTGATAGATTTTGCCGGGGGTGATGATGGTCTTGGGGTCGGCCTTGCGCATCCAGTCGACGGCGGCACGAATGTCGTGGTCGGTGATAGATTGGCAGTGACAGACCATCATCTCGGCTTACCCCTATTTGGTCAGGATCAATTTCCCTGCACGGGTAATGCGCAGGGAATAGACTTGGTCATTCAACAGGATATGCGCCAACTGCCCGCCTTGGGTCAGGATCTGCGCATCATGGACCGGAATGCTTTGGCCGGACGAGGCGGCTATGGCCGCCAAGGTCATCGTCACCTCACCGCTCATGACAAGGCCGTCAGGCAGCGGGCGGGGGCAGTGGAGTGGCGGCGCGGCATGATTCACCTGTCGTAGCTCGGTCAAGGGCAGGGGCGCGGGTTTGGGCTTGGCCGCGATGACTCGGCCCCTGCTGCCCCTTTTATTCCGACAAAAAGACTTGGAAGTAAATCCTGATTTTTTTGATCGGGTGTTATTTGAACAAGCTGTGAAGGAAAAACCCGCACTCGGGGGCGCGGGCTGGGATCAGGCGGTCAGGAAGACACGGGTGGTTTCTTCGAATTCGCGGGGCTTTTCGGCGTGAAGCCAATGGCCTGCGCCGGGGATCTTGGCAAAGCGGGCATGGGGGAACAGGCTGCGGATATGGTCGCGATGTTCGGGGCGGACGTAGTGGCTATTGGCGCCGGACAGGAACAGCGTCGGGCCGTCGAAGCGGCCTTGGGTGTCGGGCCAGCCGATGACATTGGCCATTTCGCGTTCCAACACCTTCAGGTTCAACCGCCAGCGTGGCGCGCCTTCGCCGCGTAGTTCCAGCGATTGCAGGAAGAAGGCCCGCAGCCCCGTATCATCCAGATGTTCCGCCAGCCGCGCCTCGGCCTCGCCGCGAGAAGTCAGCCCCGTCAGGTCCACCGCCTGCATGGCGCGGGCATATTGGGTCTGGTCATGGCCATAGGCTGTGGGGGCGATATCGGCCACCACCAGCTTGCGGATCAGCGGCTGGTCGGAGAATTGGCCTTGGGTCAGGGCCAATTGCATCGCGGCCTTCCCGCCCATGGAATGTCCCAGCAGATCAACCGGTTGGCCTATCGCCTTGATGACATCCGCCAGATCGGCGGCCATGTCGGGATAGCTATGGCTATCGGACCAAGGGCTTTGACCATGGTTGCGCTGATCGACGGTCATGACATCGCGGATATCCGCGAGCCGTTTGGCGATCACGCCCCAGTTGCGCGCCGACCCGTAAAGGCCATGTACGATAACGAGGGGCGGCACCCCCGCTTGGGGGGTGGCTGCGGGATGGTGGATGGTGGCAAGC
>DALYSR010000073.1:0-15555 GCA_031991825.1 Paracoccaceae bacterium
GCGCCGGAATAATAGATGCCCAGCACCAAGCAGACGGTCAGCTGTCCGCGCACGAAACCGGCCAGCACCGCATCGATTTCCCGCGCCAATTGGCGCACCGTGGCCAGATGGTCGCGCGGGATCAGATTGTCGATCTTGGCAACCATATGGTCCCAATCGAGCAGCAGATAAAACGCCACCACCGGCACCACCACGATGAACACCAGTGCCGAAATCACCGACATTGCCGAGCTGAGCAATCCCTGCGCCAAAGCCGCCCCTTTGGATTCGATGAACCCTGCCAGCTTGGCCAGAGTATCGCGCAGGAAGCCGGTTTCGAAATCCAGTTCTGGGAATTGCGCGGTCAGGAAGTTCTGCAGGTTCTGCGCGATCTGCGGTGCGGCTTTCACCAGCCCCGATGCTTGGCTGACCAAGGTCGGGATCACCGCCAGCATCATCAGGATCGCGAACAGCACGATGGCAATCGTGATGATTGCGGTCGATGCCACGCGCGACAGTCCCAGCCGTTGCAGCCGGTCCGCCATCGGATCCAGGAAATAGGCAATCGCGCCGCCCACGAAGAAGGGCATCAGCACATCGCCCATGGCGTAAAGCGCGGCCAGAAACACCGCTGTCGCGATGCCCCAATATTTGAGCTGGTCCGAAACGGGTAGGGTCATCGCGTCATCCTTGTTGCTCATAGTGATATTGGCACGCGCGCCGATGGGTCAAGACATCTGGCGCACAGGGTTCTGGACGGTGTTGCGCGTAACCATGTGGATAAGCCATGGAGAAGGCGGGGACGGCGAATCCATGCCCTTTCTGCCCAAGAATCACCCGATTTCCGATCCGGCCCCTTTCCCCGCCCCACAGGAAAACCCGAAGGGACAAGCGGCACAGAAAATCCGCTGCTCTGCCGCCCCATCCGCGCGGGGGTTATTGCTTGCCATGGTGCTTGGGGCTAGGAACGGGGAAATCCTGTTTCCATGAGGCCAATCATGCGTCTGTCGCGTTACTTCCTGCCGGTTCTGAAGGAAAACCCCTCCGAGGCGCAGATCGTCTCGCACCGCTTTATGCTGCGTGCGGGTATGATCAAGCAGCAGGCGGCGGGCATCTATACCTGGCTGCCGCTGGGTCTGCGCGTGTTGAACCGCATCCAGCAGATCGTCAACGAAGAACAAGTCCGTGCCGGTCACGTGCCGATCCTGATGCCGACCCTGCAATCGGCGGATCTGTGGCGGGAATCGGGCCGTTACGATGCCTACGGCCCCGAAATGCTGCGCCTGAAGGACCGTCAGGACCGCGAGATGCTGTATGGCCCGACCAATGAAGAGATGGTCACCGATGTGTTCCGCGCGCATGTCAACAGCTACAAAGACCTGCCGCTGACCCTGTATCAAATCCAGTGGAAGTTCCGCGACGAGATGCGCCCGCGCTTCGGCGTGATGCGTGGCCGTGAATTCCTGATGAAGGATGGCTACAATTTCGACATCGATCGCGACTCGGCGCTGCATGCCTATAACCGTCACATGGTCAGCTATCTGCGCACCTATGAACGTATGGGCCTGACTGCGATCCCGATGCGTGCGGCATCCGGTCCGATCGGCGGCGACAATACCCACGAATTCCTCGTGCTGGCGAAAACTGGTGAATCGGAAGTCTTCTTTGATCGTCGCGTGACCGAGTTGAAACTGGGCGACCGCGAAGTCGACTATGATGATCGTGCGGAAGTCGAAGCGGTCTGCAAAGAATTCACCACTTTGTATGCCCGCACCGACGAAACCCATGACGCCGCGATCTTCGACGAGGTTCCGGAAGAATTCCGCGAAGTCGCACGTGGCATCGAAGTCGGCCAGATCTTCTACTTCGGCACCAAATATTCCGAAGCGATGAATGCCGTTGTGGTCAATGACAAGGGTGAACGCGTTCCGGTCGAAATGGGCTCGCACGGGATCGGCGTGTCGCGTCTGTTGGGCGCGATTATCGAGGCCAACCACGACGACAAAGGCATCATCTGGCCGGAAGGCGTCACCCCGTTCCCGGTCGGCATCGTCAACCTGAAACAGGGCGACGAAGGCACCGACGCGGCCTGCGAAGCGCTTTATAAAGCCTTCCGCGCGGCTGGCATGGAAGCTTTGTATGACGACCGCAATGACCGTGCCGGCGCGAAATTCGCCACCATGGATCTGATCGGTCTGCCGTGGCGCATCACCGTCGGCCCGCGTGGTCTGGCCAATGGCGTGGTCGAACTGACCTCGCGCCGTTCGGGCGAAAGCGTGGAAGTCTCGGCGGAAGAAGCGGTCGCGAAGATCGTGGAAATCTACAAGGCGCATCCCTGATCGCCTGCTTCATGTGAAACAAAATCCAAAGGGGGCCGATTGGCCCCCTTTTTATTTATGCGCAAGGGCTTGCGGGTCTATCTTCACCTGCAGTGCACGGTAGGGGAATTGCGCTTCTCACAGGGGCGTTTCTTGACCTTTGCGCGCTGGCAGGTCAGTTTCGCGAGACTCTAAAGCTTTGGATCCCATGTCAGTTACAGATCAAGCCACCACCGCCGATACGGCCAAGACCGCCACCCGCCCTTTTGCCGCTTTCGAATGGATGATCGCGTGGCGTTACCTGCGCGCCAAACGTGCCGAAGGCGGCGTGTCCACCATGACATGGATCAGCCTGATCGGCATCACGCTGGCGGTTTTCGCGCTGATCGCGACCCTGTCGGTGCGGGCGGGATTTCGGGCGGAATTCGTCGATACCATTTTGGGGGCCAATGCCCATGTGACGGTCTATTCGTCGGGTCGCATCAATGATCAGGGCGATCTGGTCAAAGGCTTCAGCGATTACGAAGACCGCGCCAAGGCCTTGGCCGCCGTGGATGGCGTGACCCGTGCCGCGCCGATGATCCGCGGCCAAGTCATGCTGCAATCGCGGCAGGCGACAGGGGGGGCGGATGTCTTCGGCATCTCGCTCGACGATCTGAAAGCCATCCCGCGCGTGGGCCAAGGCGACACCCACGAGGGGGATATCGAACGCTTTGGCGAAGATGCCATCGCCATCGGTGCCGTCTTGGCGCGCGATCTGTCGGTCGGCGTGGGGGACCGCTTGCGGGTCATTTCCCCCGACGGGGTGAAGACCGCGATGGGCACCAGCCCAAGGATCAATTCCTACGAGGTGGTCTATATCTTCTCGGCGGGGCGCTATGACATCGATAAAACCCGCCTCTATATGCCGTTCACCGAAGCCCAAAGCTATTTCAACCGCGAAGGCATGGCGGATGAATTCGAAGTGATGGTGAAAAAGCCCGAACAGATCGAAGCCTATACGCCCGCGCTTTTGCAAGCCGGTGGGCAGGATGCGATTTTGTGGAGCTGGAAGGACACCTCGGGCGCCTTCCTGCGCGCTTTGGACATGGAAGATAACATCATGTTCATCATCCTTTCGATCCTCGTGCTGATCGCCACCATGAACATCATCTCGGGGCTGATCATGCTGGTGAAAAACAAGGGCCGCGACATCGGCATCTTGCGCACCATCGGCCTGACCGAAGGCGCGATCCTGCGGATTTTCTTCATCTGCGGCGCCTCCACCGGATTGGTCGGCACGGCGCTTGGGGTGATCTTGGGCTGCCTGTTCGCCTTGTATATCGACCCGATCTTCAGCTTCGTGAATTACATGGCGGGCGGCGGCGTCTGGGACCCGTCGATCCGTGGCATCTATGCTTTGCCCGCCAAGCTGCAACTGGTCGATGTCTTGTCGGCCGTCAGCCTGTCGCTGGGCCTGTCCTTCCTGATCACCATCTTCCCCGCCCGCCGCGCCGCGCGGATGAACCCTGTCGAGGCTTTGCGCTATGAGTGAATTTGCACTGGAACTCAAAGCCATCGAAAAAAGCTACAAGCGCGGCAGCGAAGCCGAAGTCCATGTCCTGCGCGGCGCCGATATCACAATCGGCACCGGCGAGGTGGTGGCCTTGGTTGCGCCCTCCGGTGCGGGTAAGTCGACGCTGCTGCATATCGCGGGGCTGCTGGACACCCCCGATCGCGGCGAGGTGATCTTGTCGGGCAAAGCCGTGTCCGGCCTGCCCGAATGTGATCGCACCGCCTTGCGTCGCAATGATGTGGGCTTCATCTATCAGTTCCACCATCTGTTGCCGGAATTCACCGCGCTGGAAAACATCGTCATCCCGCAACTGGCCAATGGTGTGCCCGCGGCGGCGGCCAAGGCCTATGCGATGGACCTTTTGACCCGTGTGGGCGTGGCAGGCCGTGCGGACCATCGTCCGGCGGCTTTGTCGGGGGGCGAACAGCAACGCGTCGCCTTCTGCCGCGCCATGGCCAATCGCCCCAAGCTGCTGCTGGCGGATGAACCGACCGGCAATCTGGATCCGGCCACTTCCGATCAGGTGTTCAGCACTTTGATGGAATTGGTGCGCGCGACCGGTCTTTCGGCCTTGATCGCCACCCATAATCTGGACCTTGCGGCGCGGATGGATCGTATGGTCCGCCTTGACCAAGGCCTGCTGACCCAGATCGCCTGATCTGGCGGAAAACCGGATGCCGCGCGATGGATACAATCGGGCGGCGTCTGTCGATCTAGATGAATTTATTCTTAAATATTGTTTTTTGGGAGATCGGTGGTTGCCTCTGGCTTTGATAAGGGGTCCACTGCTTCATGAAGGCAGAACTTAAGTCAGGATAGGCGTGTGTTGACGGAAGGTGCGAAAGAGAAGACTTGGAAAACCTACCTTTGGCCGCTGATAGGTTTGGCGGCAATTGCGGTTTCCTTCTGGTTTCTGGCGCGTGAGCTGCGTGGCCTGTCATGGCCGGATCTTTGGGCGGGGATCGGGGCGATCAGTGGTCCCTATTGGGCGGGGATCGCGCTTTGCACCTTGGGGTGCTACGCCATTCTGGCAGCTTATGATTGGTTGGCGCTGGAACATTTGCGCAAACGGGTCGATTACATTTTCGTCGCCTGTTGTTCGCTGACCACCTATGCCTTGGGCCATACCTTGGGCGCATCCGCCTTTACCGGAGCGGTCATCCGCTACCGCGCCTATACCACAAAGGGCTTGAGCGGCGGTGATGTGGGGATGCTGGTCACCTTCTGCTCGCTGACTTTCGCCTTGGGGGTGATGGTGGTGCTGGGGCTGGCGTTCCTGCTGTCTCCGGGGCTTGAGGAACGCTTTGCCGATATGCTGTCGCCGCATCTGGTGTGGTGGCTGGCGGTGCTGTTGCTGGTGGGGGTGGCGCTGTATCTGCTGGGCGCGGCCTTGAAGCTGCCGGAACTGAAAATCCGCAGTTTCAGCATTTCATACCCCAAGCTTGGGCTGGCGGTGAAACAGATCATCGTCGCTCCGACCGAACTGCTGTTCGCCGCAGGCATCTTGTATCTGGCGCTGCCGGAGGTTGGCAATCCCGGCTATCTGGTGGTGATGGGGGTCTTCGTGGTGGCGTTCTCGCTGGCGCTGCTGTCCCATGCGCCGGGGGGCTTGGGTGTCTTCGAATTGGCGGTCCTGACGGGCCTGCCCGAGTTTTCCAACGAAGAGGTGCTGGCCGCCCTGATCGTGTTCCGGATCTGCTATTTCCTGATCCCGCTGATCATCGGTTTGGTGATGGTGGGCATATTCGAACACGGCCAGTTGAAGGCGAAACGCGGCCGCTAGAGACGGAAGATAGGGCGCGCCTCGTGCGGCCTATCTTAAGCCGTGTCAGAAAATCGACGCCGATCGGGTACAATCGGGCATGCGCTCGGTGATGTAATCCAGATGCAGGCCCTCTGCCGTCTGTTCCAGCGATAATTCGAGCACTTGATTGATGCTTGTCCCGTTGATCCAGTGGCGCTTGCGCGTAGGTGCGCCATAAATGGATGCGATCTCTTCGCTTAGGTCGAATTCGCTGCGGCCGACTGAATCCACATGGATGCTGCAGGCGATCTGTTCGCCCGAAATAGGCATGTCGATCTGGACCCGCACGATGTCGCTGCGGTCAATTCCCAATGCGCTCGGCGGACAGGTGACCTTGATGAACGCACGCTGTTCGGTCGTACAGGCCTTGGTGTCAACGCTCTGCAAAGGGGCGTTCACATCAAGCCCCATCGGCCCAGCGAAAGCGACAGGAGTCAGGAGGGCTGCAGCAATAAAGGCCGCAATAGGTGTGAAATATGTACTCATGACGCGGGGGTAAATATCCGCCATTTGTTTATGAATGCGACAATATGTCCAAGACCCCCTCAAAAAAGGGGGGTCTTGGGCAGAATTGAGTGGCACATTCTTTATAAGCGTCTGAATAAAATTAATTTATTCGAGGCGGTTTTTCGCGCTTAAACGTCAAGCTCTTCAACAAAACGTGCGTTTTCTTGAATATATTGGAACCGCAGCTCGGGCTTTTTGCCCATCAGGCGTTCCACCAGATCCGAAGTGTCACCCGGTTCGTCTTCATGGATGGTGACGCGGATCAGCTTGCGGGTGGCCGGATCCATCGTGGTCTCTTTCAAATCCTTGGCATCCATCTCGCCCAGACCCTTGAAGCGCTGTACGTCGATCTTGCCTTTTCCGCCCAAGCCCTTGTTCAGCCAGTAATCCTTTTCCGCATCATCGGCGACGTAAAGGCGTTTGGCGCCTTGGGTCAGACGATAGAGCGGCGGGCAGGCCAGATAGAGGTGCCCCTTGTCGATCAACGGGCGCATCTGGGTGAAGAAGAAGGTCATCAACAGCGATGCGATATGGGCGCCGTCGACGTCAGCATCGGTCATGATGATGATCTTGTCGTACCGCAGGTCGTCGACATTGAACTTGGTGCCCATGCCGGTGCCCAAGGCCTCGCAGATATCACGGATCTCGGCATTGTCGTTCAGCTTTGACGATGCCGCGCCCAGAACGTTCAGGATCTTGCCCTTCAGCGGCATGATCGCTTGGGTTTCGCGCGCCCGCGCCCCCTTGGCCGAACCGCCCGCCGAGTCGCCTTCCACGAGGAAGAGTTCGGTATTGTCGCGGTTCTTGGCCGAACAATCCGTCAGCTTGCCCGGCAGGCGCAGACGTTTGGTGGCCGATTTGCGCTGGGTTTCCTTTTCCTGACGGCGGCGCAGACGTTCTTCGGCGCGCAGCACAAGGAAATCAAGGATCGCACCGGCCGATTTCGGATCGCCCGCCAGCCAGTTGTCGAAGTGGTCGCGCACCGAGTTTTCGACATAACGCGCGGCTTCTTCGGTCGACAGCCGGTCCTTGGTCTGGCCCACGAATTGCGGCTCGCGGATGAAACAGGACACCAAGGCGCAGCCGCCCGAGGTCAGGTCGTCGCGGGTGATCTGTTCGGCCTTGCGGTTCTTGACCCGTTCGCCATAAGCGCGGATGCCCTTCAGGATCGCGGTCCAGAAGCCGTTTTCATGGGTGCCGCCTTCGGGGGTGGGGACGGTGTTACAATAGGATTGCACAAAGCCGTCGCGCGCCGCCGTCCAGTTCACCGCCCATTCGACCGAACCGGGCACGTTGAACTTTTCCGCGAAGGTGACTTTGCCCGCGAAGGGGCGGTCGGCATAGGTGGTGGTTTTTGCCAAGGTGTCCGACAGGTAATCCGCCAGACCGCCGGGGAAGTGGAACACCGCTTCTTTCGGGGTCTCGCCATCGTCCACCGTGGTCTTCCAACGGATTTCCACGCCCGAGAACAGATAGGCCTTCGAGCGCGCCGCTTTCATCATGCGGGCGGGCTTCAGGGTCTGGCTGCCGAAAATTTCCGGATCGGGGTGGAAGATGACGGTGGTGCCTTTGCGGTTCTGCGCGGCCCCCACTTTGGATACGGGGCCTTGCGGGATGCCTTTGGAAAACTCCTGCACGAACAATTCGCGGTTACGGGCCACTTCGACGCGCATATGGTCCGACAAAGCATTGACGACCGATGCGCCCACGCCGTGCAGACCGCCCGAGGTGGCATAGGCGTCGCCGCCGAATTTGCCGCCCGCGTGCAAGGTGCACAGGATAACCTCTAGCGCCGATTTGCCGGGGAACTTGGGGTGGGGATCGACCGGAATGCCACGGCCGTTATCGCGGATGACGACGGTATTGCCTTCCAGCAGCTCTACCTCGATGCGGGTGGCATGGCCGGCCACGGCCTCGTCCATCGCATTATCAAGGATTTCCGCGACAAGGTGGTGCAAGGCGCGTTCGTCGGTGCCGCCGATATACATGCCGGGGCGTTTGCGGACCGGCTCCAGCCCTTCGAGCACCTCGATCGAGGAGGCGTCGTAGACAGGCGTAGCACTGGAGAGAAGGTCGTTTGCCATGGCTGTGATCGAATCCTGCTTTTGTTCTTCTGGCCGTATTAGATCATTCTTGCGCGGGCAGGCGCAAGATGCGGGCGCGGATTGCAGCCGATTGATTGGCGCTTCCCTTGCGGGTCATGCCGGTTCCGCCTCGCGTCTGGCCAAGACGGCGCGGAAGGCGGGGCGCGATTGGCAGGCGGCAAGCCATGCTTTTGTGCGCGGGAAATCATCGAAGATGGCCGGATAGGCTTCGGCATAGCGCAGGCATCCGACCATCACGATATCCGCGACGCAAAAGCGTCCCAGCAGGTAATCGCGATCGCGCAACGCCAGTTCCAGCCGTTTGAGCGGCGCGCGCAGTTTTTCGGCACAAAGCCGCAAGATCGCCTCTGCCGTCGCCGAACGGTCCAGATTGTCCGTCGCCGTCAGCAAGATTTCCAGTGCGGGGGGTTCGATCGCCGTGGCGGCAAACAGCGCCCATTGATCCAGCAGGGCCGTTTCATCGTCATCCTGCGGCCCCAATGTCCCGCCGTATTTGCGGGCAAGATGTAGGCAGATCGCCAAGCTTTCGCTCAGCAAGAGCGTGCCGTCGCGCATCGCGGGGATCTGGCCCAAGGGGTTGATCGTCAGATAGTCGGGGCTGCGGGTGTTCAAAGGCGCATCCGCCGCCTGCGGATCGGCCAATCGCGCGGCTTGGATCACCGGCACATGGTCGAAAGCGCAACCGGCTTCCGCCAGCACCCAAAGCGGGCGCAGCGCACGCGAGCGGTAAACGCCGTAAATCGTGACCATGATCTCAACCCCAATCCATATAAAGCATGGGTCCCAGCGCCCATGATACGCGAATATTCTCTTTGCGGGGAAATAATCACGGCAATCACCGGCGAGCAATTTCCTATTCGGGCGATTCCAGAGAAGGTTCTTCTGTTTGAGGCAGGCTTGCCGCAGTTGCCTATTTTTTGTGCCCGCTCTTGCCCGATGAAGGCGGGCATTCTATGGCTTCTGCCATGACCCAAGCACATATATCCCCTACTGCCGCCTCCCATGACTGCCCGCAACCGATGACGCAGCATCTGCGCGCCACGCTGTTTCTTGGCCTGCCGTTGATCGGCAGCCATGTGGCGCAATTCGCCTTGCATGTGGTCGATACCATCATGCTGGGCTGGTATGGCGTGCTGCCCTTGGCGGCAGGGGTGCTGAGCGCATCCAGCTTCTTCGTCGTCTTCGTGCTGGGCTCGGGTTTTGCCAAAGCGGTGATGCCGATGGTGGCTTCGGCGCGGGCGCAGGGTGACGACCGTCAGGTGCGGCGGGTGACACGGATGGCGTTGTGGCTGTCGATCGCCTTCGGCATGGTGACCTATCCGCTGTTCTGGTGGGCCGATCAGGTGTTGCTGTTCTTGGGTCAACAGCCGGAAGTGGCGGCTCTGGGGCGCGATTTCCTGCATATCGCGGGCTTCGGCATGGTGCCTGCGCTGCTGGTGATGGTGCTCAAAAGCTATATGGCGGCGCTGGGACGCACGCAGGTGGTGCTATGGGTCACGCTGATCGCGGTGCCGGTCAATGTGGCGATGGGCTGGGCCTTCATTTTCGGCAATTGGGGCGCGCCCGAACTTGGCGTGCAGGGCGCGGCGCTATCGACGCTGGTGGTGCAGCTGTTGTCGCTGACGATCTTGCTGGCCTATGCCGCATGGCTGCCGGATCTGAAGCGTTATCAGCTGTTCATCCGCTTCTGGCGCCCCGATTGGCAGGCCTTGCGGGCCGTGTTCCGTCTGGGCTGGCCGATGGGCTTCACGGGGCTGGCCGAAGTGGGCATGTTCCAGGCATCGGCCTTGATGATGGGCTGGATGGGCACCTTGCAGCTGGCCGCCCACGGGATCGCCATGGAAATCACCGCCATGAGCTTCATGGTCCATGTCGGTCTGTCCAATGCGGTGACGGTGCGCACCGGCTATTTCCACGGCACAAACAACTGGGTCGAACTGCGCCGCGCGGCCTTGGCGGGCATCACCCTGTCGCTGGCCTTTGCCTTGCTGACGGTGGCCGTCTACCTTGGCTTAGGCACCCAGCTGATATCGATCTTCATCGATCCCGCCGAGCCGATGCGCCCCGATATCATCCGCATCGGCGTCGTGTTGCTGGCCTGTGCCGCCTTGTTCCAATTCGCCGATGCAAGCCAAGCCATTGCCTTGGGTATGCTGGGCGGCGTGCAGGATACCCGCGTGCCAATGGTCTATGCATCGATCAGCTATTGGGGGATCGGCATTCCCGCCAGCTATCTCATGGCCTTCCCGATGGGGCTTGGCCCCGTGGGGCTGTGGCTTGGCCTGTCGCTGGGGCTGGCCTGCGCCGCAATCAGCCTGATGTTGCGGTTCTGGCGTCGCAAGCCGCCACTGGCCGTCTAGACGGGGGCAAGTGGTCAGGGTATTCGGGGGGCCTTATTGGAAGGATCCCAGCCCATGACGATGTTCCTGTCGAGCGTTGATAGCGATTTCGAAGTCCGTTTCACCGATCTGTTGTCGATGAAACGCGAAGAGGCTGATGATGTCGATCATGCGGTGGCAGCGATCATCGCCGATGTCCGCGCCCGTGGCGATGCGGCGGTGATCGAGCTCACCTCGCGCTTCGACCGACTGGACCTGACGCCGGAAACGCTGGCCTTCTCGGCGGCGGAAATCGATGCGGAAGTGGCCAAGGTTTCCCCCGAAGACCGCGCCGCGCTGGAATTGGCCGCCGCGCGGATCCGCGCCTATCACGAGCGCCAACGCCCGCAGGACGAAAGCTGGACCGACGGGGCAGGGGCCACCTTGGGCTGGCGCTGGACGGCGGTGTCGGCGGCGGGCCTTTACGTGCCGGGCGGCTTGGCCTCCTATCCCTCCTCGGTGCTGATGAATGCCATCCCCGCGAAAGTGGCCGGCGTCGAACATCTGGTCATCGCCTGCCCGACGCCGGGCGGGGTGGTCAATCCGCTGGTGCTGCTGGCGGCGAAACTGGCAGGTGTCGATACCGTCTACCGCGTCGGCGGCGCCCAAGCGATCGCGGCCATGGCCTACGGCACGCAAACGATCAAACCTGTCGACAAGATCACCGGACCGGGCAATGCCTTCGTCGCTGCCGCCAAGCGACGCGTCTTCGGTCGCGTCGGTATCGACATGATCGCGGGGCCCTCGGAAATTCTGGTGATCGCGGATGCGGGCAATGATGCCGACTGGATCGCGCTGGACCTGTTGTCGCAAGCCGAACACGACCAAAGCGCGCAATCGATCCTGATCACCACGTGCCCGCAATTGGCCAAAGATGTCGCCGCCGCCGTCGACACGCGCCTTGAAACCCTTGAACGCCGCGACATCGCCGGTGCCAGCTGGCGCGACAACGGCGCGGTGATCTTGGTGGAAACCTTGGATCAGGCCGCCGCGCTGGCCAATCGCATCGCCCCCGAACACCTTGAAATCATGGTCGATGACGCCGAAGCCTTGGCGGCCAAAATCCCGCATGCGGGGGCGATCTTCCTTGGCGCTTGGACCCCCGAGGCGATCGGCGATTACGTCGGCGGCCCCAACCACGTGCTGCCCACCGCGCGTTCCGCCCGCTTCTCCAGCGGCCTGTCGGTGATGGATTTCGTCAAACGCACCACCATGGCGCGGATGACTCCGGAAGCCTTGGCCGCCATCGGCCCCGCTGCCGAACGCTTGGCGATCAGCGAAAGCTTGGAAGCCCACGGCCTCAGCGTGCGCGCGCGTCTGGACCGCCTCAACCGCTGATCCTGCCTGCCCCCCCCCCCACACACACACCGCACCTTGCGCATTTTCCACAGGGCCAATTTCCCGACTGGATTGCGCAAGGGCATCGTCTATGCTGGCCGCGAATGCTTTGCCTGGACCTGATCTGAAATGCCCCGCATCTGCCATATCGAAATCGACGAGCGCCACAACACGCGTCCGACGCCGGAAATCGAACAAGAGCGCCGCGCCGCGATCTTCGACCTGCTCGAAGCCAATAGCTTCTCGCTCCCCGCCCGCGACGACCGCGGCCTGACCCAAGGCCCCTATCGCCTGCATCTGGGAATCCGCGAGGGGCGTCTGGTCTTCGACCTCGCCGATGAGGCATCCCAGCCCATCGGTGCCTTCCACCTGAGCCTCGGGCCGTTCAAGCAGGTGGTGAAGGATTACTTCCAGATCTGCGAAAGCTATTTCGATGCGGTCAAACGCCTGCAGCCCAGCCAGATCGAAGCCATCGACATGGCGCGCCGCGGCATCCACAACGAAGGGGCCCGCGTGTTGCAAGAACGCCTCGAAGGTAAGGCGCAAGTCGACGGCGATACCGCGCGCCGCCTGTTCACCTTGATCTGCGTGTTGCACTGGGGGTAAGATTTTTGGGCGATTTCCCGCAATCCATCCTGTTCTGCTGCGATCACAATGCCGTGCGCTCGCCGATGGCCGAAGGCATGATGAAGCAATTCTACGGCCAGCGCAGCTATGTCCAATCGGCTGGCGTCAAGAACGACATGGAAATCGACGGCTTCTCGGTCGCCGTCTGCGCCGAACTGGGGATCGAACTGGCGCGCCACCGCGCGCGCAGCTTTCAGGAAATGCAGGATTGGGGCGACGATCTCTCGCAATTCGACCTGATCGTGGCGCTGTCTCCCGCAAGCCAGCATATGGCGTTGGATTTGACGCGCCATTACCATCTGGATGTCGAATATTGGCCCATTCTCGATCCCACTGGCATCGGTGAAACCCGCGAGGCGAAGCTCAATCTCTACCGTCAGGCCCGCGATCAGATCCGCAGCCGCATCATCGACCGCTTCGGCCCGCCGACCGAAGCCAAAGCCTGATTCCCCCCTTTGCACCTTTGCTAAATACTCCGGGGGTGCGGGGGCTGGCCCCCGTTTTTACTGGTCCATTTCGGGCACATTGCCCGCCAACCATGGCACGCAGTACCTTTTATGCTTGAAAACTCCCCCCAAGCGGCGCATATGACCGCTGCCAGTGGCTTGCGGTCCCCGCGGGCCCAATTACTATTTTTGGAGTGACCATGGCCAAAGAAGACATTCTCGAATTCCCGGGTGTCGTCAAGGAACTCCTGCCGAATGCGACATTCAAGGTTGAACTCGATAATGGCCATGAATTGATCGCAACCATGGCAGGTAAGATGCGCAAGAACCGTATCCGCGTTCTGGCAGGCGATAAAGTGCAAGTGGAAATGACGCCCTACGACCTGTCCAAGGGCCGCATCAACTACCGCTTCAAGTAAATTGCGGCTGATTCTCGGATCCGCAAGCCCGCGCCGGAAGGAGCTTCTGGCGCAGCTTGGGATCGCGCCCGACGCGATCCTTCCCCCCGATCTCAACGAAGATCCCCACCCGCGTGAGCTGCCGCGCCCCTATTGCGCGCGTATCGCCCGCGAAAAGGCACTGGCAATCCAAGCGGATGCCGATGATGTGGTGATCTGCGCCGATACCACCGTGGCCTTGGGCCGTCGCATCATGAGCAAGCCCCGCGATGTGGCGCAAGCCGCACAATTTCTCATCGCTCTGGGCGGTCGTCGTCACGAGGTCATCACCTCGGTCGCCGTGCGTCGTGGCGACAAGCTGTTGCAACGCGACAGTGTCAGCGCCGTGAAATTCAAGCGCCTCTCGGATGACGAGCTGAACGCCTATCTTGCCTCGAACGACTGGCAAGGCAAAGCGGGCGGCTACGGGATCCAAGGCGCTGCCGGCGCGTTCATCCCGTGGATCTCGGGCAGCTATAGCGGCATCATGGGCTTGCCGCTGGCCGAAACCGCCGCTCTTCTTGCCGCTATCGGCTATCCCATCTGGAGGCAGCCATGAAAGGCCGCGTCGTCATTCTTGACGAAATCAACGAACGCCAACTCGCAGCCCTTGTGGTTGACGGCCAGCTCGAAGAGCTGTCGATCGACCCCGCAGGCGATGACATCCTGCCGGGCGCGATTTATCGCGCGGTCGCGGACCGTCCGGTCAAAGGGCAGGGCGGCATCTTCGTCAAATTGCCCAATGGTCAAAGCGGCTTCCTGCGTCAGATCAGCGGCATCGCACCGGGCCAGCGCTTGCTAGTGCAAGTCACCGGTCCGACCGAGCCGGGCAAAGCCGTGCCGGTCACCTCGCGCATCCTGTTCAAGTCGCGTCTGGCGATTGTCACGCCGGGCGCGCCCGGTCTGAACATCTCGCGTCGCATCCATGACGAAGAATTGCGTGACCAGCTGTCCAACCTTGCCTCTGAGGCGATGGCAGGCGCCGATCCGCGTCTTGGTTTGATCCTGCGCTCGGCCTGCGAACTGGCGGAACTGGAAGAAATCCAGGACGATATCGCCGAAATGCGCGCTCTGGCCGAGGCGGTGGAAGCCGATCTTGACGGCGCGCCGGAACTGCTGGTCGATGCGATCGGCTCGCATGATCTGGCCTATCGCGACTGGTGCGAACCCGAACCCGACGAAGTCGTCGCCGAACCGGGTAGCTTTGCCACCCATGCGATCGACGATATGGTCGAAGCCTTGCTTGACCCACGGGTGGACCTGCCGAGCGGCGGCCATATGATGATCGAACCCACCCGCGCTTTGGTGGCCGTCGATATCAATACCGGCCGTGACACCAGCCCTGCGGCATCGCTGAAGGCCAATATCGCGGCTGCCCGCGAATTGCCGCGCCAGCTGCGTCTGCGCGGTTTGGGCGGTCAGGTGGTGATCGATTTCGCGCCGATGCCGAAAAAGGATCGCACGATTCTGGATCAAGTGCTGAAAGCCGCCTTCAAATCCGAAGGCGAAGTGACCTTGGCGGGCTGGACCACCATCGGCCTGTTCGAACTGACCCGCAAGCGTGACCGCCTGCTGCTGTCCGATCTGGTTCAAGGACTGGTCTGATGGCTTGCCCGATCTGCGCCAAAGACAGCGATCCGAAATATCGTCCCTTCTGCAGCCGCAGATGTGCCGATATCGACCTTGGCCGCTGGGTGACCGGCAGTTATGCGATCCCGTCCGAACGGGAAGAGGATGCGCAGATCAGCGAAGAAACTGACCTTGAGGCAGGGGTTATTCCTGCCTCAAGGCACTGAGATCGAAAAGTTTTTTGGGACTTTTGGCGATTTTTTCGAAAAAGCCTCTGGACAGTCTTCGACGGCTCGCCTATTAACCCCACATCGAAGGACGCCAAGCCCTTTGTAAGTTGCCCGGATAGCTCAGTTGGTAGAGCAGCGGATTGAAAATCCGCGTGTCGGCGGTTCAAATCCGTCTCCGGGCACCATTTACACCTTGGCGAATTCTGATGCCCGGATAGCTCAGTTGGTAGAGCAGCGGATTGAAAATCCGCGTGTCGGCGGT
>DALYSR010000073.1:15655-17035 GCA_031991825.1 Paracoccaceae bacterium
TCAAATCCGTCTCCGGGCACCACTTTACAAACCTTGCATGTCTTGCCGCAACCCTGTTGCGGTTTTTTGCGTTTCGCAGCATTCGCTGTGATTCCTTGGTGATCATGCCACACGAAAAAGGCCCCACGGGATCACCGCAGGGCCTTGGTAACGCGTGTTAAGAATGGCTTCAGGCTTTCTTCGCCGTCAGACCCAGCACTTGATACAGCACCAAAGCCGCCAGCGTAGAGGTGCCGATACCACCCAAAGCGAAGCCGCCGATGTTCACGGTGAAGTCGCCCGCACCCATGATCAGCGCCACACCCACGGTGAACAGGTTGCGCGGGTCCGAGAAGTCGACCTTGTTATCAACCCAGATCCGCGCCATCGACGATGCGATCAGACCGAAGACCGACACTGCCAAACCCGCCAGCACGGGGGCAGGGATGGTTTGCAGCGCCGCACCGAATTTCGGTGACAGGCCCAAGAGCATGGCGATCACCGCCGCAATCGGGAAGATCAGCGTCGAATAGACCTTGGTCATTGCCATCACACCGATATTTTCGGCGTAAGTGGTGACACCGGTGCCGCCGCCCGAACCTGCGACGATGGTCGCCAAGCCGTCAGCCAAGAAGCCGCGCCCGATATAGCGGTCCATATTCTGGCCGGTGATCGCGCCAAGCGCTTTGATATGGCCCAGATTTTCCGCAACCAGCACGATGGCGACCGGTGCGATCAGGCTGATCGCCTGCCATTCGAAGACCGGCGCGGTGAAATTCGGCAGGCCGAACCACGGCGCGGCGGCCACCGCCTCATAGGAAATACCCGGAACCAGACCCGCGCCATTGCCGAAGACCAGCACCAGCAGATAGCCGAAGGCCAGCGCCAGCAGCACCGATACACGCTTGATGGCAGACGAGCCGTAGACCGCCAGAACAGCCATGCACAGCACGGTCGCCAGTGCGATCGTCAAATGGCTATGGCTGCCTTTCAGTTGGCTTACGGCAACCGGCGCAAGGTTCAGGCCGATCGCCACGCCGATGGCACCGGTCACAGCCGGAGGCATCAGCTTTTCAACCCAGCCCGACCCCACGGCCATGACGATCAAGCCGATCAGCGCATAGATCAGGCCTGCGACGATGATACCGCCCAAGGCCACGCCGATATTGGGGTTGGCACCACCCCCCGCGAAGCCGGTCGCCGCCATGATCACGGCGATGAAGGCGAAAGAGGATCCCAGATAGCTGGGCACGCGGCCTGCCGTCAGGATGAAGAACAGCAGCGTGCCGATGCCAGAGAAGAACACTGCCACATTCGGATCGAAGCCCATGATCAGCGGTGCAAGGATGGTCGATCCCGACATCGCCAGCAAATGCTGCACGCTCATCGGGACGGCGGCAG
>DALYSR010000074.1:0-16898 GCA_031991825.1 Paracoccaceae bacterium
TTCTGTTGAACTGAAGGCGGCGCTTATCCTCCGCAGTCCAGCCCTTCGGGGCCGCGCATATCCCCCCGCATAGTACATCCGATAAGACCGGATTATGAGACGTTTCAAATTCCTGAACGATCTATTTTGACCGTTCCGACGGCTTAACTACGAGTATAACTCGCGCCTTTCCGAAACGAGGCGAGTATATCAAGAACTCAGACCCATCTGCGTTTATTACATATCGCAGGCGGCTAACGGTGTATGTATCGGGGCCGACTGACAATGTCCGCCTCTCTCTATCGAACAATACGTGATCGAATTCTTTGGCCAGCCTGTTATATAGCGTATCTTGAGCGGCCTTCTCATAGTCCTTAATCTCCCTGATGATCTCGCCAGGGGTTGTCGGGCTTAATCCACCCTTGCCACGCTCCGCGTTCACAGTCGCCATGAAAGACCGCGAAAAATAATAGCCTAGGGTGGCCCCAATCGCAGTCAAAGTTCCTGCAACCGCCCAACCAATTGGCGTTAACCCCAAAAACGCCGCCGCGGCTGGTGCGACCCCCATACTAGAGGCCACCCCACCAAGGCCGACCATAGCCAATGCTTTACCGGCCAATAGTGCTGTGCCACTGCCGATCGAACTGAAAAGCCCTAGCGCGCCAGCGATGCCAGCAGATGAAACGAGGCCGGCAGCAGACAGGACCCCAGCATTTCCGAGGATAAACGCTCCTATCCAAGTGCTGGACAGCGTTCCTGCGAGGTAACCGCCACCAGCGTAAGCGATCCATGCACCGGAAGAGTGAAGGACAGGATAAGCAAGCGCAAGGAAGGGGAGAGCCATGGTTCGGTCCTATTGATGTTCTGAACCAGTCTTACTAGCGCAGTCATGAAAGCAAGAGGCTTGAATGCCTGAATCCAAATTATTTATCATAGCGTCAGTGCCCCCTGTGTCAGGAAAGTTGTCGGGCTCCCTCAATCTGAAACTGTATGCTTTGCGGGGCGAGATAGGATGGAGACGGGGCGTATTCAACCGAGAGAAAGGCGGCGGTTCTGACGAAGATGCTGCCGCCGAACAACGTGCCGCTCGCGCGGCTGGCGAAAGAGGAAGGGATCAGCTCGAGCACGCTTGCGAAATGGCAGGCCGAGGCGCGGGCGAAGGAGCAGTTTCTGCCCGATGACAATGCCGAGCCGGAGGGTTGGACCTCGTAGGACAAGCTGGCGGCGGTCATCGAGACGGCCAGCTATAACGCGGTCGAGCTTGGAGAATACTGCCGTCGGCGAGGCCTTTATCCCGAGCAGCTTGCGGTCTGGCGCGAGGCCTGTGCACGGGCGAACTACTGGGAACGGGCGGTCACGACGCGGATCGCGCGCGAGATGAAAGATGAGAAGAAGCGCATTCAGCAACTTGAGCGCGAGTTGGCGCGCCAGGAAAAGGCGTTCGCCGAGGCGGCTGCGCTGATGATCTTGCGAAAAAAGGTGGATGCGATCTGGGGCCTCAGGGAGGGCGAGGACAAATGACCTCAGCCTCGGATCGCACGAAAATCGCTGCCCTCGTTGGTGATGCGACACAGGCGGGGGCGGGCCGCGCCGCCGTCTGTGCCGAGATCGGTTTGCGCACGCTCTCGCGCTGGAGCGGGCCGGAGGGGGAGATCCGCACCGATCTGCGCCCGACGGCGGTCCGGCCCGTGCCCGCCAACCGGCTGAGCGTGACCGGATCGTGGAGATCTGCGCGGCGCCGGAATTAGCCAGCCTGCCGCCAAGCCAGATCGTGCCGCAGTTGGCCGTCCAAGGCTGCTACATCGCCTCGGAATCGAGCTTTTACAGGGTGTTGCGCAAGCGCGACCAGAACCACGGCCGCGGCCGGGCGCGACCGGCAACACGCTACAACCCCCCGACGAGCTTCGAGGCAAAAGGCCCGTGCCAAGTCGGGTCGTGGGACATAACCTGGCTGCCGGGACCTATCGCTGGGGCCTTTTTCTAACTCTATCTCATCGTCGACATTTACAGCCGGAAGATCGTCGGCTGGGAGGTGCATGACCGGGAAACCACCGACTTCGCGGCCGCGCTGTTGCGCCGCACGGTATGGGCCGAGCAATGTTTGAGCCGCCCGCTGGTACTGCACGCGGACAATGACAGCCGGATGAAGGTGACGATGGAGCGGCTTGGCATCATCGCCTCGTTCAGTCGGCCGCGGATGTCAAACGACAACCCCTTTTCCAAGGCGCTGTTTCGGACCTGCAAACATGTGCCCGGCTGGCCACCCCGCAGCTTCGCCTCGATCGCGGCGGCGCGCGACTGGGTGCAGGTTTTTGTGGTCTGGGACAACACCGAACATCGCCACAGCGCGATCCGCTTCGTCACGCCCGATCAGCGCCACCGCGGCCAGGAAGCGACGGTGCTCGCGGCGCATCCTGAACGCTGGTCAGGAAAGACGCGGCAATGGACGCCGATCGGCTCTGTCTGGCTGAACCCGGAGCGGCCGTAAACCGGGTGCAAAGGCCATGGGGGCGACGACGCGCTTCCTCACAAAGCTGACGGCGGTGCCCCCATGGACGGGCCAGCCGAAGGCGCAGCCTGAAAACTGGAGACTGTGACAACTCCTTTGACAAATACCGTATCTCGCCCCACAATAATTAGAGTGAAAATTACTGGGCCGGAAAACTTCCCTGACACAGGGGGATCCCGCCACCAGCCTCGGCGGTGTCTCTGGCCGACCGCGGTAGGATGGAAAGAAACCTGACCATTCCCGCTCGAACACTTCCTAGTCGATCATGCCGACCAGCTTCACCAGTTCGTGGTGCGGATCGATCATATCGACCAAGCGTGGCCGCAAGAGATCATCTTGCGCTTTAATGCGAGGACGGTGCTTCATGGCCAGAACCGAAATTGCAGGGTTTTGAAATGGATTATTCGAAATCTTGCAATAAACACACGGAAAATAACCGTAATTATTTTTGAAATCAGGTATTTGAGGATTATTCGGGCCTAACCACTGAGTGCGAATGCCTTATTTATGCCACATTTGATGTATTCAACTAAATAGAAATAAATTATATGCATTAAATGGAATTTATTAATTGAAAAAATTTCTAACTACCTTTGCTATTACTGCCGTATTAGCGACGACCGCCATGGCGCACAGCGGTGGAACGAACGCTTCAGGGTCCCATAACGACAACCGCCCAGGCGGGGTTTATCACTGCCATTAGTTCAATTTGGTCAAAAAGTATACCCATGCCCGCCACATGAAGTGGCGGGTGTCTATTTTTATTAGCCTTATAGTATTTAAAATATTTCACTATCCTCCTTATTTGCACCCACCCTTTTTTTCAATAAACGATCGCATACTTATTAAATTATCTCGCACTTCCCGCTTATCTCACTTCAAAAGGAGAGCGAAGATGACCCGTGATCAAAATACGGTTCTTCGGGAGACATTCTGGAAGGCCTTCGCGTAGAAGTGCACTCCGCCATTGGAGGCGATGGTAGCGCTCGTGGAACAACTGGCGAAGTGGCTGCACGAACGAGAGCAGCCCTCCGTTCAACCAAGCTGGAAGCACTAAAGCACCCGTATTTAATCGCCGATCTCGTATCAGCACCAATTTATCTAGTGGCAGAGGAAGTCCCAATGGTTCGCATCCTGCTGTTCTATGGCAGCCTCATTCTGTGCACCTGGCTTGCGCTCTTCTACGGAGACCGTTGGATACAGGATATAATATTCCTTTTTTAAGTGGATCGAAAAGCTGTGTTATCGTTCATTGTATCCAACCATGAATTTTGGGTAACGAAGTCTCCCAAACTTGCATTTCGCCAAGTCAGATATTAGTCTGATCCGATATGCAAAATTATTTTAATCCTTTACAGCTCCTTGCGCCATCGCTTCTCATATTCATAGGGATAGGGCTGGCTCTGATGTTTGCCCGCCTTAGATCGCGCAGTGAGATTGGGTGGATGGGACTTGGCTTTATCAGCTTCGGCTGTGGATTTCTGGTTCAGGTCATGGGATGGCCGCATCGGCTATCGCCCTTTGTGATGTTGCTCTCGAACTTCCACCTGATCGGGGTAACGTTAATGGCAAAGGCGCTGTCGTTGCGCCTCAAGGTGTCGATGCCATGGAAGTCAGCCTTAGCCTTAGGGGCCGTGCTGCTTGCGCTACAGTTCCAGTTCTCTGCAGTCTCCCCCGATACTCAGATGCGCATTTACCTCTTCAGTTTTGGAGCCATGGCATTGATAGGGTTACCTTTGCTGCGATGGCGGTCGATGCGCGCCTCCAATGGCTATGATCGAATCCTGAAATGGGCCTATTTGATCTGCATAATAAGCTATCTTCTCCGCACTTTGATACTGCCCCCAGGCATTCCTTATCCGGATGACTCTGGTGAGTTGAACAGTATGACAGGCAATATCGCAAATAGCTGGTATTGGTTGTTCCTTCACTTCTTTGCCTTGGTAACTGCGCTCGCGCTTGCTGTGCTGATGCTTTTGGCAGTGGCGTCGGATATTTTTAACGGATTGCGTTCAAAAATATATCAAGACAGCCTTACCAATCTTCTAAACCGCCGCGGCTTTTACGAAAGCGTCCAAAAAATAAATACCGACGGCCGCGGCATCAAAGGCGCTCTTCTCATCTGCGATATTGATCACTTTAAAAGCGTAAACGACCAATGGGGCCATGCGACTGGAGATCAGGTCCTCAAGGCGGTTGCTAAACTGTTGAAACAATCTGTCAGGACAAATGATCTGGTCGCGCGGTTCGGAGGCGAAGAATTCGTCGTGTTCCTTGCGAATTCTGACATGGATCATGCGGCATTTGTGGCCGAACGGATAAGGGCAACCCTCGCCACGAAGCGGATGCCGATGCTGAATGGCAAACAACTGACGCTGAGTATCGGGGTGGCAGAACTTCAAAAGCTCAACGCAGCCCAGCTCAACCGTGCCCTGCGCCTTGCTGATGAACGGCTATACGAGGCCAAAGGAAGAGGGCGCAACCAGATAGCGATCAAGCAACGCGTGCATGACGATGCCGGAGATGAGACATAATAGCCGTACACGTAGGTCAAGTTCGTACGTTATCGACGTCCAAAAATGGAACTTTATCAGGCGTTAATCCATTGATTACAGACGTCTTCTGTTTGATGGGCCGTTAGGATGATTAGGTGCCCTGCTCGCGCTTTGGATGAAAGAATTTGGCTGACCAGCTTTGCTCGATCGTGGTCGAGACCCGTGAACGGCTCGTCGAGCAGCAGGATCGTGCTTTCGCTTAATATGGCCCTTAGCAGCAGGAAGCGTTGTAGTTCTCCACCGGATACCTCGCCCGCGCGTCGTGATAGCAACTGCGGATTCAGGTCAAACGCGGCAAGATGCGGGACAAGGTGCGGCGCGTCAGTATCGAACCACGTCGCCAGTATATCCCGTTTCAAGACAAAGGGCGTTTGCCCGACATAGGCCATCACATGACGCCGCAGATGGGAAAGCTGCGCCACGCCAAGTGCTGTGACATCGATCTCTTCCGTGCCGCGCCGCAAAATCAGCTTGCCGGGCGGCGCGATTGGTCTGCTGCCCCAAATCTGGCAAAGCAGCGTGCTTTTGCCTCGCCCCGAAGCGCCGTAAATGCCGGTGACTTCCCCCGATTTTGCATGAAGGGTCACATCGACGCCTGATACCGGATGCCGAGTATGGAGCGAGAGTGACCAGTTCATAGCATGGCTCGCACGATTTCGGTGGCGGCGGGGGAACTTGGCGCACAAAGAAGCCGGTCGCACACCGCTTCTTCAACGATCCGGCCGCGATCCATCACCAAGACCCTGTCCGCAATCAGCCGCGCGACGGCGAGATCGTGGGTAACAAAGATCATGGCGGTGTCCTGCGCGCGCTTCAACTGCCGCAAGATGTCGATTAGACCGGCTTGAGAGACGGTATCCAAGCCGGTGGTCGGCTCGTCGAGGAACAGGATTTTCGGGCAATGCACCAAGGCGGCGGCAATCTGCACCCGCTGTTGCATGCCCCCCGAAAACTGCCCGACTGGATCCTTCAGCCGCTGCGGATCAAGCCCCAGCCGTTGCAGCCAATCGCGGGTCTGCGCCAAGACGCCATGCGCCTCGCGCGCGCCCAGATCGAGCAGGCGGCGTGCGATGTTACCTGCCGCACTCAGGTTAAGATCCAGCATTACGGCCGCGTTTTGCCCGACATAGCCGGTGTCGCGCCGCCAGTGACCGGACGTCCCATCACCGCGCATATCAACGCCCGCCAGATGGTAGCGGGTGGCCACGGGCAGCGGCAAGCGGCCTGCGAGAACCGACAGCAAGGTCGATTTCCCTGATCCGGACGCGCCGACGATCGCCAGACATTCCGCCGGATAAAGCTGCAGAGCGCAGTCATGCAAAATGGGCACCGAACCATGGCTGAAGCTTAAGCCCTGCAGATCGATCACGGGCGGCGGAAGTTCAAACATCCGATGCCTCTTGGCGCTGTTTGCAGCATTCGCTATCCGAACAGATCCAGCGGGGCTGGCTCAGGCTGCCCAGATTGTCGAGATAGGCGGTGGTGGATCCGCAAATCTCGCAAGCGCCTTGGGGGGCTGTGGCGCTGAAACCAAGGTCGTCGAAACACAGGCTTTGAGCGCTGGTATAGGCGGGCAAGGCATAGATCCGCCGCTCGCGCGCCGCGCCGAAGATCTGGATCGCGGGGTTGCCCGAGATGCGGGCATTGTCTTGCGCGGGCACCGGCGATGGCGACATCATCACGCCTTGTTCCACAATCATCGGATGGTCATAGCCAAGCGAGGTCTGGCCTTTCATCAACCATTGCTCGAACAGTTTGGTGTAGATGATGCCGTAATCATGGGCCGCATGGCGGGTGCGGGCCTCATGTCCGTCTTGAATGAAGCCGCGCAAGGGATCAGGGCGCGGCACCTGATAGACAAGGATCTGACCTTCGCGAAGCGGCGCTTCAGGCACGCGTTGGCGGGTCTGGATGATGCTGGCGGCAGGACTGTCTTCGGTGGTAGCGACATCGGCGGTCTTTACAAAGAAGTCCTTGATATTGATCGCATTCACCGTGTCGTCAGACCCATGATCCACGACCTTCAGGCAGTCTTCTGGTGCCAGAAGCGCCGCGGTCACCGCCATGCCGCCGACCCCCCAGCCATAAGCGATCGGCATTTCCGGCACGATGAAGGGCACTTGGCGGCCGGGCAAAGCCAAGGCCTTCAGCATGGCGCGGCGCAGGGCCCGCTTCGACTTGGGATCGAGATAGGCGTAGTTCATTCCCGTGCCCTCTTCAGGAGGTCAAGATCGGCAGCGAAATCGGAATAATGCGGCAGTTTCAAATGGCTCAGATAGCCCGAGGCCGCCACGCCATCGCAATGCATCAGGCTATCCGCCGAGGCGGGCTGCCGCTTTAGCTGCAGGTCCATCGCCGCCATGGCCAAAGCCCGCCGTTCGGCCGCACCGAAAGCGATGCCGAAGCCTTCATGCAAACAGTCGTCATCCGCTTCGATCAGGCTGCAGGCGGTCAAGGGCAAGGTGCCGATCAACACTTGCAGGCCGATATCTTCCAGCGTGACATCTAGCGCCAGTTCGCCCCGTTTCAGGCGGCTGACATAGGGATGGTTCTGGCCTACCTTGCGCAGGTGTTCATAAGCGATTCCCGTCATATAGCCTTCTTCGCCCCGCGCCAGATGACCCAGCCGTTCGGCGGGCGATGGCCGCGCCGCAAGGGGCTGGCGGGTGATGTCCAAGGCCGCTTGCTCAGGCTCAAGCTGCAGCAGATCGGCGAAGCTTTCGTCCTTATCTGCACTTGGCAACAACGGACGCGCCACGGGGACAGGCGCGGGATCCCGCCCCGTTTCCAGCGAAAAATCGAGCAGACGATGGCTGTAATCATAGGTCGCGCCCAAAATTTGCCCGCCCGCCAATTCCTTCTGGGTGGCCGAAATATCGCGTTCCAGCGTCAGGGTATCGAGGTCGCAGAAAATCGCCTCGCCGAAATCGGGCAATTGGGCGCGATGGGCGCGCAAAAGAAAGACGGCCTCGGCCAGATCGCCCTGCGCCTGTTTGAAGGCAAGCGCCGCCAGTCGGGGATCGTAAAGCCCCGCTTCCGACATGATGCGATCAAGGCCCAAGGAAAACTGGTTGATGATCTGGTCAAGCTCGATGTCCGCCAGATCGGGGTCTCCTCGGCGCTGCTGATCAAGCGCGGCCAATGACGCGGCAATCGCCTCGGCCCCGCCTTTGGCAGGCACATACATCAGCTGATCTCCCAGTGCAGATGGCGCGGCAAGGCCACAAGCCGCGTGCTGCAGGTGACGATCAGATCTACGCCGCAAGGGTAGGCATAGGCGGGCCGCTGACTAAGGGTTTTGGCAGTGTCGGCATCAAGATGGAGAACCGCCTGATCCTTGATCCCTGCGCCTGTGGCACAAAGACGGGCTTCTCCTGTCTTGGATGACAGATCGCGCGCCTCTAGCAGCAGGGTCGCGCCTGTTTCTGGCGCAAGGGTGTTGCCCTGCGGCAGGTCTGCCCAGTCGAAAGCCGCCCTATCAGCCGCGATGTAGGCTGCATTTTCACGGCCCACAAGCGGCACATGGCGCGCGGCCAAAGTGGCGGTAAGGTTTAGCCAGCTGCCTTCCAAGGCCACGGGGCTGTCGGCATCGCAGAGGCAATAAAGCACGGCAGGCATGGCTTCGCCGTCAAGCTGAAAGATGCGCGCCGGATAACCGAAAGCCTGAAAGATTTGGCGAAACTGTCGCGTTTGGTGATGCTCAAGCGCCTGATCATGGGGAATAAGCGGGATGCGCATTTACGGCCCCGAGGTCTTGGTGGTGAAAAATCGCACGCGGGTGGCGTCGGTGATGGCCTGACGCGCGGCGCGCTTGGCCAAAGCTTTCGCCTCCAGTTCGGTCAGCGCCTCCATCAGCGCGAGGTTGCCCTGCTGGACCAAGATGTCCAAGCGCGCGGCCAAAGCCGCCTTGTCGCGATCCGATCCCAGATGCACCGCATAGCCACGCCATTCGCCATAGGCGACCACGCAGCGGGTGCAGCTGGCCTCGCCGAATTGGAAGCGGACCTGAGATTGGCCCGCCTTGGTGGTCAACCGCACCATGCCCGTTTCCGGCCCGACCAACGTTTCGGGGCGAAGCCCCGCGCCGAAGCGGTCCCAAAGGGCCGACAGCCGCGCTCGCGAGGCGCCAGCCATCAGCCCCATGGCGTGGGCCCTATCCATAAGGCCGGAGTCGGACATGGTGCGGTCGGAGATCAAAGCGCGTAGACTTTCGCGTCATAGATCTCGGCTGCGTCAAGCGGCAGCAGGCGGTCGCCCATTTCGCGCTTCATGGCGGCAAGGATCACTTCCTCTTCGGCGCTGCGGCCCTGTTTGCGAGCGAGCGTGATGAATTCTGGGCGCACATGGCCCGGACGGATCGTCACTTCGACAGCGGTGCCGCGATATTCGAAGCGGAAGTAATAGCGTCCGCCGGGGGATTCCTCGACGCCTTGGCCGACCTCTTTATCGACGATATAGCGCCCTTCGGTCAGGCCACGGGTGACAAACTCGATCGCGTCACGACCGCCCGGTCCGCCAAAGGCGGTGACGCAGCGAATTTCGCGGCGTTCGGGCAGCTTGCCGCCATCTAAGAGCGGCCAAGCGCGCTGCATCACCTTCAGGCCATGGGCCACGCCGCCCGGAAAACCGATGCCGTGGTATTTCAGCATTTCGTCAAAGGTGACGGTAAACTCGGTGCCGCCTTCGAGGTAAGAGATGGTATCATAGGACATTAGGTCATTCCTTGTGCTGCGGGATTGGGGTTTGCGAAACAGGGGTTTGTGCCAATTGCTGCAACTCGCGCAGGCCGAAGATCGGACAGACGGTGTGCTGCTGGACACTGCCCACTTGCACCGCCAAGCGGCGGAGCGTGATGTTGTAAAGTCGGGTCAGTTGGTCTTCGGTCAGCACCTCTTCGGCGGGGCCGAAAACTACGGATTGGGTGGCATGCATCAGCAGCGCCTTGTCGGACAGATAAAGCGCATGCTGGGGGTGGTGGGTGGTGAACAGGATCGAATGGCTGCGGCTTTGGCGCAGTTCATACAGCACGCCGAGCAGCAGATCCTGATTGGCCAGATCCAAGGCGGCGGCGGGTTCATCCAAGATCAGCACATCCGATCCGGTGGCCAAGGCCCGGGCCAGAAGCACGATCTGGCGTTCCCCCCCCGACAGCGTGCCGAAAAGACGATCCTTGAAATCGGCGGCCCCCACCCGCTCCATCGCGTCCAAAGCCAAGGCGCGGTCCTTGGCCGATGGCAACGAGAACATCCCCAATTGCGCCGCACGCGCCATCAGCACCAAATCCAGACAGCTATGGTTTTCCGATCCATGCTGGCTTTGGGGCACATAGCCGATCCGGCGCGGCGCGATGCGCTGCCCTGCGCTCAGCTTCTGCGCCCCCAAGACGGCCTTCAAAAGCGTGGTCTTGCCGCGCCCGTTGGGGCCAAGGATCGCCATGGTTTCCCCCTTCGGCAAGGCGAAGGAGACGTCTTTGAAAATGCAGCGTGGGCCGAAGGACACGGCGGCACTCTGCAAGGCGATGGGACACGTCATGCCTGCCTCCGTTTGCGGGTGCACAAGAGCCAGACGAAGACCGGAGCGCCGATGATCGCGGTTAGGATGCCCAAGGGGATTTCGGCTGCGGTCAGACTACGGGCGACCGTATCGGTCAGGATCATGAAGTTTGCGCCCAAGAGCATGGTGGTCGGATACAGCCTGCGCTGGTCCTCGCCCACCAAAAGCCGTGCGATATGCGGGATCACTAGACCGACCCAGCCCACGACGCCCGCCACCGACACGCAAGCCCCCACCAGCACCGAGATCAGCGCGAAGATCGTCATGCGCGAGGCCATAATATTGATGCCGAAAGCACGCGCCTCGTCATCGCCCATCGCCAGCGCCGTGATGCGAAAGCGCATCCGGTTCAAAAGCAGAAGGCCGCCCAGCAAGAAGGGCCAGTTCTGCGAAAATTTCTCCCAGCTTGTCGCCGAGAAGCTGCCCATCAGCCAAAAGACGATGGCAGGCAGGCTGGTTTCGGGATCCGCCAGATATTGCACCAAAGAAACACCCGCACTGAACAAGGCGTCGATCACGATGCCCGCCAGCACGATGCTGAGCATGCTCCGCCCCGCCAGATGGCCGATGGCGACCACGGCGAACAGGGCTGCAAAGGCCGAAGCGAAGACTGCACCTGTCAGGGCAATCCCTGATGCGCCCAGCAAAATGGCGATCACGCCGCCAAGTGCCGATCCCGATGATAGCCCCAGAACCTTTGGCGAAACCAAGGGGTTGCGGAACAAGGCCTGCAATGCCACGCCGCAAAGCGCCAAGGCCGCACCCACCAGCCCCGCCAGCAGGACACGCGGCAGGCGGACATTGGTGATCACCATGGCCTCAATCCGCGTGGAGCTTTGGCCCAAGGCCCAGTCGGTCAGAATGACAAAGACCTCTCCCGCCCCGATCTCATAACGCCCTGAAATCAGGCCGCATAACATCACCAGCGCCAATAGGCAGATCAGGACCGGCCAATGCAGCCAACGGTAAAGGGAAGAAGAGGTCACAATCACTACTCAGATCACTGTCCGCATCATTTGGCGGCGAAAACCGCATAGCCTTGGGATGTGGCATTCATCTCAAGACGCAGGATGGCGTCGATCTGCTCTTCGCTCAGCTCATAGCCATACAAGAGCGCGAAGCCCTCTTTCAGCTCTTGGCGCAGATCGAAGCTGAATATCTCGGGTTGCGCCAGATTGGCCAGCCACATCCAGGTGAACGGGCTTTCATGCGAGGCGCTGTCCCAGACATAGCCGCCCGCCGGTGTCTTGTAGATGCGATGATCCTTGGCCG
The DNA here is from genome assembly GCA_031991825.1 of Paracoccaceae bacterium. Lineage (GTDB taxonomy): Bacteria > Pseudomonadota > Alphaproteobacteria > Rhodobacterales > Rhodobacteraceae > Pseudotabrizicola. The sequence continues at coordinate 11,869 of DALYSR010000074.1, forward strand.
CGCGCAGCTGCGATAGGATCGGATCGTCATAGATTGCCTCCAGCCCCGCATCGGTTTCGGCGGCCGACAGGATGATCATATCGGGATCCCAAGCAAGGATCTGCTCGACATTGACCTGCGCCTCAACCCCCAGACCGGCAGCCACGTTCTGCCCGCCAACCATTTCGATGAAGACGTTCTGATAGCTGGTCTCGCCGGTCGCGGTCAGTTTCGATTTGGCCGAGCGCAGATGCAGGATACGCGGGGATTGCGGTGTCTTGGCCTGTGCAAGCCCCTGCGTGATCTGCCCCCCCACGCGGTCGCGCCATGCGAAAAGCTGCTCAAGTTTGGCGGTCTGGCCGGTGATTTCAGCGGCCATGCGCATATTCTCGCGGGCCAAAGCCTCGGTGCCGCCGTTACCGCCGCCCTTCATCAGCGCGACCGGCAGGCCAAGCGCTTTGAGCGGCGCCACGATCTCGTCGCCACGCCCGCCCCATTGGATCACCAAATCGGGCTTCAAGGCGGCAATCGCCTCAACATTGGGCATCCAGCTGCCGCTTTCGGTGACGATATCGGAAGACACTTGCAAGGCATCGGGGAACATCACCCCCATCATGCCGGATTTAAAGGCGCGTTTGGATCCTTCATTCATGCCGACCAGCTTTTCGGCTGACCCGTCCAGCGCGATCAAGGTCGCCGCCGCCGGATTGGGGAGGGTGATGATGCGCTTGGGGGCTTCGGTCAGGCTGACCTCGACGCCGGTGACATCGGTGAAGGTGATTGGCTGGGCAAGCAAGCTCGCGGGGAGCAGGGCCGTAGCTAGAAGGGTTGCGAGAAGTGAGGCACGGTTGGCCACGAATGCATCCTTTCAGCAATCTAAATAACTGACTATTGTAGTCATCTATTTCCTTAGCTAGATGCGCAGATGAAAACAATCAGAACGAATCTAACGATGTGTGAAGTAATTTCGAACAGGCTGGCGGCGATTTCGTTGCGCGATTTGCTGCTGGTCGAGGCGGTGGCGCGCTTCAAAGGCTTTCGCCCCGCAGCCGAGGTGATGGGGATTTCCGCATCCGGCCTGTCGCATCAGGTGCGCAAGGTGGAACTCGCGCTTGGTCACGATATTTTCGAACGCGGCCAGAAGGTTAGCCTGACGAAAGCGGGGCAGAAGACGCTGGAGGTGATCGAAAAGGTGCTTGGCACCATGGCCGCACTGGAAAGCCCCGCCTCGGATGGCGGGCGGCTTTTGGGGCCGATACTGCGGCTTGGCATCATCTCGTCGCTGGCGCCAAGCAACCTATTGCGGCTGATGGCCCTATGTGAGGCGCATTCGCCGGGCACCGAGATCGAGCTGATCAGTGGCAAGCATCACGGGCTGATGCGCCGCCTGATGGAACGCGAAATCGATGTGCTGATCACCGCGGATCCTACCCCCCCCGAGAATTGCCGCGCGACGCCGTTGTTCGAAGAAGATTTCATCCTGCTCTCGCGCGCGGACAAGGAAAAGACCGCTTTTCCCAGCAGTGAAGACGATTTCGCCCCGCAAAGCGCGCTCGACCATCTGGAGGCCACATCCAGCGCATGGCTGAAGCGGGCCTACGGCATCAGCATCGAACAGCGTATCGCCTTGGTGGAGGCAGGCTACGGCACCACCTTGATCCCGCGCAATTGGCTCGAACTTGACCGCCTTCCGGCGGCGCTGACGATCAAACCTGCCAACGGACGGCGTTGCTTTTCGGCGGTCTGGCGGCAATCCTATGCACTGGGAGAAGCGCTGCAGCGCATGTTCGCGACGCACTAAAAACCAATACGCCTTAATTCTTATCAGACCCTGCCACGGATATCCGATAAGCCTTAAGGCATTATCAGGCAATGCAGGAATGCAGATTTTCGTGTTCGCGAAAATGCGGATTTATCAAAAAGCTAAAATACTTTTTTGCGCATTTTAATATTTGAAAATTCGCACATTATCCCATTTTCGCAACCAAGTCTGCTGCCGCTTCGGCCAGCAAATCTTGGAAGCTGCGACCAGTTTCGCCCTTGATGGAGTTCAGCGCGAGGAAGGTCTGCCGATCCAGTTCCACTGAAAGCCGCCTCGTTCCCGCACCTCGATCAACCTTTGGCCGCCCCATAACCGGAGCCACAGCGGGCGGCACTTCTCCACGCTGAAGAACGCCAGGGGGTGCATCCGGACCGCTCTCCAGATCGACCAGCCCGTCGAAGCTAAACGTCGCCTTCTTACTCATTGAGCAGCCCCTGCACATAAGCCCACAACTCACGTGCTTCGGCTGCCGCCTTCTGGTCCCCAGCCTCTAGCACACCCTGCCCCGTCGCAGCAGTTTCGGCATGGACCACGCGGATTGCGACATTCACCGGCGCGACCCGACCATAGCCCGCCAGTACCCGCGCGGCTTCCTCGGTGATCTTCGCCCGCGGTGTCTGCGACAGCACAAACGCCACATCTACTCCGACCTGCTTTGCGGTTTTCAATGTGGCCCCGACAGCGCGCAAATCGTGCGGCGAGGGACGAACCGGCACCAGCACCAGATCGGCCGCAGACATGACAGACCCCAGCCACTCAGGTGCAGCTGGAGGCGTGTCTACCACGAGCAAGTCAAAATGCTTGGCAAGCGCGGGGAGGGAAGCTGCGAGCTTCTCCGGCGCCGGATCCGCTTCTGCCATCTGAGGACCATCCCCCTCACGCGACGACCACCAGCCACGCAGGCTCTTTTGCGGATCAAGGTCGACAAGCGCGACTTTGAGGCCCGCCTGATGTGCCGCAACCCCAAGGTTTAGGGCGGTGGTGGTCTTGCCCGCGCCACCCTTTTGCGATGCGATAACAATGGTTTTCATATTTGACTAAACCTGAATTTGTGCATTTTCGGATATGGTTATTTATTTTTTTACGCAAAAAACTATTTGCGCATTTACTCAAGAAGCGGTTCGATTTCGGGTAGGGCGAGCGCCTTTTTATCAGCATACATTGCCCGCAGCTCATCTTCCGTTTTACGCCACCACGTCAGCTTGATCTTGGTCACTTTGCGCCCGACGCGCTCTGCTACGTCGACAGAGCAATTGAACGGGGCGAGGGCGCACACTTCCGCGACTGCTGGCTCAATCGCCTTCTGCCGTAGGTTGCCAAAGCTGGAGAGCTTTCCATCAGGCACACCTAGCAGTTCTCGAAAGTCATTGATCTCGATTACCTCTGAGAACCGATAGGACAAGCGGACACGCCGCGACACGGCCTCATATAGAGCCAGCCCGTATTTCGTGGTGAAGGCCTGCAAGACAGCCAGCTCCAACTTCGCAAACACGGCGCTGCTTTGCAGAAGGGGCGCAAGCCGCTTGTCGAAGCTATAGGTCAGCGACCCATGTTCGCGCTGGCTATCCGCCATGTCATTACCGCCAAGAAGCTGAACGCGAGTGGTATGGCCTTCGCCATGCCGAACTAGCACAACGGTTTTCATTAGCGCCTCGATGCTATCACCGATCCGCTCATTCCCGGCATGCGTTCCACGCAGCTCGGCCAATGAGATAGTAAAGTCATGCCCAGCCACGGCCAGATCAGGACCAAAAGCATTGGCTAACAGCTTGTTGTAAACGCGACGCGCGGCCAGCGTGAGGCCCGCGCCGCCTTGAATATCAATAAGTTCCGCAGGCTTGATCATCTCACCGTCCAACGGCTTCACCGTCAGCGTTTTGAGCCTATCGTAACTTTTGGGGTGATTTGCTTCCTGATCCATCGAAACCCGCGTCATATGTCAGGGTTACAATGTCCAGATTTCCTTAATACGGCAAGCCCTTACAAGCATGATGCTCAAAACATCCGCAAAATCACCCCAAAAGTTACGATATATCACCCGATAAGTTACGATACCCCACCCCAAAAGTTACAATAAATCACCCAAAAGGTTACAATACGTCTCTCAAGACTTTGAAATAAATTATAAAAATATAGACGAAGAAGAAGAAAAAGAAGATAAAGAAGAAAGAGGATTAAGGGAACATTTTATCCACCGAATGACCTCTTAGCCGCTTCCTCAGCTTCCATTTTCAGGATCGTTTCACGCAGAGTTTCCAAGCCTTCCTCTAACGTCGCAACATAACCACCAGCTTGGCGGCCATAGAGCTTTGACCAGGACCAAACCTCGCGCAGCGGATTGGTAAGGTAATACTTAAATACTCGACCAACTGAGCGACCATCCCAGTAGATACACCAATCATCCTCACAAACCTGACCACCAATCACAGTCCGTTTTCGTGTCCACATGGCTGCACCTGTAATTTTCACACCTACGCCATTTAGAACATATAGCGAACATTTGATATCCCTGAAACGCAAAAAGACGCCCCCCACCCGTAAGGACAGGGGGCGTGTGATGGAAAAACCTTGAGGAAATCGTTACCTTCAACAGTGAGGCAACGACCGAGAAATAAAACGGTTCCATCCACACAAAGTAGTTTTGGGGCGGTTTCAGGATCGGCCACGAGAACTGAGGCGGGCGAACCCGCGCGTCATTTGACACCCCAGCGGTTCAGGATACCCGCGCTGATGCCCCCCCTGCGATCACAAATCCGGCCAGCGTCGGAATATGCAAAGATACCACGCCATTGTCATAGCCGACACCATACCCCGCTACCGTCGCCATAGCCGTGGCGATAGTGGGCGATAGCGAATAGATCAGAGTTCGCACGAAGCCCGCTATACCGCCACTTCCCCAGACGCTGAAAATCATGGACGATAAGCCAAGCCCCGTCAGAGCCGCATAGAGGCCCATGGAGAGCGCTACCCGCAAATCCGCATGCAAGGTAGTCCCATCGAATGAGAGGCCATAGGAGGCCGCCCAGCTTGCCGGAATGAGGGCAAGAATGGGGGTCAGTAGGTGGATCAGAAAGCGGGTTTGTTGATTTCCACTTAGGCGTGACCCGGTGGGGGTGCGGACAAAAACTTGGACTGTTTCAGGTCAGAAGGCCGAGGCTTTGACGGTATTCGATCGGGCTTCGGCCACCAAGCGACATTTTGATGCGGGTTTCGTTATACCAGCGGATGT